>DGIE01000101.1 GCA_002393025.1 Holosporaceae bacterium UBA3830 | reverse complement strand
TTATTTTGCAAAGCCCCACGCACCCACCCGTTGGCAAAATAGCACAAAAAAGTTAAAAAACCGTTGAATTAAATTCGTTAACTTTTTGCGTGCTTTTGATAAGCGATTGTCTATAACGGACTGATTATTCGGTTGAAGTAGCAGTTCCTTTGTTGTCCGTTAACTCTTCAGATTGTTTTATTTTCAAAAAGAACTCATTTGTTTCTTTGAGTCATTGTCTACAGAGTTTCTAGGGTTTATATTCCCGAGATCGAATAGTTCTGCTTTTTTGCGTTGTGGCCCACTATTGATAGTCTTCTTTTTATTGACTACATCATGATTTTTATTTATTTTTAGGAGGTTGCGATGGTTAACTAAAATGAATTTTAAAGATACAATTTTTCTTCCGCAAACGGATTTTCAGATGAGGGGTAATCTTTCAAGAAGAGAGCCTGAAATTTTAAAAAAGTGGGACAATATTTACGATCAATCTCGGCAGTTAGCTAAAGGATGCGAAGAATATCTGCTGCACGACGGACCTCCTTTCGCAAACGGAAAACCTCATGCAGGGCATGCCCTGAATAAGTGCATCAAGGATGTGATTTGTCGTTTTAAAAGAATGCAAGGATTTGATGTTAACTACATTCCGGGATGGGACTGTCACGGACTTCCTATCGAGTGGAAGATCGAAGAAAAGTTAAAAGAAAAATCGAAAAAAAGAACAGATATTTCTGTTGCTGAATTTCGTACCATGTGCCAAAAATTCGCGGAAAAATGGATTCAAGTCCAGATGGATGGATTTAAACGACTCGGAGTTTGTGGAGATTGGGAACATCCTTATCTGACTATGAATCCGAAATCCGAAGCAACCGTTATTCGGCAGATTGGGAAATTTATTTTGGACGGCTCACTGTACCGCGGAGAAAAACCGGTTTTCTGGTCAGTGGTTGAAAAAACAGCCCTTGCGGACGCCGAAATCGATTACATCGACAAGAAATCTGCCAGCATTTACGTTGCGTTTAAGATTAAGAATACTGATTTGGAATTTTTGCGTGATGCCTACTGCGTGATTTGGACAACAACTCCGTGGACGATTCCTGCAAACCGCGCAATTTCTTATTCAAAAAAATTTCGCTATTGTTTGCTGCAGACAGAGTCGAAAAAAATCGTCATTGCGAAAGACTTGGTCGAGAATTTCATAGCAACGACAAAAATTTCTGCGGAAATTTTGAAAGAATTCGACGGAGAAATTTTACAGAATACAATTTGTTCTCATCCGTTTGTCGGACAAGGATACGATTTTGATGTTCCATTGATTCACGGAGATCATGTTGAAATCGATGCCGGAACAGGATTGGTTCACACGGCTCCGGGACATGGTGTTGACGACTTCAACGTGTGTAAAAAATACGGAATTGCCGTTCCGCAAACGGTAAATGATTCGGGAGTTTATTACGATGGCATTCCGATGTTCGCGGGTAAGCATGTTTTCAAAATCGAAAACGAAATGCTCGAAAAATTAACCGAAGTCGGCGCTCTGCTTTTCCACACAACGATAGTTCACAGCTATCCTCACTCTTGGAGGTCGAAAGCTCCGTTGATTTTCCGTACGACTCCGCAGTGGTTTATCAGCATGGACAAAACGGGGTTACGCGAAAAAGCTCTGCGCGAAATCGACAAAACAAAATGGATTCCAAAGCAGGGATATAATCGAATTAAGGCCTTCGTTGAAAATCGCGGCGATTGGTGTGTATCTCGTCAACGAGTTTGGGGAGTGCCGATTCCTCTTTTCATTAGCAAAAAGACCGGGGAAGTTTTGAAAGATGCCGAGGTAATCGAACGTGTTGCACAAATTTTCGAAAAGGAAGGGTCGAATGCTTGGTTTGTTCGTCCGGCTCAAGATTTTCTCGGGGAAAAATACAATGCCGAAGATTACGAACAAAATTTCGATACGCTGGATGTATGGTTTGAAAGTTCTTCGACTTACGCTTATGTTTTTAGAAATGATAACAGAGCGCGGCAGTCGGATCTTTACATTGAAGGATCGGATCAGCATCGTGGATGGTTTCAGCATTCTTTGTTGAACTCTTGCGGAACTTTCGGAAACGCTCCGTTCAAAACCGTGATGACTCACGGATTTACCGTCGACGAGCAGGGGCGCAAGATGTCTAAGTCCATCGGAAATACAATCAATTTGGAGGACATCGTTAACACTTACGGCGCAGATATTTTCCGCATGTGGGTTTCGTGCAGTGATTTCACTCAGGACTTAAAAATCGGAAAAAATATTTTGAAACAGCTGGAGGATGTCTACCGCAAAATGCGCAACACTTTACGATACATGCTCGGAGCGCTGTCGGATTATAATGTGGAAAATGAAGTTGTTGAATATTCTGAACTGCCCGTCCTGGAAAAGTGGGTTTTGCATCGCATTACCGAAGTTCACAAGCTGTTATTTGAGTGCATAGAAAATTATGATCTGAATAAATATTTCAACACGGTGTATAATTTCTGCGCGAACGATTTATCGTCTTTTTATTTTGATATTCGCAAGGATTGTCTTTACTGTGATGACCGCAATGATGAAAAAAGAAAAGCTTACCGCATGGTGATCTACACTTTATTCGAATATGTAGTTCGTTGGATTGCCCCGATCATGGTTTTCACGGCGGAAGATGCGTGGTCGGCATTTAACAAAGAAAATTCCAGCATTCATCTGGCAAGATACTTGATTCCTGTTGTGGAATGGAAAAACGAAAGAGTCGCGGAAGACATCGAAAAAGTGAAGTCGGTACGTCGGGTCGTAAATACTGCATTGGAAATCGCGCGAAAAGAAAAGTTGATTGGTTCAAGCTTGCAGGCAAAAGTAACTTTATTCGCCGTGGACGAGGTTTTATATACGAAAGATTCTGAATTTTGGGAAGAAATTGCTATTGTTTCTCAATTCGAAATTTTAAATGGCGAAGCTCCGGAAAATGCATTTGTTTCGGAGGATTTTCCTCATGTAAAAGTCGTAGTTTCTCTCGCTGATGGAGAAAAATGCGAAAGGTGCTGGAAGATTACACAGGTTGATGAAGATAAGGTTTGCGATCGATGCCGAAAGGTTCTGAAAAACATCGCGTAGTTGCGTTTTTGTTTCTGTTTACTTTGCTGAGCGATCAGCTTTCGAAGCTGTTTGTCGTTCGGAATCTGCATCTTGGAGAATCGATAAATATTTTTCCGTTTTTCAATGTCGTAAGAGTGCAAAATAGAGGCGTCACCTTTGGACTTTTAAGCGGAACTCTACAGCCGATAGTGCTTATCATTTTATCTCTTGTTGTCGTTTGGTTTTTGATAGATTATGCGCGAAAAAACAAAAATTATCGGCTTCCTGCAAGCTTAATTATCGGTGGCGCGATCGGGAATATTATTGACAGAATTGTCCATAAGTCCGTGGTGGATTTTTTGGATTTTCATTTTGGATCGTATCACTGGCCGGCATTCAATATCGCCGACAGCGCGATCGTAGTCGGAGTTTTTGTGCTATTATTAATTTCGTATTCGGAGGAAAAAAGGGAGAGAAAAAAAATGAGCAAGTATTTTTTGTTGATTCCATTGTTGCTGATTTCCGCGTGCGGTGGTTTAGAAAATCAGGGCGTCGATTTGGAAAGTGCTAAGAACAATCCGTTGCTGGTTCCTCCTTGCGCGAACAAATGATACAGTAGACAAATGTAACGGCAATCACGTAAGATGGTAAATAGATAGGATGATTAGAAAGTTTTTTTGTCTGTGTTTTTTCTTTTTGATCGGAGAAATTTTCGCGGAGGTTTATCGCGGTGCGGAATATAGAAAATTGTCCAATGATGTTTCTGTTGTTTTTTTGGAAACAAATAAATCCGATAATGTGTTTGTGACATTGTGCTTGTCAGCGGGGCACTCCGACGATATGGGAAAATCCGGAAAAGCGGAATTAATCGGAAATATTTTCAAGAAAAAACTTGAGAAAGAAATGAATAAAAATCCGCAAGGATATAACGTCGAAATGACTTCATTCATCGGACAGGAGCAATCATTATTTTCGTTTTTGGGAAAGCGGGTAGACCTTCCTTTTCACATAGAATGCATGGCCCGGCATTTTTACGGATTAGAAATTTCAGAGCAGGAATTGGCGAAAGAAAAAGAAAAAATCTCCAGCAAATTTAATCAATGGTTGTTATTGGATAAAAACAGATTGCGAAGAGAGGCTTTGCGGTCTTTATATTGGCATGATGCTTTCGGAAAACCTTTTTCGATCGAAGAATTAAATTCAACTACCATTGATGATTTGAAGCAATTTCGCGAAAAAAATTACACAAATAATCGGGTCACTTTGATTATTTCTGGATATATCAAAAATAAAGACGAAATTTCGAAAATAATAGAAGAAAATTTTTCGAAAAAAACAAAATCTGAGATAAAAAGACTAAGGGAACCGACTCATCATGATGCTACCGTTAGTTTTGAAATGACAGGATCTCAGGTAAAATTCCCGTTTGTCGAAATCTATTGGCGTTTGCCGAATTATCGACAAGAAAAATCTGTCTATGATGAAGTGGAACCTTTCAGAGCAGTCTCGCCGATCGCTCTCGAAATATTTTTTGTTTATCTGAAAAAAGAGCTCGAAAAATCTCTGATTAATGAGTTAAGAGTCGCGTCCGGTATAAGTTTCGACTACTCTTTTTGGAATTTTGCAGAAGGAAATTTAAGAATTTCCGTTACGTTAAGAGAGAATAAATATTCCAAGGAAACCGAATTTGCAATTTTAAGCGAAATTAAAAAGTTAGCGTACGAGGTTAACGAACAAAAATTGATTTCCGCGCAGAAAGAATTGTATAAGTCCTCTGATGTTTTTAATTACCAATCGGATGTGATTGATACAATGAATTGGCTGTCGGAAAAAATCAGCGTTGGGTATGACTACGCATTTCTAAGGGAGTACAAAAATTCGATTAAAGATTTTAAGCTTGAAACCGTGAAAAAAGAAGTCGTAAAGTTTTTCAAAAAAGATCCAGAAGTAATTTCAGTTTTAAATCCGGAGGAGAAAGATAATGTTATATAACCATATAGTTCTTACAGATCTAATAAAAAGAAGAAGTCGATTTGATTTTTTCAAAGAACTGACTCAGTTGGATTGCTACAATATCGTCAAGCACTCAGAAGATTTATCCGTGTTCAGTGATGCAAAGTTTAAAAATTGGAGCGGATTGAGAAATTTTGTAATTTTGGGCACAGGCGGGTCGAGTTTAGGCGGTCAAGCAATTTGTTCTATAGCGAACTCTTGCGAAAAGAATCTGAAGTTCGTTAGTAATCTTGATCCGAGCAGTTTGGAAAATCTGTTGAATAAAATCAATTTGAATGACACAGGATTTTTGGTCATTTCAAAATCCGGCGAAACTTTAGAAACCATCTGCCAACTGTTGCTTATTATGGATTATGCAAGGCATTCTCCTTATTTTAAGGATAGGTTTCTGATTGTTACGGAGGATAAAGACTCCACTCTGCGACAGATTGCGAATCAGAATAAATTCTTGTGTTTTGATCATCCGAAAACCATTGGCGGACGCTATTCCGTATTTTCTCTGGTCGGAATGATTCCCGCAATTTTGTGCGGATTGGATCCTCGAGCAATTCGAACCGGCGGTCGGCGAGTTTTGGACAATTTCGGAAATTCCATTTACAAAGTTCAGGAGGGTGCAGATTTCGTTTTTAAAAATTTTGAGAAAGGAATTTATAATCACGTTTCATTCATTTATTCCGAAAAATTAATAAATTTCGGGTATTGGTTAGCTCAATTATACGCGGAAAGTTCAGGAAAAGACGGGAAGGGAATAACTCCGTTGACGGCGATTGGTTCGGTCGATCAACACAGTCAGCTGCAGCTTTATTTGGATGGTCCGTGCGATAAATGTTTCACTTTCTTTTACGAAAAACAGGAATCATCTTTGAGCATAGATAATGCAGATTTACCTCATAAATTTGGATATCTAAAGCATAAAAAAATTTCGGAAATTTTCGGAAGTCAATGCGAGGCGACGCAAAAAGTTTTGTTGGAAAATGGTTTCAATGTGAGAAGAATTGAAGTTCCGCCTGTTTCTGCGGAGAACCTCGGCGCTTTGTTCATGCATTTTATGCTGGAAGTCGCCTGCGTTTGCAGGTTGATGGAAGTCGATCCGTTTAACCAGCCGGCCGTTGAAAGAGGCAAAATCATAACGGAAGAATTGTTGAGTCAGGAGTGATTTGGTGAAAATTTTTTTTGATAAAATGCAAGGTCTTGGGAACGATTTTGTGTTTGTGGAGAAGTCTCAACTGAATGAAAATTTTCGCACTGAAGATATAAAGTTTCTTTGTGATCGTAAGTTTGGAATTGGTTGTGACACTCTTGTAATTTATCAAAGAAAAAATAATGAAATCATCGCAAATTTTTTTAATAGCGATGCAAGTGAAGCGGAAATTTGTGTAAACGCATCTCGATGTTTAGCTTTGCTGATGAAAAAAAATTTCGATCTCCTTGAGTTGGATATAAAAACAAAATCCAAAAATTATAAAACGAAAATTGTCGACGGAAAAATTTTCGTAAATGTCGGACAACCATCTTTTTCTCATGCAGATTTGGGAATTGAAAACAAGGATATCGACGTTGGTGATTTATTGACCGAGTTAGATCTATCACAAAATGAAATTTTATATTTCGATCGAGCTTCCGCGATTTCATTAGGAAATCCTCATTTGATTTTGTTTTTGAAAAAATCCATTCCGCAAAAGATCAAACAAAAAATCGGAGAAAAATTAGAGAAATTTGCGCTGTTCAAAAATCGAATCAACGTTTCTTTTGCAAAAATCATAAATAAGTCAGAAATTCAGCTGGAAGTTTTTGAACGCGGTGTCGGATTCACTTTGGCATGCGGAAGCGGAGCGAGTGCTGCGGCATTTTCTGCTTACAAATTGAAGTTAACAGGGAATAAAATCCGAGTAAAACAGCCTGGCGGTGATTTGGAAATTTTCATAAAAGATGATGATTCAATAATCCAAAAAGGTCCAGCGAGCTATGTTTTTAAAGGAGAGATTTTTATCGATTCCAAGGAAGATGAAAAAACGAATTTCGAGAAAAAATCCAAAAAACTTTTGGAAAAAGTTCCTGATGGAGAATTAAAAATCTACACTGACGGAGCTTGCTCGGGAAACCCTGGGCCTGGAGGTTGGGGCGCAATAATTGTCGGCGATGACGGAGAGTTTGAGTTATGCGGAGGAGAAATCAATTCAACAAATAACAGAATGGAACTTCTCGGTCCGATTAACGCGCTGAAAAAAATTTCGGAAATGACTAAATCTAAGGCAGCGGATATCGAAATTTTCACTGACAGCACCTATGTAAAAAACGGCATCACAAACTGGATCAAAAATTGGGAGAAAAACGGTTGGAAAAGTTCGAATAAATCTCCGATAAAAAATAAAGAACTTTGGATCGAGTTGAGAGATCAAGTCGTGCGGCACAAAGTGACATGGCGTTGGGTAAAAGGACACAACGGAGATCATTACAACGAACGCGCAGACGAGCTGGCGAGAAGTCAATGCAAAAAATAAATTTGTTGGGATACAAAATTTCTCATTTAAAAAAAGTTTTCGTCGAGAATGGATTTGCTCAATCGGATGCAAAAAAAGTTTATTCGTGGATTCATAAAAAACTTGCGAAAAATTTCGATGAGATGAGCGACATATCTTTAGCAATTCGTGAAAAACTTAAAGAAAAATTTTCATTGTCGCGAGGAAAGTGCGTTACATTGTTAACATC
This sequence comes from Holosporaceae bacterium UBA3830, assembly GCA_002393025.1. GTDB lineage: Bacteria > Pseudomonadota > Alphaproteobacteria > UBA3830 > UBA3830 > UBA3830. The sequence continues at coordinate 21,711 of DGIE01000101.1, read as the reverse complement.
GAAAGACGGAACAAAAAAAGCGCTGTTGGAATTCGCCGACGGCAATCGAATTGAGACGGTTTTTATTCCCGATGAAAAACGAAATGCCATCTGTGTTTCGTCTCAAGTCGGATGCGCGATGGGTTGCAAATTTTGCCACACGGGAACCCAAGGATTCGTCCGAAATTTAACTTCCGCCGAGATTGTCGCGCAGGTGATTTTTTGGAAAGATCGATTTCCGATTTCGAACATCGTTTTCATGGGAATGGGCGAACCTCTTTTGAATTCTGAAAACCTTTTTGAAACGCTTTCGATTTTGCTGGACAAAAAAACTCACAATTTTTCGCGCAACAAAATTACGGTTTCGACTTGCGGAATCATTGAAAATCAACTGCACGAACTTGCGAAATTCGGAGTAAAATTGGCGGTATCGCTTCATGCTCCAAATGATGAAATTCGAAATTCTTTGATGCCTGTAAACCGAAAATACAACATAAAAAAAATTTTGGACGCAACTAAAAAGTATCAATCTGAAAGCAATACTGAAAAAATCACTTTTGAATATTTGCTTTTGAAAGAAGTAAACGATTCCGCGGAAAATGCAAAGCAGCTGATCAAACTTTTGCGAAATTTTCCGGCAAAGGTGAATCTGATCGTTTACAACGATTGGCCTGATTCAATCTTCAAAGGAACGAGACGGGAAGATGCAAATTTTTTCTCGATGAATTTAATCAAACACGGATTGCGCGCGGTCATCCGCAAATCGCGCGGCGATGATATTTTTGCCGCCTGCGGACAGCTGAAAAGTGCGGAGAAAAACTAAATTAACTATTATTTTTCCTTATCAAAGATGTATAAATAATTATTACTAAAACTTTTTTCTAATCGATATCCCAGATTTGTTAGATACTCATGAACTTTCGGTTTTTTATCGGGAAAAGTCTCGACAAAAATCGCCGGTTTGTATTTTATCAGAGTTTCTCGAGCTCCCTGCAATACCTCCAATTCGTGTCTTTCTACGTCGATTTTTACAAAATCAACTGTATTTTCTTCGATTTTTATATTATCTAATTTGTTCAGCAACAAATTTCCATCGGTATTTTGCTTAATGCGAGTGCTTCCTATATTATTATGATTATAAAAAGAAATACTGCCGTTAGTTTTTTTATCACTCAGTCCGATGTTGAAAATTTTTATTTTATCGTTCAAATTATTGAGTTCTACATTCTTTTTTAAGATGCGAAAAGTTTCTTTTACGGGTTCGAAAGAATAAATCCGTTTTGCGTTAGCTTTTAAAGCCCAATAGATAGAGTGATTTCCAATACAGGCTCCAATGTCCAAAATCACGGCGTTTTTCTTGATGTAAGGTTGCAATTTTTCCAATACATCAATTTCGTAGAATGTTCCGTCATCAACTATTTCTGATTGAATAAGATCGACAGGATAATTCGGAACATAGAATTTCGCAGAACCAATATTAACGATTTTATCTGAAGGCATAGAAAGAAGGTTTAGCAGCCTACGATTATTGGACTTATTGTTTTTTTCAATACATATTAGAGTATTTTTTATGATATTCTGCGCGTTATTATTACTTCGTTGCTCCAAAATCAAAATTAGCATCAGGGCAAATATCATGGTGATAATCCAAAATTTTTGGTTGTTATTTTTGATATTTAACATGCTTTTTCTCCTGTTTGGAGTTGGCAGAAGATGCTGGCAATTTTATTGAGGACTTTTGTTGTATGTAAAATTTTACAATAATAGTTACTCGGTGTTTCTCGATTTTTTAGGAGGCTTACCTCTCCTATGTCAAATACCTTTTTGGCAAACAAGTTCATAATGCACTCCGTACTTATAAAAATCTGTACGAATATGTTGTAACAGGAATAGGTTAATAAATTATTAAATAAAATATGATATTAAATTACATCAATAGTTCACTAAATCTGATGATATTTTGCTATTTTTACGAGCTTTTGAACTTCTTTTTCAGACAATTTTTCGATTTCTCCCAAAGAAAGATTGCCGAGCGACACGGTTCCGTAGCTGATGCGGATTAGTCGATTGACGATGCACCCGAGCGATTCCAAAACCTTGCGGATTTCTCGATTTTTTCCTTCTTTCAATGTTAGAATTACCCAATTGTTAGATTTGTCTTGTTTTCCGATTTCGACTTTGATTGGCTCGTAGTTGATTCCATCGACTGTCACTCCGTTTTGCAATTTTTCGATTTTTTCTTTCGTGAGATTTCCATGAAATCGAACTTTATAAGATCGCGACAGTCTGGTGGAAGGCAATTCCAGTGTGCGCGAAAAATTTCCGTCATTAGTAAACAGCAGCAGTCCTTCCGAGTTGTAATCTAGCCGCCCTATATACAGCAATCTGTCATTGGTTTTTGGGAACAAATCGAATACCGTTTTTCTTCCTTTCGGATCGCGTTTTGTCGTGAGATATCCTTTCGGTTTGTTCATTTTCCAAACAATTAATTTTTCGGATTTCTTGCCGATTGGCTTGCTATCGATCTCGATTTCGTGGGAATCATCAACGAAAAACACGGGAGACGCGATGACTTCGCCATTGACGGAAACCCTGCCTTCAGCGATCAGCCTTTCTGCTTCCCTACGCGATGCCGCGCCGCTCTCCGCTATTTTTTTAGCTATGCGCATCAAAATCCCGTGAGAATCCTGTCAATCAGCTGCTGGGTTGTTGGAATGAAGTTGTTTTCATAGAAAGGATCTTCCGCAAAGCGATATGCAGAATGACCCGCAAATATCAAACTTTCCTCAAGATTCCCGCCGTGAGCAGCACTCTGCAGTGTTTTTTGAATGCAAAAACTGCGTGGGTCGGGAATCCTTCCTGTCGACCCTTTCGACTGACACCAACTGCTGAAGTGACACGCGCTTAGACATCCGCTGCAATTTCTTTGATCTTGCAGAATGGCTTGAGACTCCTCGGGAGTCACAAAAACAACTGAGTTTGACGGAGTTAGCATCGCCGCATTAAAACCATTTGCTGTCCACTGGTTAACTTTGTCCGAAAAACTGTTATCCAAACAAATTTCCCGACCGAATACTTTTACTTTCAACTCGGAATTCTCAACTATCGGAGCTTGTCTTTCTTGTCTGGCTAATAAATTCGAAATCATTTCGTTGTTAATGGCCGATGAATAAAATCCCGTCGGACTAAGTGTCGTTAATTTCACATCTCCGCGCTTTAGAGCCATTAATTTCGGCTGCCAGGCCTTCGCGACAGGACATTCCGTTGTTAAAATCGGACGAGTTCCGAACTGAAACGCGACATTTCCGATTTCCGGATTGTTCATGTAATCTTGCCACTCGGATAGCCACCAAACACTCCCGGCGATGATTATTGGTATCGAGATTAAATTGAAAGAATTCATAACTTTCCGCAATTCGACCAACCTCAAATACGGATTCATCGGATTATTCGGAGATTCCGCGTTAGACAATCCATTGTGACCTCCTGCCAGCCACGGATCTTCATAAACTACGCCTCCCAGAAGATCAACGCACTTTTTAAACGAGCGACGAAATAGGGCGGAAAAAGCTCGTGCCGATGAAACGATAGGATAATAATGGACTTCGAACTTTGCTGCGATTTCGGACAGCGAGTAGGGCATACCGGCTCCGCAAACGACCCCGTGGATGCACCCTTTTGCGCCCTCCAAAATTCTGGTTATAACTTCTTGACTGCCACCCATTTCCCAAAGGGCGTTCATGTGAATTCGTCCTTTGCCGTTGGATCTTTCACGTGCGATTTTCGCCTGAGCGATTCCCCCTGCAACTGCGTATTCAATCAATTCGCGGTGGCGTTCTTGTCTTGTTTTTCCGTGATAAATTTGCGGAATGATATTGCCCTTTTCATCGTAGGAGTCAGCGTTGACAGCGGAAAATGTTCCGACAGCACCGGCCGCCGCCCACGCCCCGCAAGTTTCTCCATTGGATACTGAAATCCCCTTACCACCTTCAACAAGAGGCAAGACATCTTTCAATCCCGAAATCTTTTGAGCTATCAGATCTAACAACACAATACACCCCCAAACTCGTGTGTAAATAATATAAAATTAAACTCGTAACAGCAATCTAAATCTACAGCGATTAAATTTTCGGTGACGAGCATTTCTCCAACATAACTTTCAGCGCCTCATCAACCGAAAAACTTTCCTGACTTCCGTTTGCGTAACGTAACGTTAGCTGGCGATTGTTTTGCTCATTTTCTCCGATAACCGCGATGACAGGAACTTTTCGCATAATATGACTGCGGATTTTGTAGGAAATTTTTTCCGAGCGAGTATCTAATTCGCAACGTAATCCGGCAGCTTCGAATTTCTTACAAATTTCTTCAGCATATCCGTCGAAACTGTTCGTGATGGTTGCAAACACAATCTGAACAGGAGCCAACCACATTGGTAACCTTCCGGCGTAATTTTCCAGTAAAATTCCGAAAAACCTTTCGAGAGATCCCAACACCGCACGGTGCAGCATTATCGGATGATGCTTTTCCCCGTCCTCGCCCGTGTAATAAGCACCTAATCTTTGCGGCAATTGGAAATCAACCTGCAAAGTTCCGCACTGCCACTCTCTGCCGATTTTATCTTTCAACGAAAATTCCAACTTCGGACCGTAAAAAGCTCCTTCACCTTTGTTCAACGTGTATTCGAAACCCGCCTCGGTTACTGCTTCTTGCAACAATTTTTCTGACAAATCCCAAATTTCGTCCGCTCCGATTCTCTTCTCAGGACGATCAGAAAATTTCACGGAAAAACTTTCGAATCCTAAATCTTTGTAAATTTTCGCAAGTAAACTGCAGAATTTTTTCGTTTCGCCATTGATCTGATCAGGCGTGCAGAAAATATGAGCATCGTCCTGGGTAAAACCTCTGACTCTCATCGTTCCGTAAAGAGATCCCGACGGCTCATTTCGATGACAATAACCGAATTCCGCCAAACGCAGTGGCAGATCACGATAGCTTTTCACTCCCTGCTTGAAAATCTGAATTGCTCCCGGGCAGTTCATCGGTTTCACCGCGAGAATTCTGTCTTCCGATTCGGCTATAAACATATTTTCGCGATATTTTTCCCAGTGCCCCGACGCTTCCCAAAGAGTCCGATCGACCAGCTGCGGAGTGCAAACTTCCTGATACCCGTCTTTCAAAATGCATTTCCTGATGTAATCCTTGAGTACGTTATAGACAGTCCAGCCTTTCGGGTGCCAAAAAATACATCCCGGAGATTCTTCCTGCATGTGAAACAGATCCATCTCTTTCGCGATTTTGCGATGGTCTCTTTTTTCGGCTTCTTCCAAATTTTTGATGTAAGTATCCAAATCTTCTTTCGTAAACCAAGATGTCGCGTAAACACGCTGCAGCATTTCTCTTTTTGAATCACCACGCCAGTAAGCTCCCGCCAATTTCATGATTTTGAAGTGCGTAGATGCCGTTCCCGTCGACGGAAGGTGAGGTCCACGACAAAGATCTACAAATTTGTCCTGATGCCGATAAATACTGACAGTTTCGACATCCAAATCGGTGATAAGTTCGACCTTAAATTTATCGTTTGCGAAAAGTTTCAACGCATCATCTTTTGTGAGAACTTCTCTCGTGATTTTGTAATTTTCCTTGATGATTTCCTTCATTCTCTTTTCGATTTTCGCAAAATCATCGGGAGTCAATTGGTGATCGCAGGAAATGTCGTAATAAAATCCGTTTTCGATCACAGGTCCGATTGCCAGCTGAGTAGAAGGCCAAATTTCCTTGATCGCCTGAGCCATGATGTGAGCCGTTGTGTGCCTGAATATCTCCAGCGCTTTCGGATGCTGCTTTGTTATGAACTCCGCAGTTGTAGTTTCGGATACCATCGTTGATAGGTCCACAGTTTGACCATCTACAATCATCGCGACAGCTTTTTTTTCGTTACTGCGCTTTGCTAATTCAAAACCCGAAATGTCCATGAAATCACTCTCCAAATATAACGGCGTATTCTACAACTTTAGTCCGAATTTATCAAACTGAGTCGATCTAAGAAAATAATTCTTGAAAAACGATCAAAGAAGTTTATGATCTCCTTCGGGAGAGGGAAATGAAAAGATTAGTAATAGCGTCATTTGTTATTTTTACTTCGCAAAGTACGTTTGGAATTTATTCTGCATGGGTTAGGGGTGAGTGCACAAGGAATTTGATACACAAACCGGTGCAACATTCAAGTAAAGCAAAGTTAGGGAGTACTTCCGCAACAAATTCCGAGTCATCAGGAATCGATGCATTAACAAAAGAGAAAATTCGAAACTTTTCCCTTAATCTGAAAAGTCAGTTTTATAATGCAAAACAAATTGAGAAAGCACTGACGGAATACGTTTATATGAAAGATTGTACAATAGAAAATATCTCAGAATTAAATGCAATATCAATTCGAACTCTCGAGCGTTGGACCTCAATTTTAGGAATAAATTCGAGAAATGATGATCGCAGCAAAAAATCTCAAACAATAGAGAAAAATATAATAAATACTCTCCAACAGGATGTTGAATGGCGAAATTTTCATAATATTATCGGTAAAAAAAGGAATGCAACAATTAATACGCTGAGAAAATTACAAGAAAGTGGGCAATTTATCACGGCTCTTAATGAAAATGAAAAAGACGCGATAATAGAGGATTACAGAAAAAAACTGCTGACACATAAAGGAATAGCACGCAAACATGGTATCAAGGAGAGCGATTTGTATTGCGTTATCCATGAAGCTCGCAAAAATGGCAAGGATTTGACACTCGTTAAGCAGCCATGGGAAATAATATATAGAAGGCGCCAACTTATTCCCCAGAAACAAAAGGAAAGAGTAGTAAGTGATTACAATGAAGGATTACTGACTTTGCAGGGAATATGCGTAAAATACGGAGTTACACAAAAAATAGCTCAACATCTGATTTATCGAGATAATGAAAATAAGCTCAAGAGAAGGAACGGACAACGACTAAATGACGAAGAATTGGTATCAGATTTGCAAAACAGAACAACTCGAGAAATCGCGCAAAAATACGGCTATAAATCAATGTACATAGATGAATTGAGAATACCCATCAATCAGTGGAATTTGTTAACTACGGATCAAAAAAGGCTATTTTACAATACAATGATTAACGGAATGTTGCCTTCCGAGGACATCTTATCTTCAATTCAAAATTCCTTAAATAAAAAAGTAAATGAGAAATTTAAAAAGCTTTTGTTTATTTTAGTTTCGAATCATGAGGATATTATGGCAGAATTTGGCATATCCAAAAAAAGTATTCTAGGCTTACGACGACAAGCGGAAGTTTGGAAGATATTAACAGGAAAATGGAAGCAAAAATTCTCGGAAGATATTTAAAATGATTTACTGTTTTTCGTAAAATTTTTGATTACTTAATTCTTGATATATTAATTTTCCGAATCCGTGCGATATTTCTTCTATGTTCTTGATAAGTTTTAGAAAAAACAGGTTTGTCCATAAAACTGCCGTCATAATATAAAAAAAGCCAATCGGATTTTTTCGGATGCAGCACCGCCAATATAGATTTTTTCCCAGGATTTGAAATAGGTCCGGGAGGTAATCCTTTGTACACATAAGTATTGTACGGATGATCGAATTTTAAATCTTTATAGGTGAGACTTCTCGGGAACTTTTGCCCTTTCACCATTGCATAAATAGTTGTCGGATCAGCTTGCAATTTCATATCGATTTTCAGACGATTTAAGTACATTCCTGCAATGACATCCAGCTCTATGGAGGATTCTCTCTCAATAATCGATGCCAAAGTCAAAACTTCCTGTGGCGTTTTCAAAAAGCAATCTTCCGACTTATTTTCCCATTCTTTCTCAATGAAATCAGACATCGCTTTTTGCGCTTGATCTATTATTTGCTGACGAGTCGTTGGGTATTTGAAACAATAAGTGTCAGGCATCAACGATCCTTCTTCGGGAATTTTTGTTATTTCTCCGCGAAGAAATTTGTCGTTATTCAATCTCTCCAAAACTCTGTGGACAGAAAATCCTTCCGGAATGCACACCTTGTGAATAACGGGTCTTTTCACCGACAGTATTTTGATCGCATTCCACAGAGAAACATTTTTAGGAATGGAATATTCTCCAAACTTAAGTTTATATCCCAATAATTCACCAAATTTTATAATTATTTTTGTAAGGAAAGAATTGTTGTGAATTTCACTCGCAAGATTATTCTCAATGAAAAGATTGGAAACATAAGAAAGATTCTCAGGCTGGTCAAGTATCAAATACGAACCCTCAGAGGGCGAGTAGCCAGAATATTTATTTATACAATGTATTCCATAAGAAGCGAGAAGACCTGCACCGATAAGAAAGCCTAACGCGAAGCCTCCCAAACAGCGCTGAACTCCTCTTGATATCAAAACTTCTTAAACACCAAACTCGCGTTAGTGCCTCCAAATCCGAACGAATTTGACAATACATAATCAATTTTTCTTGCGCGCGGCTGTAACGGAACCAAATCCAAGAAAGTTTCCTCCGAATCATGAAGATTTAAAGTCGCCGGGGCCACCTGATCCTTGATCGCCAACAACGAGAAGATCGCTTCGACGGCTCCTGCCGCCCCGAGCAGATGTCCTATTGAAGATTTTGTGGATGACATAGACGCTTTGCTTCCTTCACCAAGCACTCTTTCGACTGCTCTGAGCTCACCGATGTCTCCCGCAGGAGTGGATGTGCCGTGTGCATTAATATAATCAATTTGGTCAGGATTTATCTGCGCGGATTCCAGTGCATTGCGCATCGACCTAAACGCACCGTCACCGTCTGGACATGGGGCAGTCATATGGTAAGCATCCCCTGACATTCCGTACCCAACCAATTCTCCATAAATTTTTGCTCCGCGCTTTTTGGCATGTTCCAGCTCTTCCAAAATCACGATTCCGGATCCTTCGGAAATAACGAACCCATCTCTGGACTTATCCCAAGGACGCGACGCCTCTTGCGGATTATCATTTTTGTGGGTAGATAACGCTCGCGCTGAAGAGAATCCTGCCACTCCTAACCGGCACACAGCAGCTTCTGCTCCACCTGCGACCATCATATCCGCATCGCCAACTTTTATCATTCTCGCTGCATCACCGATGGCATGAGTTCCCGAAGCGCATGCCGTTACGACTGCATGGTTTGGTCCTTTTAACCCGAACCGTATTGATACATGCCCTGATGCCAAGTTAATTAGCGACGATGGAATAAAAAACGGCGATATATGCCTTGCCCCGTCACTGCCTAACTTCATCGAGGTGTTGTAAATCGCAGGCAATCCTCCGATTCCCGATCCGATTATTACACCAAAACGTTCCCTTTCTCCATCTGATAAATCTTTACTCAGTCCGGCGTCTTCCATAGCATCAGTTGCGGACGCCAATGCGAACAAAATGAATTTATCAATTCTTCCGAGTTCTTTTGTCGACACATACTTTAACGGATCGAAAAGGGTAGGAGCATCTGGAGCCGTTTCCTCCGTCGGAACTTGACCGGCTATTTTCGAAGCCAAATCACTTACATCGAAAGATACAATCTTTCTTATACCCGATTCACAATTCAGTAATCGAGACCAGGACTCCCCAGCCGACGGAGCCAACGGAGATACCATCCCTATTCCGGTGACAACTACCCTTCTCATCATGATTCCTTTTTAGTTAGCTTTTTTTTCAATGAAAGAAACAGCATCTTTTACCGACTGAATTTCCTGACCTTCTTCGTTGGAAATTTCCACGCCAAACTCTTCTTCCAAAGCCATGACCAACTCAACAGTATCTAAACTGTCTGCCCCTAAGTCATCAACAAAGCGCGCCTCATCAACCACCTTTGCTGGATCAACTCCCAACTTGTCAGCGATAATCGCTTTTACTTTGTTTGCCATATTTTCAGTCATCACAATTTCCCTTACTAAAATACATCAAGAAAATATCATAAAACATTCCAAAATAAAATAGACGCAAAAAGAACTTAAAAATTAATAATCCACAGTTATCATCCGATCAACTTTTTCAGATCTTCCTTTGAGAAATCAACTTCACAAACCTGTTCTTTCACCCTTTCTGAAAGTTTTTCTGCTATAAGATCCGCCAGCCTATCTACTAACAACTCTTTTTGCTTTGATAACTCCGCGCTTAACTGTGCATTCAGCGAAACAGCCATCTTTTCTTTCATTGCTTGAATATAGCGCTGATTCTCTATTTCCAACTGAGCGATTCGTTCCTCTGATCTTTTTTTATAATTCTCCACCTCATTTTGGATACCTGCACTGACTTGGTTTGCCTTCGCTAAGGAAACCGTAGATTCACTTCTTAATCTTTCGGCAGAATCTATTTGATTTTTTACTTTTTCAATGTGTCCATCCAAGCTGTTTATCACCAACGGCCAAACCTTTTTGATGATTATCGCCAAAAAACATAGAAACGATATTAAAATAGACAATTCAGCAATTGTGTACGCCTCTAACCCTAACTTCACATTTTCTCTTAAAAATTCGTCGATAGATATCAATAGACGAGGAAGAGCACTTTTCATAATTTTTGACCCTCCACTTTTTGCATAGCCAGGTTAACAAGCTCATCCAAATCAGCAGACACCTCTTTGAAAACCTCCTCCGAAGAATCACTCAACGAAGCAATTTCTCGATTTCTTTGCTCCAGAACTGACTGAGAGATTTTTCGATTTATCTCCGCATTTTTTTTATTGAGCTCTTCAATTAACCTTGCTTCATCGCGATAAATTATCTGCTTTGTTTCTGCAAGCAAATTCCTCGACTCTTTTCCCAGTTTTTCCGACTTTTCGTTAAACTTTTTTGCAACGTCCAACAAGTTATCTACATACGACTGACGATCACCCAAAATCTTTCTCAATCTCGGCACGGCAAAAAATGCCATAATCACATATACACAAAAAAAGCCGAGAATAACCCAAAAAATCTGAGATGGAAAAGTTGTCGCATTTAGTTGAGGAAACAATTTACGCCACTTATTTTAACAACAAAATCAACAACGCAACCACAAGAGCGAACAAACCGATGGATTCCGTAAGAGCCATACCCAATATACCTACGACACGCATTCTGTCGTTCGCTTCAGGATTCCTGGCAATCGCATTTAGCCAAGTCGAGAACAAATTTCCCATACTCATACCAACTCCATACAAAGCAATAACAGCAATGGCTGCCGACAAATAACGCATAGCTTCAGCTGATAACATCTTTAAAACTCCCTTTCCAAAAACCTAATGCAAATTTACTGCATCATTCAAATATACGCAAGTTAATACGGTAAATATATAAGCTTGCAACATAGAAATAACCACCTCTAATCCCGTTAAAACAACGTTAACCGCCATAGGGGCTATTCCAAATATTCCCATCATCACGACAAACCCAGCGAAGACCTTCATCATAATGTGTCCTGCCAACATATTTGCGAAAAGACGAACAGATAAACTGACAGGTCTGGCTAAGTAAGATATCATTTCAACAGGAACCAAAATCGGAGCTAAAAAAATCGAAACTCCCTTTGGCATAAACAACGAAAAAAAGTGAAATCCATGAAGAACTATTCCCAGAATCGTTACGAACAGAAAAACAATCATCGCGAGAGTAAAAGTAACGATTATGTGGCTGGTAAATGTGAACATATAGGGAACCATACCCAACAAATTCCCAAGCAATACGAAAAAGAAAATCGAAAAAACGAACGGAAAATACTTCAAACCCGCAGTCCCGGTATTCCCTGTAATTGTCTCTGAAATAAAACCATAAATTATTTCAACGAAAGCTTGAATTCGATTCGGGATCATCCCGCCCTTTCTCAATCCGCACAAAAACAGAACAAAAGTCAGCGCAACCGCGATCAGGACAGCAAGAGAGGAATTCGTAAAAGACAAATCCACTCCACCCACCTCTAACTTTAAGAGGGGAGATACAACAAACTGATGCAATGGATCTATCATATCACTAACTTCTTTCCAATGGTTGAATTCTACAATTTTCTTTTTTCCGGATCAAGCGGAAAAATAGTTGTAAGAGATTTTGTCCGATACATTGCCAAGAATTTGCTTGCTTTTTTAAAATAATTTTTTGTTTTTTCTTGGAAACGCAAAAAAAAGCACTATATAGATAGGTAGAGATATTGAAAGGCAAAAAAATGAAAAAATCTTTATTGATAGCCAGCTTGGCAGTTACGAGTGAAATCGTATTTGGAATGTTTCCAAACAATCCGAATGGAAATTTCGGAAATAACGGAAATAAGAGAAGTTTTTCTCAAATCAGTGAAATAAATGGAGAAGAACAGCAAAGCCGAAGAATCAGAATTTCTTCGAGGGAAGGAATACCTATTTGGTCAGAAAATGGGTTAGATCTATTGGCTTTAACAGCGATGACTGTAGAGCAAATGAGCGCACAACAGCAGCTTTATATGCAGCAGTTTCAGGTTCAGTTACACCAGCGGATACAGCAGCTTCATATGCAGCAGTTTCAGGTTCAGTTACGCCAGCGGATACAGCAGCTTCATATGCAGCAGTTTAGGGATCAGCAGCAACAACAGGTACAGCCATTTCAGAGTCAACCATTTCAGGTTCGTCAGCTTCATATGCAGCAGTTTAGGGATCAGCAGCAACAACAGCCTCGACAACGGAATGAGAAGCAAGAGCAAAAAAATATGCGTGTTGCTTTAAGGAAAGGTAATATCGAAGAAGTAAAAAAACTTGTAGATGAGGGAGTGAAGATCAGTAGAAATGCTGTCAATGTAGCGGCGAGGGAAGGTCATATAGATATAATAAAATATTTGTTAGAAAACGGAGCAAATATCGAATTCAAAGATTATGTTGGAAGGACTTCGTTGTTTTTAGCGGCAGAAAAAGGCAATAAGGATATAGTAAAATATTTGTTAGGAAAAGGAGCAAATATCGAAGCAAAAAATAGGTGGGGAGAGACCCCGTTGATTATTTCGGCAAAAATAGGCCATTGGGATATAGTAAAATATCTGGTGGGAAAAGGAGCAAATATCGAAGCAAAAAGTAAGTGGGGAGAGACTCCGTTGTTTTTAGCGGCAGAAAAAGGCAATAAGGATATAGTAAAATATCTGGTGGGAAAAGGAGCTAATAAAAATTGTGCAAAAAGTGGAATCACCGCTTTAATGCGCGCAGCCTTGAAGGGGCATAAGAATGTTGTGGAGTTGCTGCTAAAACAAGGTTATGAATCCGATTTAATATCTCTGATAGTAGCGAGCAAAAACAAAATTCCGATGAGCAAAGATGCTCTGCTAAATGTATACAGTAGGGTGATGGAATACTTTCCGGCAGATGTTAATGCAAAAGATTCCAATGGTGACACAGCTTTGATACATGCGCTATTATTCTCATACAGACTTGTTTCAAATATACACGAAGGAACTAATGGTTATGATCTAGTGAAAATTCGCTACGATATAGTGAAAATGCTTCTGGATCATGGGGCTGATCCAAATGTGAAAAACGACAGAGGATGGACGCCCTTAATTTATGCTGCGCGTTTAAGATCAGAAAATACAGCTAGATTGCTAATAGAAAGAAAGGCAGATCTTAACAAAGCGATATCTATTCTTGAGGGAGACGAAGGGGAAAAAGGTTTGATAGAATTTTTAAACTCTTTAGTGACAAAAGAATGATTAAAAAACGAATGACGGGGGAGGTTACTTCCCCTCTTCACTTGTTAAGGAAAATTTCTCAAATTCCTTGTCCGAAATTGATGCGTTAAATTGGGCGTTTTCCAAAATTATTTGGGTTTGTCTGCCGTAATTATTATTCTCTAAAACTACCCAACCTTTCAACTGAAACGGATTTTTCGAAAATACCAAAGTAATTTCGCCTTCGTTTTCACTTCCTTTTTTTTTCAACTTAATTTGGACGGAATTTGGCGACTCATTCTGAGATAATACCTTTACATTTTTCTGCAGATTCACTGTTTTCTCCAAAAAAAACGCAAGCGGAGAAGAGTATACGGAGACGATAGTTTTTTCCTTGAGATCTCGATCAAAATGAGTAAGTTTGTAATCTTTTACGATTGCTACATTTGGATTCGGATCGTTATAGTATAACTTCATCAATCCTTTTTTTCTCTTCAAAAAAATCTTTCCCGTAGAAATATTTCCGCGACTTCCGATTTGCGTGAAATCTGATTTTACGGAATCTAATTTTTCATTAAAATAGTTCTCGATTTTTGAAATCCAATCGGTTTTTGGCGCAGGTCGTTTCTGTAAGTTTTCAGCACAACACAAAAAATTCAAAAACATCAAAATTAATAAATTTAAAATTTTCATCGTCCTAGTATTTCCCTTTTTCCGACATGATTTGCTGGAGAAACGATTCCTTCTTCTTCCATCATATCGATAATTCGTGCAGCGCGATTGTATCCGATTTTCAGATGTCTTTGTATAAAGCTGGTGGAGGCCTTTCCTTCTCTCATTATGAGATCAACGGCTTCTTTGTAAAGAGGATCATTTTCATTAGCACCCGAGATATTTGAGCTATCCAGCAGTCCTTCGTCATCTTCCAAAATATCTTCGACATAATTTGGAGTACCTTGTTCACGAAGTGCGCTGGTTATTTTTTCGACTTCGCCATCACTTACAAATGGACAGTGAACACGAGTTGTTCGACCACCGGATGACATGTACAGCATGTCTCCCTGTCCGAGAAGTTGTTCTGCTCCTTGTTCTCCCAAAATTGTTCGACTGTCGATTTTCGAGCTGACTTGGAAACTTATTCGAGTCGGAAAGTTTGCCTTGATCGTTCCCGTAATGACATCAACAGACGGTCTTTGGGTCGCCATGATTAAGTGAATTCCTGCCGCTCGTGCCATTTGCGCCAATCGTTGAACTGCAACCTCGATATCTTTTCCCGCAACCAACATTAAGTCTGCCATCTCATCAACGATAATAACAATATAAGGAAACGGATTCATTTCCATTTTTTGAGTTTCATAAACGGGAGCGCCTGTCTCCGGATCAAATCCGGTTTGGACCCTGCGAGAAATATTCTCGCCCGACGATTTCAGTGATGCCAATTTTGCATTGTAATTTTCGATGTTTCTGACTCCGATTTTGGACATCGCTTTGTAACGAGATTCCATTTCTTTCACAGCCCATTTCAGCGCGACGACAGCTTTTTTCGGATCGGTTACAACAGGAGTCAACAAATGCGGAATGTTATCATAGACAGATAACTCCAACATTTTCGGGTCAACCATTATAAATTTGCATTTTTCCGGAGGCAATCGGTAGAGTAGGGACATAATCATCGCGTTGATACCGACGGATTTTCCTGATCCTGTCGTTCCTGCGATCAGCAAGTGCGGCATTTTTGCGAGATCGACAACCATCGGGTCTCCCGAAATATCTTTTCCCAAAGAAATTGGCAGCGCGGCGGTACTGCGATTGTATGCATTCGACTCCAAAATTTCCCTGAGATACACAGTTTGCCTTTTCGTGTTTGGAAGTTCGATACCTAACGCATTTTTTCCCGGAATTACCGAAACTCGAGCAGAAATCGCGCTCATATATCTTGCAATATCGCTGGCCAATCCAATCACGCGCGAAGATTTTATTCCGGCAGCGGGAGTTAATTCATACAAAGTCACAACAGGTCCCGGGTTGACTCCGACAATTTCTCCTTTTATTCCGAAATCTTCTAAGACTTTCATCAGATTTTCTGATCGTGCTTTTAACTCGGAATCGGATAATTTTTCTCCGTTGTTTTTTGGTTCGGATAGTAGATGAATCGACGGTAACGCGAATTGGCTGACGTTACTTGCTTTGGAGTTTTTTGAGGTGTTCGATTTTTTCCTCGATTCCGATTTTTTGGCTTCAGTTTTCCTTATGATTTGCACGGATGGAGACAGTTCCTGAATTTTTTCTTCACCCTGCATAATCAAATTTTTGAAATACAAAAAACATTCTCTGATAGTTGAAAAATGAAATCTGATTGCAAATAAAAATAAACATAAAAACAAAACACCGATAAGGACGCAAAAATATGTTTTGTAAGTTTCGAAAATTTCGATCATACGAATTTCTTCGACATATTGAACCAAATATTTTTTTAAAATCGAACCGACAAATCCGGAAAATTCCTCCAAATTTAAAAAACTGAAAAACAATGAGCTTAAAACGCAAGAAGCTATTCCAGCGATAATTCTGAAATATGACACAACATGATACTGGATTAATTGATATCCGAATGACATTAAAAGAAACGAAAATAAATACGCTGATTTTCCGAAAGGCTGGATCACTAAATCAGAATAATAACTTCCCGGAGCAGAAAGCAAATTCGAAACGAATCCATCAATAGCGGTATTGAAAGAAGGATCTTCAGGGCAATGAGAAACTAATGCGACTAGAGTCGCCATGGCCACGAAAAATACACAAACTCCGAAGAATTCTATTAACTTAAAATATAAATTCGAAATCAAAGATGAGATTTTGTACCGGTTCTGACGCATGCCTATAGTGTATTCAGTTTTATATCACAAATCAAATTCGTGTAAGGGACATTCTTTAAATCTGTTTCAAAAATTATCTTCTGGTTGGGAAGTAGCTTTTTATAATTCAACCTATGTGTCCATGATGTTTGAAAAGAAGAATCCGAAGTATTGCTGTCTTCCTTCAAACCTATAATTAATTTCGGAACCATCTGAACTTCCTCGGATACATTGCTTAACTCTCCTTTAATTCCCATGTAGAGATTGCCGTTCCGCTTTACAAAGAAGCTGGAAACATTCTTTATCACAAAGGCTTTCTGGTCCGGGGAATTGTTCATCCCAATAACTTTGTAAAAGGAAGCTGCTGCCGGCCAATATTTTGATACGGTTTTCGGTACAAATAAAATCGAGAATACAGTAATAAAAACAATAAACCAGAAAAAAATTGACTGGAGAAGATCGGACGTATTTTTCGATGTTTTTTCTTTGACGGGGTATTGCTGCCAAGTCGTACCACACATGGCACAGCGAACCATCTTTCCTTCTCCAATTACTTCCGAATGTACGGAATATTTACTGGAACAACTCGGACAGACCACAATCATAGATAAATTCCCCAAACACCGCACGCTGATTATAGATATTCACGAATTAACTTTCAATAATTTTAGTGGATTCCGCTGAATTTTGTTGAGGGGGTTGGGGAGTTATCTTCATAAGTACTATTTGGTTTCTTTGTCGACGAAGAATTTCCAATTTTAATCCTGCCAAGACATATACCTGCCCGATATCCGGAATTTTTCTCGTTTCATACATGACATATCCGGCGATGGTAGTCGCACTTTTTTCTGGAATATTCCAACCAAATTGACGGTTCAGATCTCTGATGGGAGCAGCTCCGTTTACCATAATACTTCCGTCAGGTTGAACCTTTATGTCATCGGCGATTTCTTTATTGTCATATTCATCTACGATTTCACCAACGATTTCTTCTAAAATATCTTCCAACGTAATACAACCGAGAAGATCTCCGTACTCATCCACAATCAGAGCAAAATGCTCTCTCTTTTTTCTGAAATTTTCCAACTGATCCATAAGGGAAGTTGTTTCCGGAATATACCATGGCGGCGATATCAAATTGGTAATTTTTATTTTGGAGAAATCTCCATTGTTTACCTGCAGGGCCTTGAAAAAAGTTTTTGCTTTTAAAATTCCGACTATGTTCTCTGGACTATCTTTCCAAAGAGGAATTCTTGAAAAAGGACAACTGGAAATTTCCTTGGCGATTTTCGCTACCGGCAGTGAAATATCTATGGTTCTCATGTGTCTACGGTGAACCATCGCCTGATTGACATAGACATTTTCGAGATCCAAAATGCTTTTCAGCATGGTCTTCTTTTGTTCTTCTTCCTCTTCATCTCCTTCGGAAGAATGCATTTCGATTGCTCCTCGAAGTTCTTCATCAGATTGATCTTCAACTTGTTGAACATCGATGTTGATTCCTACAAGCCGCAGGGAAATTTTTGCGCACTCTTCTAAAATCCGGGTTAATCCTTTCAGTGTTGTTACTAAAATTTTGATAGTGGGAGCAGCAAACAGTGCAAATGGAATGATAAATTTTATTGCAAGAAGTTTCGGACAAATTTCAGCATAAATTACAATTAAAATAGCGACAGCGGAAGTGCAAATTGTGCTTTGCGCGGGAGTCAGATGAAAAGAATACCAAGCGGTGAATGTCGGAATCAGGAAAAGTATAATCTGATTGAACATCAAGATGGTTTCGATGGATAGTGACATATCTTCCTGAAGGTCGAGCACTTTTTTAGCTCGTTTATCTCCTTTTTTTGCAAGATGGAACAAGTATGCTCGGGAAGATCCAGTGATTGCTGTTTCCGATCCCGATAAAAAAGCCGCTGTACATAATAATACCATCGTCACAACAACGAACAGCACGTGTATCATTTAAAACTCTCTTCTTGAACCGGGAAAACGTGGAAAATAGTCGAAGCAAAAAAATTACATAATCGATATTTTTGCATGTAGTACTTTTTTATTCTCCATAATATAATGCTCCCATTATACGGTTTATTTGTGTAGCGGTAAAGATATGAAATCTTTTTTTATGTTTTTGGGAGCAGTCGGGTTGGTTGCTTTGATTGGGTTGGGTGTTTATCTGTCAGTGGGAATACCCGCAAATTCTCGTGAGGTGGTTAAAGAAATTCCAATAGAGCGTAATGCATAGATATCTGGAATTATTTTTAGAATACCTCAAAAGTGAAAGAAATGTGTCTGCGAACACTTTTCAGTCCTATTTTTTAGATTTGCAAGACTTTTTAAGCCATGTTGATATGGATTCTGTGGTTACGGAAGAGAAAATAATTAATTATCTCGAAATTTTGAATTCCCAAAATTTTCAAGTATCCACGATAAAAAGGAAAATCTCAGCACTAAGACAGTTTTTTCGATTCTTGCTGGCGGAAGAATTGATTGAAAAAAATCCGATGACTTTCATTCATCAGCCGAAGTCTCGTAGAGCGCTTCCGAAAATAATAAGTGAGGATGTAGTGAAAAAACTTCGAGAAGCGACTTCGACTTTGTCTTTGGAAGACCAAGTTCGTTCCGATTTAATTCTGTACCTCTTATATGGAAGTGGATTGAGAGTCAGTGAATTGATTTCTCTAAAGATGAACTCTTTCATAGAGAATAAATTTGTTCGGATTTTTGGAAAGGGGAGAAAAGAGAGAATAGTTCCTATTACCCATCAAGTGGTTGAATTGTTGAAACAATGGGAAGAAATAAGACCTTTTTCGGTTTGGTTATTTCCATCAAGAAATCCCGAAAAACATATTACCCGTCAACGAATTTTTCAGTTGATAAAAAAAATTGCGGAAATGTCGGGAGTAGACCCAACAAAAGTGTCTCCACATGTTTTGAGACATGCTTTTGCAACTCATGTTTTGGATCATGGAGCAGATCTTTTAAGCGTGAAAAAAATGCTTGGTCACGAAAGTATATCTACCACGGAGATCTACACTCATGTAAGTAGGTCAAAATTAAAGGAAGTGGTTAAAAAATATCATCCGTTGGGGAATCAACCCACGTCGAAGTAATTAATTGGGTGGATTGCTTCAGACAGGACATATTGCTTTTATTTTCTTTTAAAATTATTTAGTATATAGGAGTTTTGTAGAGGTTAATTTATGTATCATTTGTCGTTATGCGAAATAAAAGATAATTTGCTGAAGAAAAAATTCTCTTCAGTTGAACTGACGAAGTGTTTTTTAGAAAGAATTGATAAGTATAAAAATCTAAATGCGTATATTACAGTTTGCTCAGATCAAGCTCTACAAGCGGCGAAAAAATCGGACGATAAAATAGCAAGTAACGAAGCGAGGTATCTGGAAGGAATTCCGTTAGCCATCAAGGATATGTTCATAACCAAAGGAATTCGAACCACTTCCGGGTCAAAAATGCTGTCAGATTTCATTCCGCCTTACGAGTCGACCATTACTCAGAAATTACTGGATGCAGGTTCAGTGTTTTTGGGTAAGACAAATATGGATGAATTTGCAATGGGGTCGACCAATTCTACCAGTTATTTTGGAGAAGTGGTTAATCCGTGGAAAGTTGAGGAAAGGTTAGTTCCCGGTGGATCATCGGGAGGATCAGCTGCTGCAGTTTGTGGACATCTTTGTGTTGCTGCGACGGGATCGGATACAGGTGGATCGATCAGACAGC
The DNA here is from genome assembly GCA_002393025.1 of Holosporaceae bacterium UBA3830. GTDB lineage: Bacteria > Pseudomonadota > Alphaproteobacteria > UBA3830 > UBA3830 > UBA3830. The sequence goes on along the minus strand of DGIE01000101.1, from coordinate 1,484 downwards.
CGGCAGCATTAACGGGAATTGTTGGATTAAAGCCAACCTATGGGAGGTGTTCCCGATACGGCATGATAGCAATGGCATCATCATTGGATCAAGGTGGTGTATTTACCAAAACAGTTCGTGATGCCGCGGTATTTTTGAAAGCAATTGCTGGATACGATGAAAAAGATTCAACATCTGCGAATATTCCGGTTCCAGATTTCGAGTCTTTCGCAGGTAGATCTATAAAAGGGATGAAGATAGGTATACCAAAAGAATTTTTAGTTGATGGAATCCAGCAAGATATTGTAGATGCTTGGAGAAAGGGGGCTCAGATACTAAAAGATGCGGGTGCGGAAATAGTTGATGTATCTTTGCCGTCATCAAAATATTCTCTTCCAGCTTACTATATAATTCAGCCAGCTGAGGCGTCAGCGAATTTAGCTCGATACGATGGAGTGAGATACGGCTTTCGAGCAAAGGGAAAGACCTTAAACGAAATGTATGAAAATACGAGAGATCAAGGTTTTGGTAACGAGGTAAAAAGAAGAATTTTAATAGGTACTTATGTTTTGTCAGCCGGATATTTTGACGCTTATTACATGAAAGCATTGAAAGTTAGGAAATTGATTCATCATGAATTTAATGATGTGTTTCAAAAAGTTGATGCTTTATTGGCTCCGACTACTCCAAGCAGTGCTTTTAGTTTGGAAAATGAACCAAAAGATCCTGTGACTATGTATCTTAACGATGTTTTAACGGTTACGGCGAACATTGTGGGAATTCCGGGAATGTCTGTTCCTATTTGTTTGGATAAAGATCAAAAGCCGCTGGGATTGCAATTAATGGCACCTCATTTTATGGAAGAAAAATTAATACAAATCGGAAGTGTTTTGGAAGCGGGGGCGAAATTTCCATCGCTAAGGGAGATTGACTAATGTATATTGAAACAGAATCAGGAAAATGGGAAGTTGTTATCGGTTTGGAGATTCATGCCCAGATAATATCTAATTCTAAATTGTTTTCGAGCGCATCTACAAAGTTTGGAGCGGGGCCGAACGAAAATGTATCTTATGTTGATGCCGCTTTGCCGGGGGTTCTTCCTGTCATTAATTCTTTCTGCGTAGATCAAGCAATCAGAACAGGTCTTGGATTGAATGCGGAGATAAATAAAGTGTCTTTCTTCGATCGAAAGAATTATTTCTACGCAGATTTGCCTCAGGGATATCAGATTACTCAATACTTTCATCCGATTATTAGCGGTGGTTATATTGATATTGAAAGGGAAGGTGGTGAGACTCATCGAGTGAACATTCATCACATTCATATAGAACAAGATGCCGGAAAAAGTATACATGATCAGAGTCCGGTGAAGTCCTTTATTGATCTCAATCGTTCGGGAATTGCTCTTATGGAGATTGTGACGCAGCCGGATATGCGCAGTGCAGAGGATGCTATGCTGTTTCTTCAGAAACTAAGATCGATCCTTCGTTATTTAAAAACTTGCG
>DGIE01000054.1 GCA_002393025.1 Holosporaceae bacterium UBA3830 | reverse complement strand
AAAAACTCAAAAGAGCAACCACTTTTCCGGGAGGTTTTTTGATAATCGGTAGTTGCATTTTTGAGAAACCATTACGAGAGATTGACGGTCTCAAAATTACTTTCCTCAAATTTGAGCAAAAAACCAGGCAACCGTCAGTATTACACAATACTGACGACTCACCCAAAAAATCCTTGAAAAACAACGTTGGCAATTTGTTTATACAAAATGGAAAAGGGGAATAAGGGGAATTGAAAACGCCAAAAGTGGGAATTTTGCTTTGTTGTAGTTTCAGTATTTGATAGACATTATTCCCCATATTCCCCTTATTCCCCCTCCAAAATATAAGAGTGTGATTTTTTTTATTTGATATAAAATTTTGATTACCTGAGGTTGAATTTTCTAAGCCAAGATATAATAATGTACATTTATGATTTATATAATATATATTACACTCCCCCAATATAGACAATAAATCAGAATTTATAAAAAGTCTAGTCATTTTCTTCTTCTCCAAAAATTTTATGATTAATCACATACATGCGCCTGGTTTTCCCTTTTATACATACGTTTTTATCGAAACGCTTATGGTCTTTATCCGTTTCCAGAATTCCCTGATCTCTGAGCAAATTCTTAACATGCTTGATATCTAATCCTCTGGCTACGACTTCCTCGAAATAGTTTTTGAAAACGTAGAAAATCGATTGTCCGTATCGATCAGCTCTGTATCCTGCTCGCTCATTGATTTTTTCCGGCCATGGAGTACCGTCATGTATATAATGAAATCTGCTGTCTCCGTATTTTTCGAAGAAAATCTGAATTTGTTTCAAAGCTTGCTTATCTTCTTGGCTTCCCACTCCACCTTTGTTTTCGAGCCAAGAAGTGAAGTTTTTCATGATTGATTCCATAATGTCGACGTTATCCCAACCTGTGATGCCGTACTTGGTTGCGAGTAAGCCTCCAATTCCGCAAGTTACAAACGACTTAAACGCTCTGTAGTCCTGACCTGTTGCGTTGGGCGGTAGAAACCGACTCTTTGCGATTTCCATCTCTTGGCTATAGAAATTTTTGATGTTGTCGTAGTCCGCTATCGCCGCACGCACGAACGCTGGAAATGCGGTGCCGTGATATTTTTGAGCTGATGATTTTAGAGTAATTGCGAAATCTGCTGGATTTTTGAAGTCATGAATATCTTCAAATAGCCCGTAACCGCCTTCGGGTAGCGCAGGTATCGATAGAATACGTAGCAATTGACCTGCCTTTGGAGTTTTTCCTGTGGCTTTGATTACATCTGACAGCTGTTCTTCACCCGTAGACACGCCTCCGAGCCTCCAACGCATAACTTTCCGAGCTAGTCCGGATGTGTTCGCTCTCGTCTTTCCTGAGCCGTTTACAAGCATGTAAGCCATTGCTCCGATTTTGAACGAGTCGCACTCGCTGATTTCGTCCAAGAATAAACACAAATCGTTATGTGCCATTGCGATGCCTTCTAATCCGTTGTCAGTCATGCGCCACGTCCGAGTGTAACTGTGATCTCCAAATACCGAAGCAGCGACATCTAACATCGTGGTTTTTCCCTGGGAACTGCGTCCGTAAAAGTGCAGGAAGAAGTTATCCGCTTCGCACGGCGTTAAAATCATGCTGGCGAAGGCTGCGGACACTGCAAGCATGAGGCGTGAGTTATTGATACAAAGTTTCGCAACATTCTCTTTCCAATCTTCAAGTGAGGCGGATCTCGATAATTTTGCTGGCTCGGCTGCTGGAATGTGAATCAAGGTGTCGTCGGATTTTCCATAAACCTTATTTGCGGTTAAAAACGACCGTCCATGCCAACCGCTACGCATTGTGTAGGTTATAGTTTTTTCCGGATTTACTAAATTCAGATATTCGTTTAACTTTCTCTTAGTTCTACCATCTGTGCCGATATCCAAACCGTGTTTGTATAAAATATCGTGAATTTTGGATCCGTCTTTCGAAAGCCAAGAGTCGAATATTTTTACTTGTTTGATCTTGCCCTGGCGGTCTTTGAATTCGACTAGTCTGCCAACATTTTCTTCTTCAAGTTCTCGTGTTAGAGCGATCACATTCATTGGCGAGCTGATTTTGATATATGTTTTTTTCTTTTCATCGTAGTAGCTCAACGCGTTTTCGGTGACCTGAAAGCCGTCTACACCGGAATCGAAATTGCTCTCTAAAGTGATATTTTCGTTTTTAGCGTTTGGTTGAAGTTGCTCCCTTACCGCCTCTTCTCCTTCTAAAATAAACAGGTCATTAAAATCTGTGGGTTTAGTAGAAGTATCTTTAAACACTGGAAAAACTACTTTAGCGTTGAAACGTTTTGCTGCGTTTTGAGCTTTTATCAGCCCGGTGTTTTTCGGACTGTATGCATCGTTGTCCGCGCAAATCACAACTTCGACCTTCGGATATTTCTTCCTTATGGCTTCGGTAACCGCAAACAAATTACCAGCGTCAAACGCCACCACCGCAACTATACGGAGATTAAGAGTATTGAGTGTTAGTGCATTAATTGTTGCAGCAGTGGCGTATCCTTCGCAAATGTAGATTGTTGAAGAATTCTTTAAATCGCCCAGAGGGTAGAAGCATCCGTTCTTGCGTCCTCCTGAGCGAAAATGTTTTGCTCCGTTGGGAGAAATGTATTGAAACGACCAAATCTTACCGTTGATGTCTTGTGCAGGAATAACGAGTTTGTCCATGAAAAGCTTGAGACCGAAACTCTTTACTTGTTTTTTGGTTAAATATTCGTGAGTTTCGACCGGAGACATGTTTTTCCAGTAACCTTCGCAGCTCTCGCTTATTCTTTCTTGAATTTTGCGCTGATCTTGAACTAATTTTTTCTTGGCTTCTTCAACTAGTCTGCAATTTGGTTTTTGATTGTTGTTGTTAAACACAACTTTTCCGAAATTGGCGTCCTTGAAGTTGCCGTAATAATAGCCGCTTCCGTCTCTCAGCTGTATTGCAAAAAATTCTTTGGATTTACCCCAGCGCGTGTAACGTCCGGCAACCACATCCCGCGGGGGATATGGTATACCGGCTTTGTCTAGGGCTTTGAGCAATACTTCCATCTGTTTCACTCACCAATTTTCATTCCATATTTTTTTGAGAATTCCTTAGTTAGCTTTTTTTCGTAATTACGCGATTCTTCTGTTGCTTTTTCGTATTCAAGGGCGAACTTATGCAATAATTCAAAACCTTTTAAATCGATAAAACGTGGAGAAAAACCTGGCGCTATACAATACCAAACATGATTTTGTATTATTTTTAATAAGCCATCCAAATCCTGCTCAAAAAATTTTTCTATACCCAGAACTTTCGTAGTGTTATAAAGGTTTATCAATATGGGTTGGTTAGCTGCACTTTTGAAGTCCTCTAAAATATCGTCTATCTTTTCTTGATTCATTGTATTTCTCCATTTAATTGTTATTCCAACACACATCATAAAAACCACACATCTTGCAGATGAAAAAGTTTGGGTCCATTGCAACACGTGGCAGCAACTCATTGTTTTCTATGGCTTTTAATATATCGACCGCTCGATCGGAGTATTTCTGCGCTGTTTCAGCGTCGAATTTGATAATTTCGAAATACAATTCGGAGGTATCTTTGTTTAGTGCTGTAAACAAGCACGTATTCAAATCTAAATACGCCATATACAACTGTACCTGGACGTAATATTGAAATTTGGTCGCAAATACTCCGTGTTTAGCGGTCTCGCCCCAGCTTCGATGGTTCATAGTTTTGTTTTCCCACAAAACAGGACCTTGAGACTTCATTTTTGCTGCGCAATCCAATTCTTTGGGAAACGAAAAAATAATTCCGTCAACGTGTCCGCTTATCTTTCCATTGGCTGTTGAAAACCCGAACTGTTGATCGTTTTCATCACGAGTGCGCAAGCCAAATCCGGCATCAATTAGCCACTGCGCGACCAGGTCTTCGAGGCAATGTCCGATGTCGAAAGTTCGTATTGTGGTTGCCTTGATTTTTGGCTCCTTGTGCATGTATTGATATTGGATTCTCCGAGCGCATTCGTCGCCCAGCCCTGAAGCTCCGAGGTAGTCTCTCTTTTCTTGGCTTAAATACTTTTCAAGTAATTTGCTGTCGATGAATTCATTAATTATCATTGCATTCTCTCCTTGATAAAACGATTTTTGAAACGACTGAGCGTGCACATTGTTCCTGTTTTTCAATATTTTCCAGATGTTTTTCTCCAGCTATTCGGATAAATAGAATTTCCCAATATATTTGCATTGTATCTCTATTTTTTCTCGATAAATGATGCAATCCCAGCAAACGGTTGAGTAAATAACAAGCTCTTTTCCATGTTTTGCGATACTTCGGTAATTTCATATTATTTAATAAAGTTTCTTCGATATTTTTATGCATGGTTATTCTCCTTTTTTGATTGTTTTGATTTTATGTAACCTTTCATATACAAATCCTGAAAAGTTGACAGACACTCTTGTTTCGCATGCGCATAATCGCTAAGTATATAAAAACCTTCTTGATCAACGTACCATGCGAATTTATTTGGATTTTGTTGCAGTTTGTCCGAGAACCATAAACATTCGCTTAGTATTTCGAAAATTACATCACCATCTTCTTTTATCGAAAGATCAAACTCTTCGCACAAATCTTCTAATGGTAAGGTTTCGCAGAGTCCATCTAGATACGATTTCAAAATAGCGGTCGTCTTGAACTTATCAATTCTTTTCATTGGCTTCTCCTTTCAGTTGATTAACTAGATCTTCTTCTAAGTCTTTAAGTACTTTTCTTCTCTTTTGAGCGTATGCGACAAGTTCCTGAAATCCCTCGTAGTCCGTCATTTGGTAGTATTTTACGTTTGTTCCGTAAGGGTTGTTTTCAAAGAAATTATTGTCATAGTCAGGCGTGTATATATGGTTGCCGAGAATCGCCATAGTTAAATTATCTATCGGCAAATCTAAGTGGTAGCAAAGCGTTTCGATGTAATGCAGAGGTTTTTCTGTGCCGTTATTAAAAGCATCGTAAATCTCTTGGATGTCTTTTTTTGGCTCTGTGCCATCGTAATGTAAGTATTCGTAATCTGTATCCATATTAGTTCTCTCCTTTTAAATTTTGATCAATGTTCATAAAACTGTCCTTTTCGATTGTGTATAAATAAAGAAGTTTAAAGCCCGTTTGATTTGTTAAAATTTCAGTTCTCACGGAAAACAAATAACCTTTGATTACTCCCTTGGCTTCGTTTTTATTCAAATCAAGAGCTTCGCAAGCATAGCTAAGATTAATCAACGGATTCTTTGTTGCTGCGTTGAAAAATTCATTATAAATTTCGGTTATTTTATCTTTATTCTTCATTGTTCTCCTCTTCAAATCTGCTTTGCTGTTCTTTAATCCATTGGATTAGTTGAGGCTTTATTTCCTGATATTTTTTCTTGGCTACATTTCTGGATTCTACTATTTGAAGTAACAAATCAGACCTAATGACTAATTGTCGCTTCGGGGAATTCATGTATGAGTAAAAATATTTATTATTTTGATGAACTATTTTTCTGTATGAGGAAGTTATCAGCAAGAATATTTTTTGAATATCATTGAAAAGTATAAAAAGTTTATTTCTGTAAAGGCGCGCTAAAATTGTATGATTTTGAAATTTGAGCTTAAAAATATCCTGAGCTGGTAACAAGTATTGTTTATATTTTTTGTTCTTTACCCAGGTTGCAAATGATTCTAATTTGCTGTTATCTAAGCACTTTGCTAATTGAATAATTCCCGTAATATCAGTAAAAAGTATAAGCTTTTTCGATTTTGGATTTTTTGATTTTGCTGCTTGGCTTTTTAGGTGGTCAGGATCGATGCGGGTGTTAACGTCTTGAAGAAAGACATCAGATAGTGCACTAAATTTCCAGGTATGATTTAGGTGAGACAAGTTAAACCATAGTTTATTGTCTATGATATTGGCTCGCATTTCTAAATTTTCATAGAGAAAGGATATCGATGAGGTTGTTTGAATTCTTGGAATAGATGAGAAAGCCTTACTGATTCTCGGATATGTTCCCTTTTTAGTTTTTTCGTAGAGACAGTTTTTGATCACATCAGGGCCTTCTGCAGCAAGTTTTTTAATTAAAAAGTAACGTAATTTTCCGGGCGAAATTTGTGCCCAGTTACAAGCACGATAGAAATCTTTATCGTCTCCGAAAAACCATTTGATAGCCGTTTTTTTTGAGAGGTTATTTCCATTTAACGCATCAGATAATGCTTGATTTAATACCGCCCGCCAAATACAAATACATTGACTCAGCTCGATATTGGTATATATCTTATTCATCGTCCTGTTCGCCATCCAAAAATTTGATGATTTCAACAATGTCTCGAAAATTCAGGTCACCGAGTTTTTTGTTCGGATCGAAATTATCCAGTAAAAAATTAAATAAAGCTCCGGCTTTGGAAATTTTTGTATTTTCCATTTTTGTCTCCTAAAAATAATTGTTTAATTTAAAGTGACGGATGAACCGTCACTTCAGCATTTTTACCAAGGAATTTCCAGCATCTGTTTGTAGAGAGGATTCTCGGCTGTAATGACTGCCAACACCTTGTTTTTGTCTGGAAATTCTCCACCTTCTTCGATGCCGATTTTGATCAAAACATCAAGGCCGTCTAAGTCGCCCCAGCTTTCGAGTCTTCTGAACTTCTCAGAATCAGGACTTTTATCGTAACGGCTCAGACCATTTGCGGACTCAAGCAGGTTTTTAATAAACCGCTTGGAGATTTCCACCCATGTTTCATTGCCGAGTATACCGATTTTGTGAAATATTTTACGCTTAACATATTCACCTTCAGTGACCGTAAACTCACAATCGAGATAAGTTCCGCCGTTTCTGGAAACTTTCAGATACGGGTCATTAGGTGAATCTCCGGGTTTCAATGTTAATCTTGCTTTTACCACTGTATTTGCCGGAATTAATGTAGCTTCTGCTACGTCGTTAAAATCAAACATTTTTCACTCCTTTTTCCTTAATTTTCTTTAAAAGTTTTCCTAAATCTGCGTCTTCCAACATATTCAAACAGCCGGATCTATCCTTGGCTGGATATCCGGCTGGATTCAAAGTCTGACACACAAATTTTCTTGTTAATTCTCCATTCTCATCCTTTTTGATAATCATCGAAATGACCTCATCCAAAATGCCCGGCAATTCGAGAGCGGTTTTAGCTCCCTCGATGTGTGGAGCCCAGGTTGTTTTATTAAATTCATCGGTTCTTTGATCGAGCAATCCAACAAAAACGATATCTTTATCAGGAATATGCTGAAATTGGTGCAGCCACTTACTCATTTCAGTTGCCAACAAGCCGTAGGCAGCTCGAATATCAGCTCTTGCGCCTTCGGGTTGATTCTTGCACCATTCGAAACAAATCTTTGATGCGATGGTGATTGAATCGATGAATATGCATTTGTATTTAGAGAAATCACAGTCTTTAAACTTTGCTTTTGCTGCGTTGAAATGTTGCTGACCGTAAACGGATTTGGATGCGGGATTGACTCCGCCGATCAGACAAGCTAAATCACGAGCGTCTTCCCAGGTACGAACTGAAATAGAATCGCCCTGCCAATCTTGAACAGCAAGCATTCCAGCTTCGAAATCGAGGCAGAGAGTCGGTTCATTTAGTGTTCGCAGTAGACTGGTTTTACCCACGCCGTAGACTCCGAAAATAACCATCTTTACTCCGGTTTGTCGTTTTAATCTTTCTGATGCGCTGATTATTTTCATAATTTTGCGTCCTCCGCTTTGTTGATCGAGATTTTTTCTTTACCGTAGGAGGTAGTTCTTGCCGGCGCCAGATAATCTCTCCATTCTTGAGGAAATTTTGCGTATTTTCTCTCATCTACGCCGTACGTTACTTTGATCATTTCAGATTTATCGTCGTCCGGAGCTTTCTCATACAACGCCTTCAAGATATCCTGATCCCACTGAACCTTTTTCGACATCGAAACGCTGACCACGAAGCCGTTTCTCTTTAGCTTGCAAGTTCCGAAGTCTATACCGCTTTCGTGAAGCTTTTTCTTGGCTTCCTCTGAATATTTTGCAGCCAAAGCCATTTCGAACTTTTCAACCAGTTGTTTTATCCAGCTGTGAGTTTCTGAAATTTTTTCTGATAAATCGTTTAGATCCATCTCGCTTAGCTTCGATAACTCCCTGATCGATAGCGTTTCTATGCATGATATATTTTTCATTTTTTTTACTCCTTCTAAATTTACAACTGCCGATAATATTTTTTTAATTGTATTAAAGGTTAAAGCATTTGGATGTTTAACCTTGCTCCTTAACCCCTCAGGAAGGAAATCAAGTAAGTTATTGATTTCAGCTGATGTGAAAATATTTTGTTCAATACCGCATTGTTGAATTGCTTCGAATTGATAAGTGTCTAGAAAAGTCTTCCTCTTTTGTCTGCGGAGATTGCGAGCTATTTCTCTGGACTTCATCAATAAACACCTATTAACAAAGTCCTCTATAAAACCAAAGCGTGGATTAAATTTTTCAAGGGACCAGATTGTTGCAATCATTAAATCTTGCTGAAAATCTTCCAGGTCTATTTGGCCATCAAATCGATGGTGCAGTGCTTTGGAATATTTTTTAACTAAGGCAACAATAAAAGGCTTGATTCCCTGGTAATTATTCAACGCTCACCTCCTTTGTACGAGAGAGCTAGTTTAGTATTTTTTAAATTGTCAATATAGAATTTTTGACAGGGGGGGGGTAGTCAACTTTTTTGTATGGCAAAATACCCAAGATTTCGTAATTATTTTCATTTCCCCCTCAAACAATTACTTTCGTTGATTATAATCTTTAATCAAAATACAAATCAATAATAAATATAAAATTATTTTAAAATTATGAATATTTTATATGCTTTCAAAAAAAATAGCGGGAAATTCTTCCCACCTACGGTGGCCCAAAGAGCTTTCGCCCAAGCCATTATTGTTGATTATAGCACGTATATATTTAATAATCAATTAAACGATTTGAGCGAATTCTATATGTATAGAGGAAAAATTTTTTAAAGCAACAATAATTAAAATTATTTGTTATTTTTTAGTTTCTCCGAAAATCAATAGAAAAAACGGCATATATATCTATGTGAGTATATGTAGTTTTTATATATGAGTAATTGTTTATCTTTGGATCTCGGAACTAAGACCGGTTTTTGTGTTTTCAGGTTTGAAAACAACGCTATCAGAGTTATCAAAAGCGGCACAAAGAACTTTGGTCAACCGAGCAAGACACATCTGGGGCGGAGATTTGTTTGCTTTCGTGATTGGTTAATTCGGATTCTTGCGGAATGTGAAATTGGAGCGGTTTACTATGAGCAGGTTTACGGTCACACGGGAGTTCAGGCCAGTCATGTTTACGGTGGATTCTTATATCATATGGCTGCAGCATGTGATGATATGAGCGTGCCTATATATGGAATCGGTGTAGGGACTATCAAGAAGAGCGCAACAGGCAACGGTCATGCAAGCAAAGAGGAAGTTATTCAGGCGGTACAGCAGCTGGGATTTAGCCCGATAGATGACAATGAGGCGGATTCAATAGCTGTTGCGGTAACGGTTAATCGAAACAGGGGGAATTATGCGTCCGTTTAATTTGCAAGAATATTTCAAAGATCTGGGTAATGGTTGGCGAATTAATACCGTCACAGGGAGTATTTTTTTTAAAAACAAGGAAATTATTATAAACAAAGCTTCAGCAAGAGAAGTATTGGCAAATTTTTTGGAAAAGAAAAAAGGATTTAAGATACATCCTTTTTTAAAAAGAAATTTTTTGGAAGTTGGTTTTGTGAGAGATAGTAAACACATTGGAGTATGGGCAGGAGCGATGTATTCGGTGTTGGAAAAAATTCTCAACCGACGTGGTTTTACGATTGAAGTTACGGGTGGATTATGCTCTCAAAAAGCAGAATGGAGATTGTGCTATGTTAATCAATGATCTAACTCTGATTAAGGCGATACGCGAACCGTTGAAGCCATTTCTTTTTACTTATGACGAAGATATTAAGACTCCAGCTGTTACTATTGTTAGGGCAGATGATTTTGCATCTTGCGAGAAAGCAAAACATAAAGGGTTTCCTTTAATCATGTGCAAAAACGCAACTTTGTTTTTTCCTAATGGTTGGAAAATTCCATTAGATAAAAAAGATTTGATAAGGACGAAAATATTTCATTTAATGAAAAAGTTTTATAAGCTACCTGATGAAATTCAAATTTCAGAAAATATAAAAATCCATTTGATCAATGATTGGTATGAAAAATCTTCGCCGAGTACGGGCTTGTGTTCTGCTGTTATATTTTTGTTTTTAAGTTCATATATATATGGTGGCGCATTAAAAACAGACTGGTTTTCTAGATATGCGAGCCAGGTGGCATTGGGGAAAGCTCTCTTCATTTTCGGGAAAAAATTTCCGATTAAATTAAAATCTTGTGATGGACTAATATATTTGCGACCCGCTGAAATAAAGGACAAAATATTTGATTTTTATTTTTATGAGCAGGATTTTTGCGGTGTGTGCGAGGTTACAGAGCGATGATTGAGTCAACAATACGCAACAATTCAGGTCGAATGTTAGTAAAAGAATTTCAGAGTAGGTACTTTACAGATATCGGCAGAAGCGGATGCCAAGCCCCCGGCATTTCGCTAGCGTCAGAAAATTTTCAATCACTTTACTTTACAAAAAAATGAGGTCATATAGAACATGCAAATTCAAAATATTCCAACTGAAAATCTTGTAGAATACGCTCGGAATCCAAGGAAAAACGATGCTGTCGTTGATAAAATGGTGGCATGTATTAAAGAGTTTGGCTTCCGCATTCCTATTGTTGCTAAAAGTGATGGCACGGTTGTCGATGGTCATCTTAGACTCAAAGCTGCGAGAAAATTGGGGCTCGAAGAAGTTCCAGTTGTAAACGCCGATGATTTGACTGAAGCGCAAATAAAAGCTTTTCGTCTTGTGGCTAATCAATCAGCTAATTGGACGGAGTGGGATGAAGAACTTTTGAAACTCGAATTTAAAGATTTAGAAGATCTGAATTACGATCTCGAACTTACTGGCTTTGATTTAGAAGACATACAGAAACAACTTGATGAACTGGAAGGGAAAACAGTTGTTGAAGAAGATGATTTTGATGAAAGTGAAATGTCGCAAGAGGAAACGCCAGTCGTAACAAAGCCCGATGATTTATGGATTCTCGGAGATCATCGTTTGTTGTGTGGAGATTCTACCAAAATAGAAGACGTTGAAAGACTTATGAATGGCGAGAAGGCTGATATGGTTTTCACTGATCCGCCGTACAATGTAGATTATTCTAATGCAGGCAGTCCAAAGCCGGGCAAAACCAATTTAGGAAAAATAAAAAACGATAAAATGGAAGATGCCGTTTTTTATCAATTTCTTAAAGATGTTTATTTGAATTTAGATTTTTATACAAAAGATAATTCCAGTTTTTATATTTGGTATGCCAGCAAAGAAACATTGAATTTCATATCGGCTTTAAATGAAACTAAAATAGAATTTAATCAGCAAATTATATGGAAAAAACCGATGTTATTAGGACGTTCCAAATATCAATGGGCGCACGAACCTTGTATTTTCGGTATTAAAGGAAGTCCATATTTTACCGATGACAGAACGAAAACAACTGTCTGGGATTTTGGTGGATATGATAAAAGTAAAAATGTTCATCCGACACAGAAGCCTTTATTTTTGCCGAGCGAAGCATTAAAAAATAGTTCAAGACAAGAAAATATTATTTTAGATATATTCGGCGGCAGTGGTTCAACTTTAATCGCTTGCGAGCAACTCAATAGAAAATGTTTCATGATGGAAATTGATCCGAAATATTGTGATGTAATCATTCGTCGTTGGCAGAAATTGACCGGACGTTCTGCTGTATTGGAATCTACCGGTAAAACTTTTGATGAAATAGAGGAGAAAGCGGAATAATGGCTTTGATCACGAAAACACAATTTGCTAAAAAGCATGGATTTTCAAAACAATATGTGTCTGAATTACTTCGAGAAGGCGTGCTACAAGAAGAATCTAATGGAATGTTGGATGAAGGCAACGCAGATTATGCTCTATCATTGAAACAACAATCTCGAGGAAACAAAAGTAAGCTTCAGGAGCTTTTTTTGAAAGCCAAGCTCCAGAATGAACTTGAACGAGGAAAGTTATTAAAACTTGAAACTGCGGAAAAGGAGCAATCTTTAATTCCGGCTGAGCAGGTGAAGGATACATTGTTTCGAAAAAGTCGTGCAATTCGGGAGGCTTTTACCAATTTGCCTGATCGAGTTGCATCAGTTCTTGAAATGCAAGATGCGAGAACGATACATATCACGCTCAGTAAAGAAATCCGATCGATTTTGGAGGAATTAACCAGTGGCAGTTAGCATTTGTGATGGCTTTTATGATGCTGGCTTAAAGCCCGATTCAATCATTTCGGTGTCGGACTGGGCGGATGCGAATCGTATATTGTCACAGACCGCATCATCAGAGCCAGGCAAGTTCAGAACCTCAAGAACTCCGTATTTGAAGGATATTATGGACGCGTTATCGCCTGCATCTCCGTATGAAAAGGTGGTCTTTATGAAGGGCGCGCAAATCGGAGGAACCGAAGCGGGCAACAACTGGGTTGGATTTATAATCGATCAGGCTCCGGGGCCGATGCTTGTGGTTCAGCCAACTGTCGAGATGGGAAAACGCTGGAGTAAAGGTCGATTGGCTCCATTGATTCAAGACACGATTTGTTTACGAGATAAAGTCAAAGACCCACGCAGTCGAGACTCAGGCAACACGGTTCAAAGCAAGGAATTTCAAGGCGGACAGATCGTTATAACAGGAGCAAACTCCGCTGTTGGGTTGCGCTCTATGCCTGTTCGATATTTGTTTCTCGATGAGGTTGATGCTTATCCTCCTGATGCTGATTCGGAAGGGGATCCATTAACCTTGGCTATACAGCGAACAGCTACATTTGCTCGACGAAAAATCCTGATTGTTTCGACTCCTACCGTAAAAGGACTTTCGCGAATCGAAAAGGAGTTCGAAAACACCGATCAGCGTTACTTTTTTGTGCCGTGTCCACACTGCGGACACTTTCAGACTTTAAAATGGGAGGGAATCCATTATGACTCAAATCTTACTGAAGTTACTTATGTGTGTGAAAATTGTAAAGGAGCTATTCGGGATCACCACAAAACCGAAATGCTCTC
>DGIE01000100.1 GCA_002393025.1 Holosporaceae bacterium UBA3830 | reverse complement strand
AATTAATTTTTGTTTAATTATAAATTGGGGTATAAGTGAACGTGCTGGAATGGTTCCGGCTATTATTTTGTTAATATTAGGAGAGAAAATATGAAAAAATTAGCCTTTTCAGTTTTTGCCGCAGCTTTGACTTTTGGAGTTAATGCTGACAGCAGTGTAGAGGTAGAAGGAGCTGCAGCTCAAGAGTGCTCCGGATTCGACGGTTTCGACTTCGGTCTTGGTGTCGCTGCGATTGACAATGGATTAAGGCTTGATTACACGTCAGGAGATAAAGATTCCGGTCACAACACCAGACTTGCTGCTACTGCATCTTTGGGTTACGGAAAAGTGTTGCAGAAGAAAGCTTTCTTGGGTTTGGAATTGGGATTGGATGCTGCTCAGAACTCAGAGTTTGGTAATGCAAAAATTAACGGTTTGACTCCTTTTGGTGCTTTGAAGTTAGGTTATGTACACCCTGCCACCAAGAGCATGATTTACTTGAAGGCCGGTGCTGCTTTCTCGAAAGCGACTTTTGCCGCAGCAAAGGATAAAACCTTTAAGTGCTCAAAGTGGTCTCCAATTGTAGCTTTGGGTGGAGAGAAAATCTGTGGAAAAGTAAGAACTCGTTTAGAGGCTGAGTACAGATTTAGATCGAACAAGAACATTGATGATAAAGCCTACGCTATTAAGAAGATCACCAACAGAGGTGCGGTTACTTTAAGAGCGATGGCGATTTACACCGTAAAGATGTAATTCAAACTGTTTCGCAGTTTTCATGAAGGCGGGAGAGAAATCTTTCGCTTTCTTTTTTTGTGTTTACGAAAATAGAATTTATTTTGACATCCGGTCGTTGAAGTTCATTTGTCGAAATGTTATCATTCCCTATAGGGGAAGGATGTTTAGATGATAATTTTCGTTGGTGCCTTGTGCGTGATTTTCTTTTTGTATCTAAAGTTCAAGCCGAAAGGAGCTAGTGAAATGGATCGCGTATTTACTGAAGAGCTGAATAGGATAAAAAATGATTCGGTGTTGAACTTTATCGATGAAGATTTTATTCGCAAAAATTTTGAGTTCTTTGGTGATATGAAATTTTCCGCAGCAGCTAACGACGAAGGATATATAAGCTATCCAATTACAAGTTTGCAAGATTTGACACCGCAGGATTTAGCTTAAATCAAAATTATATTTGTCGGAATTTCGTGTTTGTTTTATCCAGAAAAATAATTGTAGGCGTTTTTTGCGAATTTTTGTAAATTTCCTTTTCACTATCCTTTGTAATTTTCTCAAAGTTTTTTGAAAAATCTGGATTTCTCGTCAATATAAAATCTTGTCCGTCAGCTGAAATTTTCACCGAATCATCATCCAGTTGTTCTACGAATTTTCGACAGGCCTTAGACTTGAAATTCTCTCGGCGAGAGCATCCCACAGATTTTGTCCAGGCGGATAAAGTTGATCTGAAATATCCGCAGTGATTGAAACAGGTTAGATCATTATCGACTCTTGCTCCATAGGCTTTTGCACTCGGCGAAATAATAATTCGGGGAATTTCCTGAAAATAATAAAGCAAAATTCCGATCGATAATCCGACAGGGCCTATCCATCTGATTTTGTGATGAATCAAAGTAAAAATCAGCGCCGAAAAAATCAAAATTGCCATCACTAACGAAGATGGCGAATGCATAACAAAAAGAGATCCTGAGAATGTTGATGAAAATTCCGCGAGTTTTATCATAGCGGAGATTCCGAAATCCAAAATTTTCAATGGGAAAGTCACATCCATCGTCATACATAATAAAGAAACTATCACCATCGGCATAATGAAGAAGCTCATCAATGGAATCATAAAAATATTTGCGAAAATACTGTTAAGAGTGAGTTGATTAAAGACAAATACTGAAAAAATCGAAGTTGATAGAGTTGCTACTACCGTTGTCGCAATAATGTTTGTCAGCATTTTAAAACGAGGTGAAAAATCCCAACATTTTTCGTAGAAAGCAACGATCGCTATCACCGCACTGAATGACAATTGAAAACTCGGAAACATTATCGCTTCGGGAGACAGTATCATAATGATTGTGGCGGCAACGGCAATTGATCTCATTGTCAGCGCTTCCCGATCCAAGATAATAGCGAGAATCACCAAGGAATGCATGATCAATGCTCTCATCGCTGAAACTGAGCATCCTGAAATGAAATAGAAAATAACGGCTCCAACCAGAGAAACAATTGCTGCGATTTTCTTTACATTGTAATACATTGAAATTCGAGCAAAACAACACAAAAGAAGTCGAATAAAAGTGAAAATGAATAGCCCCACAACTCCTATATGAAGTCCTGAAATTGCGAGCACATGAGCGGTACCGGATCTGACGAAATTGTCTCTTAAATTCTTACTTATAGAAGATTTGGTTCCGGTAACCAATGCCTTGGCAATTGAAGCATTGTCGAAGTCTAAAACCTCGTCTATTTTTTGATTTATTTTATGTCGTAATTTATCAATTAGTAGGGATAATGTGATTTCCTGATAAATGTATTCGACTTTTTTTGGTGGAGACATTATAAATCCACGAGCAGAAATTTTGTTGAAGTATTGCTGCCTTTTAAAATTATAGGCCTGAGCAAAGGGCTGTTCTTTTAGTGAGGTTAGTTTTGCAAAAAAGGACACCCTATCTCCCGGCATAAAATCATTTACCGAGTCTTTTGCCTGCTTGCCACGCCATGAAAGAAAAATTTTATTCAACCTAATTTTTAAACTTGAATCTTTTACGATAAAATTCGTTCCCGATTCCGTTCGGTAGCAAGAATCAATTGTCGCAAAGAAACTTTGAGGCTCTTCCGAGGTTTTCTCGAGCATTGGAGTGTCGACATATATGGTCCGGAGCTGAGAAATCGTAAATCCCAAACAAAAAATCAGAAGAATTCGTAAAAACTTAAACCTTCCGGACAAAGCCAGCAAAATTAAACAAAAAGAAACAGACCAAATCAATGCCGGCGGATTATCAAGATTAAAAAAACAGCAAATTCCCATTCCGAGTACTACCGGAACAAAATTCAGAATCCGCATCCTTTCATGTTCATAAAAATTTTTTACCTGAATCCTTATATCATTACAAAAATGACTAAGAAAATCACGAATTGTATACATTCCCTTCCCAAAATTTGGTATAAACTACATAGATAATAGACCGAGAACGAAAATGAGTACAGGTTTTTCAAACAAGATAGTCACAAGATTTGCTCCATCACCTACAGGATTTTTGCATATCGGAGGTGCTCGCACGGCGTTGTTTAACTGGTTATTGGCAAAACATTACGGCGGAAAGTTTGTGCTGAGAATCGAGGATACCGATAGGGAAAGATCTACTCAAGAGGCTGTAGACGCAATTTTTAACGGACTGAAGTGGCTGGGAATTACTTGGGACGAAGAGCCTGTTTTCCAATTCTCGAGAATTAATCATCATGTGGAATTAGCCAAACAGTTGGTTGAGCAAGGAAAGGCTTACTATTGTTATTGTACCCCGGCAGAATTGGATGCAATGAGAAAGGAAGCTTTGGATAAAGGATTGTCCCCGAAGTACAACGGTATTTGGAGAGATCGCGATCCGAAAGATGCTCCGGAAGGTGTAAAACCTGTTATTCGTCTGAAAACTCCGCAGACGGGTGAAACGGTTTTGGAAGACATTGTTCAAGGAACAGTCAAAGTTTCCAACGATCAGCTGGACGACATGATTTTGGTGCGCAGCGACGGAACTCCTACTTTCATGCTGTCAGTTTGCGTTGACGATCATGACATGGGGGTTACTCACGTTATCAGAGGTGATGATCATTTAACAAATACTTTCAGACATATTCAGATTTTTAAAGCTTTCGGATGGGAAATTCCGACCTACGGACATATTCCTTTGATTCACGGACCCGACGGTGCGAAATTGTCCAAAAGACATGGAGCCCTGGGCGTGGAAGCTTACCGCGATATGGGATATCTTCCTGAGGCGGTCTGCAATTGTCTGCTGCGGCTGGGATGGTCTCACGGCGATGACGAGATTATTTCACGAGAACAGGCGATCGAGTGGTTTACTACCGAAAGTTTGGGTAAGTCTGCATCTCGTTTGGACTTTTCGAAACTCGCAAATCTGAACGGGCATTACATGAGAGAGGCAGATAACAATCGATTGATGGATTTGCTTCTGCCGATGATAGGAGAAGTTTCCGACGAGATTAAGTTTCGTCTTACGAGAGGAATGAATGGGCTGAAGCAGCGTTCCAAGACGATGTTGGAATTAAAAGATTTAGCTGCTATTTATATTGATGATTTCAAACCTTCGGATGTCGATGAAAGTACCAGGTCAATACTAAAATCAGTGTATGAAAAATTGTTTGTGACAGATGATTGGGATGAGCAGATTCTTGAAACCGAATTGAGAGATCTGGCTAAGCAGATGAATTTGGGATTTGGTAAAATTGCTCAGCCTTTGCGGAGTGTACTTACGGGCAGAAAGATTACGCCCAGTATTTTTGACATGCTGGTGTCTTTTGGAAAGAAGGAGAGTTTAAATAGGATAAGTTCCGCGGTCGTTGGGTAGGTTAAAAAAGTTTCTTTTGTTAATGTTAGGGAAGGAGTAGATAAATGAAGAAGTATTTGGCGGTTTTGTCTGCCGGAGTTGTTTTTGGAGCTCAGGCAGTTGATCTGGAAAAGGCAATAGTTTCCGCTTGTTCCAGTAATACTTTGTTGGAATCGGAAAGAGCAAACAAGCGTTTGGCAGAAGGGCAGTACAAGCAGGCTGAAGCTGTGTTTTTACCGACTTTGGATGCATCTCTGTCGGCATCTCGTACAGGTAGCCAAAGTAAACAGTCAAATCATATATTTATAAATGGCGATGAAAAATTTTCTAGTTCCAGTAGAGATGGCAGTAAACTAACACATACTCAAATGTCTCTACAGTTGAATCAAAACCTTTTCAATAGTTTTCAGGACGTCAATAACTCGAAAGCGAAAAAGAATTTAGCTAAAGCGGCTTTTCATAAACTGAAAAAAGCTGAGCAGGATTTGATAATCAATGTCGTTAAAACTTATACAGCGGTGTGGGCTGAACGTCAGAAGCTGCAAGCTCACATCAAAAAAGAACAGAATCTGAAAAAGTTGTATGAATCTCAGGAAATTTGCTTGTCGGCGGGGATGTCTACCCCGGCAGATGTTGCGGAGGCTGAATCCAAATATCAGACAGCTGTTTATGAAAGAGTGGACGCCGAAACAAAAGTTATCGAAGCCGAGGCTAAATTTAGACAGATTACCGGTCTGAATGCCGATCAGGAAATGTTTATACCGAATCTAGATATTAAGCTTCCGAAGAATTTGGCGCAGTTGGAAACTATCGCTTTAAAGTCGAATCAGGAAATTTTACAAGAAAAATTTAATGAAATTTCGGCTTTGAACGATCTTGACGCCGCGAAAGGAGAGTTAGGGCCAAAATGCAACTTAAAATTAGAAATGGGACGCGCTTTGGAAAAGACCGGCAGAGATGAGGGATCATACAGCAGCCGAAGTATACATGATTCTCAAAACATCTATAAAGCAGAACTGGCTGTAACGGTACCTGTTTTTAACATGCCGAATTACAAAAATATCGAAATTTATAATGAAAAAGCAAAATATGCAAAGTTTAAGGCAGTTGATAAAGTCTTGGAAATTAAACGCGACTGCCAAATTTACTGGAGGGCATATAAATCAGCGGAAGCTTCCATTAAAGCCAGCAGCACCGCAGTGAAAAGCGCCGAGATTACCTCCGAAAGTAATCTGGATCAAGCAAATCTTGGAATGAAATCCAATACCGAATTTTTGGACGTCGAGACATCGTTGTTGACCGCACGAATCAATCTTGCGAATTCCGTTAAAAATAAGATTGATGCAATGATTCAGTTGTTTGCGCTGACCGGAAATTTAGATTTGCGTTCCATGTTGGTCACTCTCAAGAAAAATAAAGGAGTTCTTGATCCAGTTGCGGCAGCAAATGCTCGCGAAAAAGCAAGACGTATCCGCAAATCGGGGAAAAAGCTTTCTCAAAAAGAATGGTTGAAGCGATTAGCCGATAAAAAGTCGCATCTTGAAAAAAAGGTCGAGATGAATTAGATTCTTACCATACGATGCGGGAGGCAAAATGGTGGAAAAACAAACCGAAATGTCTTTAGATGAAGTACTTTCGTCCATCAAGCAGATGGTGGTTGATAAAGATCCTCCGGTGTTGGAACTTACCGACATGGTTTCCCCAGACGGTAGCATCGTAAAAGTCAAGAATGGTCACAAGGACTCCAAGGATAACAGCGAGCTGAAGGATTTTCTACGTTTAGCTCAAGAAAATGGAAGGGATTCATCTCTTTTTAAAGATGCTTCTCCGGTACGACGGTCCGTACATACCAACGCGATTAATTCCGATAACAACGCTGCATCGAATTCGGTCGATGATTCTATTTTTAGCGGGAAAAATAAAGGTCTTCCTCAGCATGCAGACAACGAAAATTTGGTGTCTTCCAACAATGCGAAAATCACGGTAAATGAAATAATTCGTGAGGTTGCTGCCCCCATTATCAGCAATTGGCTGGAAAAGAATCTTCCGGGATTAGCTAAAGAGATAGTTACCGCGGAAATTCAGAAAATGATGAAGCAAAATTAGCTTATCCAAAAAAATCGCGAAACCATACAGTTAGAAAATCTGCGGAAATTAATATTTATTTAATTAAAGTCCCGTAACATCTAAGTCAGTTGGAAGGATTTAAAGATATGGCAGAAATTATATATCTCAAAGATGTGTTGTTCATAAAACCGAACACAAGTAAAAAGGACAAAAGAAGTACAGGCCGTCCTCGTCTAAAACCGATGAAGAGCGGAAAAATGTTGAAAGCATCTCTCATTGAACGCAAAAAGGAAGATATCAAAAGCAATTAATTTTGTTGAGAAATGAGAAAGTGCTTGATTTTTAAATAAAAATCTTTAGATTATTGTAGTGACAGTGTTTTTTGGAGTTTAAATTTTGGAAGATAGAGCGACAGCGAAAGACAAATACAGGGTAAACAGAGCAATTACAGCTCAGCAGGTAAGGCTTATAGATCAGGATGGAGAGGCAGTTGGTGTCATATCTATTCGTGAAGCAATGGTCAGAGCACGCGAGGCCGGGCTTGATCTGGTGGAAGTCGCTCCCCAGGCGAAACCTCCGGTTTGCAAAATTATAAATTACGGAAAGCTTAAGTACGAATTGCAGAAAAAGAAATCTGAAGCTAGAAAGAAACAAAAAGTTATTGAAGTCAAGGAAGTTAAGTTAACACCATCCATTGGTGAACATGACTATCAAGTTAAGATGAATAATATAAAAAGATTTATCGGGGACGGCAACAAAGTGAAAATCACTTTGAGATTTCGTGGTCGAGAGATTTCTCATAAAGAAATCGGGGAAAATTTACTTAACAGAGTATTATCCGATACTCAAGAAATTGCGAAGTGTGATGGTAAACCCCAGTTGGAAGGACGTCAAATGATGATGATAATATCTCCGGTAGTCACAAAGTGAATTAAGTGGTTTGGAAATGAGTCAAATTTTTAAGTGCGTTATCGGAAATTTTAATATAAATGATGCTTTTAATGCCGTTGATTTGTTGAATGATGATGCGATTTTGTCGGTATCTTGCGTTCAGAGATACAAGTCTTGGATAGTAGAAGTTCTAAGCTCAAGAAAATTTGAAAATCATGAAATTCACAGTATGTTATCCGGGTATGAATTTTCGGTAATAGAAAATGAACCACTGGAAGAAGAAAATTGGTTGGAAAAATGCTTTGAAAATTTCAAGCCACTCAATGTCGGGGGATTTTATATTTACGGTCCCCATCTCAGAAGCGCTAATCATCCTTCGGATAAAATGACAATAGAAATCGCAGCAGCGACAGCCTTTGGCACGGGAGAACATCCAACCACGAATCGCTGTTTAATTGCCTGCGAAACTTTTTTCAATCCAGAGAAGCACAAGAAAGTGTTGGATATTGGTTGCGGATCATGCATTTTGAGTATCGCACTGGCCAGACTAGGAGCGCGTGATATTGTTGCCTGCGACAATGATGCAGAAGCGGTGCGTGTATCAAAAGATAATGTAGTAATCAACAAAGTTGCTTCCCGCGTAAAAGTTTTTAAAAACCAAGCGTGCGAATTTTCCGAGGATAAGTACGATTTCATCGTCGCAAATATATTGGCAGAACCTCTAATTTCCATGAGCGATTACATCGTTGAGGCTTTATCTGACAAAGGAATATTAGTGCTCTCCGGATTCACTTCCGACGATGATTCTGTTGAAAAAAAGTTTACTCCGTTTGGTTTAAAAATTAAGCACAAATATGATTACAACGGATGGACGACTTTAGTATTGGAGTCCAAGTAGTTTTTTAAACCAGAAATCAGCAAACCATCTGTCTCAGTAAAAACGTTCGTGTTTCCTTTTGTTGGCGATTATATCTGTTGTAATTTTCAGTGACTTTAATGGCGATCACACGATTTCCTTAAATTCAAGATTATGTGTCCACAGTAACGCGGTACGAGCTTCGATTTGAGTAATTTTTTTGTAAATTTCCCGATAATTTCTCAATTGGTTTTCATACTCAATAGGGATTTTTTTCTGAGGCATTCCCGTTTTAAAGTCAACAATCCAAGTCTCTCCGTCGATTTTTGCAATTTTATCTATTCGAAATTCTCGACTTTCAAAGAACATTGTCACTTCGCTGAGTGAATTTTGATCGAACAATTGCGGAAATTTTTCAAACACATTCCGAGTAACAGCAATTGCCCGAATTTTTTCTTCATCAGACAATTCGAATGAATTTGCGATATCCTTTAAGATTTTCGGATTTTGATAGGTTGAAATATTTTTTAATAGACAGTGAATACAATCTCCGAATTCAGTTTGCGGCGTTCGAATTTTTTCTTCCGGAAAACTCTCCGATAAAGGAAGTTTTTCATAGTACCAATCGGGAATTCTAACATCTTGTTTTGAAATTTTTTCTTCATCATTTCCTGATGTCATCGGATAATTTCCCAGTTTTAAACTTTGTTCTTCTCGTGAGAAATTTTCAGCGCAAGCTTTCAGTTTACTGTACCAACAATTTTTACTAATTTCCCTCGTGCCTTTTTCTCCTAAAATACACAAATAACTTTCTGCTCGCGTCAGTGCAACGTAAAGTAGTCGCAGAGATTCCTCCCTTCGATATTTTTCGTTATGACTCATAATATCTGAAATATTTTCCGTCACCATTTTTCTGTTGAAGTTCCAAAAAATTTTCCCATCATCTGAAGTAACGATTGTGTTAGAAGTTTTGGGCTCAAAATGAGTATCCGCTAAAATCACGAACGGAGCTTGCAAACCCTTTGATGCATGCACAGTCATGATTTGAACTTCTCCTTCATTACCTACAAAATCTTTTTTTATTGTCTGATCATTTTTTTCAAACCATCTCAAAAAATTACACAGGTTTGGCGAATATTGTTGCTGATAATTTTCGCAGACATCTAAAAATTCATCGATAACTGTTAAACATTTCTCGCCTAGACGATTGAGAAATTTTTCGCGCACCCCATCAACCAAAACAAAATGGAAAAAGTCTGCAACCGATAAATTTAAATCTAAATATTTTTGCAGATCATTTATTGGATATTTTCTGCAGATATCTTCTTGTTCCAAAATATATGTCCACAAATTTTGATCTTTACGCGACAGACAAAGCTTCATTAAATCTTCTTCTGACATTCCGATGATCGGCGACTTCAAAACGCAGGCGCAAAGTAAATCGTTGAGCGGAAAATTTTTGAATTCAGCTAATGTAATTAAATCTTCTACAATAATTTCATCTTTCAAAAGAACACGATCAACTCCTGACACTGGAATATTCCGTTTTTTTAATTCATCGCAGATTAAATTCATGGTTTCGATATCTCGATGACGAAACAAAATCATAAAATCTTCCGGACGGGCTGCGCGAACACCGTTTTTTACCGCAACATTATTCTTTATGGATTTCTCAACGAACTCTGCAATATATTTCGCCAATTCATTTTCGGAATCATCGTCAGACTTATTAAATAAATCTACAATCTCAACGACTCCGGCATTCGAATCTTTTACTGTATCATGCTTAATATTTTCAAAGTCATCTGCAAAAACTTTATCAACAAATTTCAAAATATTTCCGTCGGATCGATATGATTTATTCAGCTCAACATCGCAGAATTTTTGCTTGCAATTAACTGCATCTTCTCGAAATTTTTTGTGCATTTTTTCGAATAATTCAACATTTGCTCCTTGAAACGAGTAAATTGATTGCTTCTCGTCTCCCACGACAAAAATGGTTTTTTCAGAGTACTCATGAGCAAAAAATTCAGAGGTCAACAGCCGAATAATTTCCCATTGCTCCGGACTGGTATCTTGTGCCTCATCGACCAAAATATGATTTATGTCCCGATCGATCTTATAGAATACCCACGACAAATTATTTTTCAGAAGTTCCATTGTCGAAATAATCACGTTATCGTAATCAATGAGGTGTTTTTCCATTTTGAATCCAGTAAATTTTTTGATGAGAGCATTGAGCACAACGAAAAACGAAATATTCATTTTCGTCGCAATTAGTTTTCGTTTTTCATTTAGATATTCTAGAGTTTTATTTTGCAAATTCAAAAGATCAGATTTCAAACTCTCCGTTTCAACTTTTTTTGTGCACACATTTTTGATTGGAGCAAAATCTTTTGTCAGCACAGCTGAAATAAAATCATCTCCGCCAAATTCTACCGATTTTTTCAAAAAATTCGCTTTATCTTGATCAGTTTTACTTCCAAAAGCCAAAATTTTCGCGATTTTTTCAAAATTTTCTCGAAAATTCTCTCCGAAAAGCGATAGTTTTACTTTTTTCAACGATTCTTCCAGATCAACATCCAGCAAATCCTCATCTATTTCAAATTCGTTGACGAAAAAATTTCTTATGCTTGTATAATCTCCGTGTTTATCGAAAAACTTTCGGATCTTTATAATTGTATTATCTTTTATCAAATCCAAAACTGACGATGTGTATTGTGCAATATTTTTCAGATCATCATGAAATTCTCTTTGGTTCAAAACGAAGTTAAAAGAATCCTCCAACATTTGCTTTTTCTGATTGTCATCACACAATTTTGCACCTGGGTATAACCCTGTTTCAAAGGGAAATTTTTTCAGTAAATTCATTCCAAAACTATGAATAGTACGGATATTTACCCAGTCACTTTCCAAACTTCTTTCATACAGTTCACGAACACGAGGCAGGTATCTTTCGGAAAATCCGATCTCTATTAATTCGTTAATGACTTCCTGATCCGATAATTTCTGCCAGCGATTAAGATACCCTGACAATCTATCCAGCATTTCGCCGGCAGCAGCTTTTGTATATGTCAGACATAAAATACGAGACGGCTCCGCTCCAGCCAACAAAAGTGCCAAAATTCTGTCTATCAAATTTTTGGTCTTTCCCGTTCCCGCCGAAGCGGAAATCCAAAGTGATGCGCGGGTATTCTTTACTTCATCCAGCATATAAAAAAACTTTTTAACATAGCTGAATATTATCAAAGGATACTAATTTTTTGAACCGCTGCGATTCTTTCTGAAAAAATTACAGAAAATTTAAAGAATTTAAAAAAATTAACCTTTTATAAAAACTTTTTAATGCAAAATATCCTTAAGTTTTTGTGGATTTTGTATTATGAGTTTTTTAAGTAACACCGTAAAGTTGATCAAAAACAGACATCGTAACGAAATTGACGAACAAAATGTGCCATCCAATATGGAGCTTGATTTTTCGTTACGTAATTATGCAAAGGAATCATTTTCTATCCTGATAATTAACCCTCTATCAAATTACTTTATGAAATTCATGCGGATCATGACTTTTATTATCACCGGAGGAATAATAGGAACTTTATTTTCGGTTATTACTTTTATATTTTTTATGCAATTCGGATCCATGGAAAATAAATTTATTTCTCTCTTCATAGATAACAAAATAAGTAGTTTATTTCCTGATTCCGATTTGATAGTGAAGTCCGCAAAACTGTCTTGGAACTCAGAAAAACATGCTCCGGAAATTTCACTAAAAAAACTTAAGCTGGATGACGTGGTAATACCTTCGATTTCGATTTTCCCGAATATCTTAGAATCAATCAAACGACAAAAATTCGTAGCAGACAGCGTAAATATTGTCAGTCCGAAAATCAATGTAAAATTCTCCGATGACTTCAAAATTGCCTATTTCGATCCGAATTTTGAGAGAAACTTCAATCATAGTACATTGAGTGAACCCACTTCTGTTCTAAATGGATTCAAAAAATTGCTAAATAATTTCGGTGATCTGAGAATCATAAATGCAGATGTTACAATTGAAGAAAATGGTGTCTTATGGAAGTTATCTAACGCATATTGTCACTACGTAATCGGAGAAGAATTGCCTACCGCTGTGTCCTTTAAAATTAAACTGCCTGAACAAGATTATTTCTCCAGTTTTAATATTGTGAGGACAGTGGTAAAAGATACGCATAAATATATTGTAAACATGGACTCATGCAACCCTCACAGTCTAAGAGAAATTTTGGTAAAAAGGAATTCACCGATCAACAATCCTATTATAAATTCACTTTTGGAGAACAGTTTACCGGTTTCCGGACTGATTCATTTCGATACAAAAAATAAATCCATTCTCAAAGGAGATTTTGATTTAATCGGAGGAGCCGGATCCATAAAAATTCCGGCAAAAACTTCAATTTCTTTAAATCTCGGGAAAGCCATTGATAACGGCAATATTTCTGGAACTTTTACTGAAAATGGAATTGATATAAATTCGTTGAGCGTAAATTACGGTGATGCGAGCATCCAACTTACGGGAATCAACATCCCGATGGTGGAGTACAATCTAATGGATGTAGCGAATATCGACGGAACCTTGAGTTTAACTAATGTTGGCATATCAGAAATGTCTTCATTGCTGCCGGAGAATTTCAGTAAGTCTATTATTCCTTCATTTAAAAATTATATGCCGGGATTTAAACTGGGATTATTTAAAATAGATCTACGAGGAGCAGTTCCTTTCGGAAGAAGAAACGTATCTGAACCAATGTCTGTCGGAAATGGAGTATTTAAACTCAGCGAGGCCCAAGTGCCGTTGGGTAAAATCATTATTGAAGATGTTGAAGCAATCGGATCAATCACCGACGATGGATTTGATGTTAAGTTGACCAAGGCACGACTGAATGAAACTTCTATTAACAAGGGAGAATTTTTCATTTCCAGTAAAGATAATTCCTGGATTGGAACCATAAATGCTGATGTTTCCTCTCGAGAAGTGAAAAAATATGCGGCGGATATCTCTCCGAAACTAAGCTCTCTAAAAATTGATAATCTGAGTATCGGAGACAAAGCAAATATTGATATGAAATTGGTAAAAATAGAAAACGATAATTTGTCCAATAAGTCTTTGCCTTTCAGAATTGTTGAAGGCACCGGTATTTTGAAATCCCCAGACAATACTAAGCAGATAAAATTCTCTTGGAACGAAAAAGAACTCAATGTTTCCGGTGATGTAAGCGAGGGAAAAAACGACATAAATTTGATTCTAGAGGAAAATTTCGAAAAGAAAGAAGGTACAGCGGAATTCCGCTTTAAGTCTGAGTCTGATTTTTTGAAAGGTATGCTGCCAGGCTTTGAAAAAATCTTTTCCGGAAATTACTCGATCAACATGAATATGGGATGGAAGGACAACGTTACTCAATACGAAGTTGATATGAACTTGAAGGACACCTTACTGAACTTCCCTATTCTCGGAGACCTAAAACTGAGGCACACTCCAGGTAATTTAAAAGCCAAAATTTTGGTAAATAATGATATCATGGACATTTCTGAACTTTCAATTAATACCGTAGACAATAAAATTAACGGAAGTGTAATAGTCGGCCAAAACGGACTTCTGTACAAAGCCGCGTTTAATGATTTTATAATCAATGGAAACACCGCAAAATTGAACATAATTCGCAATAATCTTAACGAATTATCAGTTTCGATTATCGGAAAGAAATTCAGCACCGATCTTGTGAGCAAAATTTGCAAAACAGTTCCAAATAATGAAAACATTGCTTGCTATCTGAACTTGGAAGAGCTGATGATAGAAAACTCTTTCTCTATTAAAAACGTTAAAGGAAGTCTAAATATTCGCAATGGAAAAATCACAAGCGGCGCTTGTTATGGTGTAGCTGGAAAAGATACCACTTTGGCCCTGACCGCCCAGCCGAATACGACTTCTGATGATAGCATTGTTTCTCTATCTGCCTCTAATGCCGGAGAATTTTTAAAATACTTCAAGATTACGGACAGTATTAGCGGAGGAACTCTCAATATCGTTCTGAAAAACAGTATAATTTCGAATAATTCAATGTCAGGTGCTTTTGAAATAACTGACTTCATTGCTAAAAATGATCAACTTACCAGGCTGATTTCCTTCTCATCCATGAACGGAATCTCAAACACCGACAACTACAGTATTGGTTTTAATTTCTGTCTGGGTAGTTTCGTTTTGGTCGATAATTTGATCAAAATTGAAAACGGAAAAGCAGTAGGACCGACAGTAGGAATTTCCTATGCCGGAATATACAACCGTCTGGAGGATAAACTGGATTTAGTTGGAGTCTCTTTGCTGACTTCCTCTATTATGAGCTCTAAAGGGACGAACGGGGCCTACGCGGCACCTTATAAGTTGCTCGGATCAATTGCGAAACCGATAATGTCAGTTAAACCGCTACAATTTGTAACCAATGAAGCAATTTCCGAAGTTTTCGGTAACATGCTGCCGATAATTTCCACGGAAAATTATCCGATGATGGAGACCCTTGCTCCAACCGATGTCGA
>DGIE01000012.1 GCA_002393025.1 Holosporaceae bacterium UBA3830 | reverse complement strand
CTTTTGATATGTGATTGTCTATAACCAAATGGCTTTTGGAGGGCTGTTTTTCAAGAAATTTTACCTGTAAATAGTTTGGATAAAAATATCTTTCTTCTTCCTTTGCTCATAATCATTTTTTAATGGAAATATGTTAACCTTTTCTTTATAATTAGGAGCTAAATTGTGAAAAAATGTGTGTGAGGCGGTATGTTATCTCAGTTTTTAAAAGCGATTTTCGGATCACATAACGACAGGATCGTAAAGAAATATTTCAGGGTTGCTGCGCAAGTCAACGAGCTGGAAGATTCTGTGGTAAATCTTTCTGATGATGAATTAAGAACGAAAACTGAGGAATTCAAGCAGAGACTCAAGGATGGCGAAACTTTAGATGACATTTTGCCGGAGGCTTTTGCCGTTGTTCGAGAAGGAGCGAAGCGCGCTTTAGGACTGCGTCCGTTTGATGTTCAGTTAGTCGGAGCACAGGCTCTTCACAACGGAATGATAGCT
This sequence comes from Holosporaceae bacterium UBA3830, assembly GCA_002393025.1. Classification (GTDB taxonomy): domain Bacteria; phylum Pseudomonadota; class Alphaproteobacteria; order UBA3830; family UBA3830; genus UBA3830. The sequence continues at coordinate 10,670 of DGIE01000012.1, read as the reverse complement.
GAGATGAAAACGGGTGAGGGAAAAACTCTTGTTGCTGCAGTTGCTGCGTATCTCAATGCCCTTGAGGGAAAGGGTGTTCACGTTGTTACTGTCAACGATTACCTTGCCAAAAGAGACGCCGAATGGATGGGAAAGGTTTACAAATTTCTGGGGCTTACGGTCGGGATAATTGTTCACGGACTGACTGATGAGCAGAGGCGCGAACAGTACGCCTGCGACATCACCTATGCAACGAACAATGAGCTGGGATTCGATTATTTGCGCGACAATATGAAGTTTTATGCTTCTGAGTTGGTTATGCGTCCGTTTAACTACGCGATTGTTGACGAGGTAGACAGCATTTTGATCGATGAGGCGAGAACTCCGTTAATTATTTCCGGAGCAGCTGAAGATTCCGCCGATTTGTACGTAAAAGTTGACTCGATCATGCCTCATTTGGTTAAGGAAGATTACGAAGTCGATGAAAAGCAGCGCAATGTTATTTTGACAGAGGCAGGAAATGAACATGTCGAGAAACTGCTGATCGAAGCGGGACTGATAGTTAATGAAAATCTCTACGATGTGCAGAATATCGCAATAGTTCATCATGTAAATAACGCGATTAAGGCGCATTTTCTTTTCAAGAGGGATGTCGATTACATCGTAAAAAACAATAAGGTTATTATTATCGACGAATTTACGGGGCGTATGATGGAGGGGCGTCGTTATTCGGACGGATTACATCAGGCGCTCGAGGCGAAAGAACACGTCAAGGTCGAGATGGAAAACCAGACTTTGGCATCGATAACTTTCCAGAATTTTTTCAGAATGTACAAGAAGCTATCGGGTATGACAGGTACTGCGGCGACTGAGGCTCAGGAGTTATCTGAAATTTATAAGGTCGAGACTCTCGTAATTCCGACAAATGTTCCCGTTGCGAGAAAAGATTATAATGACGAGGTCTACAGAACCGCTCGCGAAAAATACGACGCCATCATCAAATTGGTAAAGGAGTGTCACATTCGTAAGCAGCCGGTATTGGTCGGAACGGTAAGTATTGAAAAATCAGAATTACTGTCACGGTTGCTGAGGCAGGCAGGCATCGAACATAATGTTTTGAACGCCAGGTATCACGACCTTGAGGCGCAAATTATCGCAGAGGCAGGGCGTTCAGGAGCAGTGACTATTGCAACCAACATGGCAGGACGAGGAACCGATATAAAACTGGGCGGAAATCTTGAAGCTCGTTTGGAAAAAGAGCTCACAGGAGTCACCGATCCAGAAGAAATCAAACATATTACCGAAAGAGTTGAAGCGGAAATTAAAGAAGATGAAGAGGTCGTCAAGCAAGCGGGAGGTCTTTACGTTGTCGGAACAGAGAGGCATGAGAGCCGTCGTATTGATAACCAGCTGCGAGGACGTTCCGGGCGCCAGGGAGATCCGGGAGCATCAAAGTTCTTTCTTTCTTTGGAAGACGATCTGATGAGAATTTTCGGAGCAGAAAAATTAGATGCAACTTTGAAAAAACTGGGAATCGAAGAGGGCGAAGCTATTATTCATCCTTGGATTAACAAGGCCTTGGAAAAAGCTCAAATGAGAGTTGAAGCACGTAACTACGACATTCGTAAACATCTTTTAAAGTTCGACGATGTCATGAACGATCAAAGAAAAGTTATCTACTCGCAGCGACATGAGTTAATGGTCGATAATGCTGACTTTAGTGAGGATATCGACGATATGCGGGAAGAAGCCATTACCGATGTAATTTACAGCAACGTCGCGGAAAATACTCCGTCGGAGTTTTGGGATTATCAGTTGATAAACAACCAATTATCTTCGATTTTCGGAACGGATGTTGTTCTGGACAAGAAAGAAAATTTGTCGCGTGATGAAGCGGTGGATATTGCGCTCGAAAAAGCAAGAGAGCAAGCGAAAAGCAAGGAAAAAACCTATACTTCAGAAATCATGAGGTACATGGAGCGCACGATTTTGCTTCGTTTGATCGATCAGTATTGGAAAGAACATTTGTTGAACCTTGATCGTTTGCGTCAGGGAATAAATTTGCGTGCTTACGGACAAAGAGACCCTCTGAACGAGTACAAACAAGAGGCCTTTGCTTTGTTCGAGAATATGTCAAAAACGATCAGAAGAGAATCGGTGCGAGCTCTTGCAATGTTTGAGTTTGCACGATCGGATCAAATGGAAGATTTTTCTTCTGATGATGACGAAATAGATTACGAAGATGTAGAGAATCTCGTCGAAGATTCTGACGGGGAGAAATCCGAAAATGTCGACGAAGGGCAAGTTCAAAATTCCTCAACAGCGAAGGCAGACAAGCAGTTGACAGGGGATGTTTTCGCTGTTTCGCGGAATGCTTTGTGTCCATGCGGAAGCGGCAAAAAATACAAGTACTGCCATGGAAAAGTGACCGAGTAGCAAGGAGGAGTTGAGTCACTCGTGTCGGCGTCATGTTCAAACCATTGCGGAGTTTCAGATTGCGCTAATTTCAAGATAGCAATATACAGGAAGCCAGCTACGATGGAGAGCAGGTGAAAAAAGCATCCGGATGTATATTTGAGAGAAATAGCAGCTCATTTTTAGTAGGTTTAATGACAATTTGGAACACGTTGCATCGTTTGGGTATGAAGTTAACAAAAACGAAGAACTTACCGAAGAGCAGATCTGGAAAAGCGGAAAAAATTTACGGAATTTCCAAAAAACACAATAAAAATAAGCTGATTTTTGTTGATGAATTAGACATCGACAGGCATCCGCATCGAAAATATTGTCGAGGTTTGAAGGGAAAACAGATGTATAAGGCGGTTTCCATACTGAGATTTGAGTAATGAGCATAGTTTCGGGCAAGTGCGGAAAGAAAATCTTGGCCCCCTTCGGATATTACGGAACGTGCAACCCAGAATAGCTATATATAAAGGCCGAGACAAAACTCACTGCCCGTAGTGTTTGTACAGCATTTTCACAACTATAAGATGATTTTCCTTGTCGATTTGATAGACCAAACGATGCTGAATATTGATCCTGCGGCTGTAAGTATTCTCTAGACCAACCAATTTTTCAAAGCTTGGAGGAATTTTGTAAGGATCCTCCGCAATTATTTGCAATAATTTCTGTGTTTTTTCCTTCAGACCTGCTTTTTTGATTTTTACGGAATCCTCTTGAGCGCGCTTAGTGTAGATCAATTTCCACTTCACCATGGCAGAGATTCCGAACAATCCTCAGGGCTAACTTTCTCAGAAATATCTTTCCAATCTTTCGGAGAAGACATTAAGTACAGGGTCTCTTGGATCGCATTCCAGTCTTCTTCCGAGATTATAACGGTATTGTTCCCTTCTCTTCGAGTTATGCGAATCGGTTCATGATTTAAACACACTTGGTTCAAAACACTGCTCAAATTATTTCTAGCTTCGGTGTAAGAGACTTGTCTTTCCATAATTCACCTCCATATATGTACATATACCATGTACATATGTTTTTGTCAAGAATTTTGCTTTACTTCGCCGTTTTTCGAGTTGGAATTTCATACTGTCTGCTCACAAAACTTCGGGCGGACAAATTTTGCACATTTTTACAGAAATTTTATTTGAATAAATCGTCATGAGTTCCTGTAGCAACCAAGAAAACCTCAGTATCTGTTGATTCATAAATTAATAGCCAATTAGATCGAATATGGCACTCTCTGTACCCTTTATAATTTCCACTTAACGCATGATCATGATACCTAGCTGGAATATATTCGTCATTTCTTAACATACCAACGATTTCATCAAGCTCGCTTTTGTCGTAACGCTTTTTCTTTAACTTCTTCCAATCTTTCAGAAATCCTGGTCTAACAATGAGTTTTTTCATTCTTCAACCTCGGAATCCAACCATTTAGAAAATTCTTCAACTGTATCAAATTTGATCAAATTTTTTCTATCTTTAATTTCTTCTATGCATTTTTTTAAATAATCATTTGGCTCATCTCCAGTGCTTGGATGGAATGGCATCGCACGATCATTAATCAATTGATGCAGAAACATACGGATCCCATCATTCAACGAAAGCCCCATCGAATTCAATATATTTTCAGCTCTCTGACGAACGGAAGAATCTACTCTTGTTTGAATAACTGTCTTCATTTTTAACTGCTCCTATTCAAATATAATGCAATTGTAATATTTTTGTAATTAAATGTCAAATTTTTGACCATCTTCCGCCAGCACTGATACACAGTCGTCGGGAAAATTGTAACCTATTCTATCATTGGATATTTATTCGGACGTTCCAGGTAATATTTGATAGCGGGATTATCCTTTTCTATCTCAACAAAATTTGTAAAATGCCTTTTTTCAAAACCTCCGGAGTTTTCGCGTTTCTTTTTTCGAGCTTCCAAAATTTCTGACGCAGTGATTCCGAGCGTGTTCGCTAATGTTTGAGAAACTTCTAACAAATCTGCGTGTTTTTGTGTTCAATAATGTTATTGTTATTTTTCGGTGGTTGCTCTCAAACTGAGTTAGTGGAAACTATTGTTACTGATAATGACGGAGTTTTGCATCGTATATTGGAGAAAGCCGATAAAAACACATTGGTTATATTCGATTGCGATGAGGTTTTAATAACTCCGACTGATACTCTGTTTTCTCCTGTGAATGAAGATAATTATAAAAAAGCAATTCAATATTTAAACAAAAAAGTAGGTTTTTCTAGGGCCGATGATATTCTTATTGATATAAGAAAACGATATAAATTTAGACTATTAAACAACGGATTACCGAAGATTGTAAAAAAAATGCAGACTCGAGGAGTGTCAATTTTAGTTTTAACTTCACATTGGACCGGCGAATTTCATAATATAAAATCGGTGGAGGATTTACGTAAAAATGAACTGAATCAATTTGATTTTGATTTTAAAAAATCATGGAATAACGTCGATAAAATTGTATTCTATGAACTACCGACTAAATTACCGAGATATAACGTAACAAGGTATCCGATTTTTGAAAACGGAATCATTTTTGCCTGTAACCTTGATAAAGGAGATGTGTTGCAAAAGTTTTTGAATCGCATTTCTCGAAAATTCGATAAAATAATTTTCGTAGATGATAAGATGAAGAATATTCGCTCTATCGAGAGATTCTGCAAGAAGAATAATATCGAGGGAAAATGCATACAGTATAAAAAGGCCGAACTTTTTAACAAAAACAAAGCAAATCTTCAGGAACTGGAGAGAGAACTGAACAAAATTATAGATTCCCACGGTTTTAATTAGGTTAAAACTCTTCTTTAGCCGTCGCGGATTCTTTTTCTGAATAAGGCTCTGTCGACTAACTTACTCCGCCAGCACTGATACGCACTCGTCGGAGAAAGAACAGACTCCGCCGCTGATTTCGGTTTGGAATTTCTCCCCGTCATTTTTATGAACGATTAACCGCCCACGCTGCAAGTTTGTGACAATCGAAATGTGATGCGGAAGGATTGTCATTTCACCATTCCGCGCAGGGATAGTCACCTTTTCGGCATCTCCCTTGTAAATAACTTCTTCCGCCTTGAAAATTTTAACTTTCACACTACGCCTCTTTCTTCGCTTTCTCGAAGGCCTCCTCGATTGTTCCGACCATGTAGAAGGCTGACTCAGGCAGCTCGTCGCATTCTCCAGAAATAATCGCGTTGAATCCCTTGATCGTATCGGCGAGGTTGACGAATTTTCCTTTCAATCCCGTGAACACCTCTGCAACGTGGAACGGCTGCGACAAGAATCTTTGGATTTTTCTCGCACGCGCGACGACCAGTTTATCCTCTTCTGACAATTCGTCCATTCCCATAATCGCGATAATATCCTGCAGCGATTTGTAGGTTTGCAAAATTCGCTGGACTTCTCGGGCAACACGGTAATGCTCTTCTCCCACAACCAACGGAGACAACATTCGCGAAGTCGAATCCAAAGGATCAACCGCCGGATAAATTCCCAGCTCTGAAATCTTTCGGTTCAAAACGGTGGTGGCGTCCAAATGCGAGAATGATGTCGCCGGAGCAGGGTCCGTCAAGTCATCCGCCGGAACATAAATCGCCTGAACCGAAGTGATCGATCCTTTCACGGTGCTGGTGATTCTCTCCTGCAATTCTCCCATATCGGTTGCCAAAGTCGGCTGATATCCGACCGCCGACGGAGTACGTCCCAGCAGCGCTGAAACCTCCGATCCCGCCTGAGTAAATCTGAAAATGTTGTCGACAAACAGAAGTACATCCTGATGCTCGACGTCACGGAAATATTCCGCTAAAGTCAGTCCTGTAAGCGCGACTCTTGCTCTTGCTCCAGGAGGTTCGTTCATCTGTCCGTAAACAAGCGCGGCTTTGGATTTATCTCCGTTTATATCGATAACTCCTGCCTCCATCATCTCGTGATATAGGTCGTTTCCTTCACGCGTACGCTCTCCGACTCCGGCGAAAACCGAAAATCCACCGTGCGCTTTCGCGATGTTGTTGATCAGCTCCTCGATCAGAACGGTCTTTCCAACACCTGCACCTCCGAACAGACCGATTTTTCCACCTTTTGCGTAAGGAGCGAGAAGATCAACGACTTTAATTCCTGTGACTAAAATTTCAGACTCGGTCGACTGCTCGACGAACTCAGGAGCGCTGCGGTGAATTGGATATTTAATCTCGGAATTAATCGGACCGCGCTCGTCGACAGGCTCTCCGATGACGTTAATGATTCGCCCGAGCATCTGCCGACCGACAGGAACCTCGATCATGCGTCCCGTGTCGATGACTTCCTGACCGCGAAACAGTCCGTCGGTAACATCCATCGCAATCGTACGAACAGCATTCTCTCCCAACTGATGCGCAACCTCAAGAATCAGCTTTTTGTTGCCGTTCATTACCTCAAGAGCGTTCAAAATATCAGGTACCTTATCGGGAAACACAACGTCCACGACAACTCCTAAAATCTGAGAAATATATCCTTTATTTTGTTCCATTTCTTACCCTCATTCCGAAGTTTTAATCCTAAATTCATTCATCCGCAATCGCGCTCGCACCGGCTACAACCTCTGTCAGCTCCTGAGTAATTCCATACTGTCTTGTACGGTTGTATCTCACTGTCAGATCTCCCAGCATCTCATCTGCATTACGTGTCGCGTTATCCATCGATCTCATACGAGAACTTTGCTCACTCGCCATACTTTCCAAAGCCGCTTGATAAATCTGAACCCCAACATTGTAAGGAAGAAGATTTTCCAGCACTTCATCCGCGCTCGGCTCGAAAATCGTTGTAGTGATATCACGATTCTCTTCTTGATCGAGCGGAATTAAGCTGTCTTCGCGCACTCCCATTTTCATTGCCGAATGATAATTTGTATAAACGAGAGAAACCTTGTCAACCTTCTCTCCCAAAAACTCACTGACAACTCTACTTGCGAGATTCTTTGCATTACTGAACATATCTCCCTTGTAGAAATCGGCGATCAATTCCAAGGACACATTTTCCGACGGAGCATGTTTCAATAATTGATATAATTTATTTCCGACGCACAAAATCTGCAGATTGACGCCCTGTTTACGTCGATCGGCGATGATTCCCTTGACCTTTTTGCTCAACAGATAGTTAAAATTTCCGCAAAATCCTTTGTCGGAAGCAAAAGCGATCAGAGCTTCGGTTTTCACGGATTCACGACCGTCAAATAGCTCGTAACTCCTTTCGAGATCTTCCCTCTTTATCGTCATCAGGATTTTTCTCAGTTCGTTCGCATAAGGCTTGGATGCCAAGGCGCGCTGTTCGGCTTTGCGCAACTTCACTCCGGCCTCCAATTTCATGGCCGCCGTAACCTTGCGAATTGCTTTGATTCCGCCGATTTTGATGCGCAGCTCTTTCAGATTAGCCATTGCTCTCGAAATCCTTCAGATACTGATCCAAAACTGCCTTCAATCTCGCTTCGTTCTCTTCCGTAATCTTTTTATTCTCGCGGATGTCATCCACAATTTCCACCGCCTCGCGCTTGATGCGATCCAGAACGTATTTTTCGAAATTCTTGACCTGCGAAAGTTTCAGGCTGTCCAGATATCCGTAAACTCCGAGATAAATCGATACCACTTGATCTTCGACCTTCATCGGAGAATACTGCGGCTGCTTCAAAATTTCCGTCAGTCTTTCTCCTCTCGCGATCAATTGCTTACTGGAGGCATCCAAATCCGAAGCAAACTGAGCGAAACTCGCCATTTCTCGGTACTGCGCCAGCTCCAACTTGATCTTTCCCGCAACTTGCTTCATGCATTTGGTCTGAGCTGCCGATCCGACACGACTGACCGAAGCTCCCGCGTTGATAGCAGGTCTAATTCCCTTGTAGAACAACTCATTTTCAAGGAAGATCTGACCGTCAGTGATCGAAATAACGTTAGTCGGAATGTATGCCGAAATATCTCCCGCTTGAGTCTCAATGACAGGAAGGGCAGTCAAAGATCCGCCTCCCAAAGACTCGTCCAACTTCGCCGCTCTTTCCAACAACCGAGAATGCAAGTAGAAAACATCTCCCGGATATGCTTCTCGTCCAGGAGGTCTGCGCAACAGCAACGACATCTGACGATAAGCCACTGCATGCTTTGAAAGATCGTCGTAAATGATCAAAGCGTGCATTCCATTGTCACGGAAATATTCTCCCATAGCACATCCTGCGTAAGGTGCAAGATACTGCATTGGCGCGACGTCGGAAGCAGTTGCAGCAACAATAGTCGTGTATTCCATCGCTCCGGCGTCCGTTAGAGTCTTAACGATCTGAGCGACCGATGATCTTTTTTGTCCGATCACAACGTAAATACAGTATAATTTTTCGCTCTCGATATTATTATCGAAGGCTTGTTTTTGATTGATAATCGTGTCGATCGCGATGGCAGTCTTTCCCGTCTGACGATCTCCGATAATTAACTCTCTTTGACCTCGCCCGATCGGAACAATCGAGTCGATAGCCTTCAATCCCGTTTGCATCGGTTCGAACACTGATTTCCTGGCAATAATTCCGGGGGCTTTGATGTCCACGGGTTTGAACTCAGTAGTTTCAATGTCGCCTTTCCCGTCGATTGGCTCTCCGAGAGGATTTACAATACGCCCCAAAAGCGACTTTCCGACAGGGACTTCCAGAATCTTGTGGGTACGACGCACCTCCATGCCCTCATGCACTGCGCGATCCTCTCCGAACAGCACAACATCGATTGTGTCTTCTCCCAAGTTCATTGCCAGACCGGCAGTACCGGACTCGAACACGACTTTTTCGTTCATCGCGACATTGTCCAAGCCGTAAACTCGAGCAACTCCGTCTCCCACCGACAGAACTTTTCCGACTTCCACAAATTCCGGACCAGCGTCAAAATTCAGAATTCTTTCCTTTAATATTGAACCAATTTCCGATGGTTTAATTTTCATAACTACCTCCATGCGCCCGAACATTCTCGGACTCGTATATTTTTACCGCAAATAACTGAATAATTCAAGGTGAAATCGGGAGGATCAAACGAATCATAACTGACGAAGAAAACCAACAACAAACCCGAATAGTATATTACAGATCCATTGTTGGTTATTTGTATAAAATTTATGCAGCTGATGCTCCCATTTTTTTCAGATTGTTCAATAAGAACCCCACCATCTCTCGATTCTTATTTTTTCCCGCCAATTGTATAGGAGTATCTCCGTCGTTATTTTGCACGTTTACACCTGCACCTTGTTCAACTAAATACTTTACTACCGAAAAGTGATTAAATTTAGCGGCAGCCAGCAGCGCCGTATTTCCAAAAGCATCTATCGCATTCACATTGGCTTCCTGTTTTATTCCCCATTCCACCACGTCAAGCACTCCATACTCAGCGGCATATATCAAGACATACTCTGCAGACACCCCCGGCTCCTTTTTCAACAGAGCAGACATTTTCGAAATATTTCCATTTCTTATGGAACTCTGCAATTGTGACACAAACCTATTCGCCTCATCTAAACTTTTTACATTTTTCAACTCCAACACCACCATATTATCAGGCTTATGGTGCTCTCCATAATCTTCAATCTTAGGATTTCCCAATCCAGATATATTAAAATGCGGATCTCCCGTGTTAACGCTCATTCCTTCTTCCCATTCCCCTAAATTACGACTATTCATCCCCAAAACACTCGATACTACAGTCGCGAAACTCAAAACAACTAAAAACTTTTTCATATCACAATACCTACACTTACAACTCCTTCTTTCTCTATATCATCGTATCACGTCTATGGTACAAATCTCTATTTTTATTGTCAAACATTTTTATAAAATCAAAAAATCCTATTTTTTAGCGTTGACAAAATCTTAACATTTGCGGCGAATGATAGAATCGGAGGAGTAGGTCTTCGCGCTAACAAGCTTATTATTTTTTATTTTACAAACAGATCCTTGCGCGGATTTTTTTGTATAGCGATACTCCTATCAAAAGAGAAAGTTAACCGGGAAGGTCCCGGTGCCAATATTATGGGTGATGAGTGCTCCTATCCGACGGTTTGCCCTGCGTATCTAAACCAGTTTTTGTGATTTGTTCGGCATACTGTTATGTAGTTGCACTGTCCAAAATACCGCCTGCACCCGTTTGTAAAAAACATAAAAAAGTTAATATTCCATTAATTTAACTGTTTGTTAACCTTTAATACACGACGTGCCCTCTGGCCCGCCCTG
>DGIE01000008.1 GCA_002393025.1 Holosporaceae bacterium UBA3830 | reverse complement strand
GAATTAACTATTCGTTAACTTTTGTGTGCTTTTGATATGCGATTGTCTATACTATGAGGTTACAGGCTTTTTTCAGAATCGAGCAACAAATTTAAATTGGCTGCTTTTTTAGAACATACTTCGGCAAAACCTGACGTGATCTACGAACAACGAAGCTAGCAAGTACATCTTCTTTCCATTTTCCGCCGAATGTTTAACCGTATTTTCAAAAATTTTCACTTTTAGATGATCTTTTAAAGACAAAAATTTCTTGCAAAACAATTTGTCTAGTGATACAAAATACTTATTTCAATGAGTGAGTTTGCTGTATCTGGATAGGTAATTTAGGGTTAGGCCGAAGGAGATAGGTGTTGAAAAAAATTTTAGCAAGTTTTGCAGTTATGTCGATGAGTGTTGCAGGAATGAATCCTTTCGATGATGCGCAAGACAAAACGAACGCGACGAAATTAGCGAAGATAGCGGACAGAGGGGAAGCTATTGGTATACCTATGCTAAAACAAGAGCAGAAAATATTGATTAAACGTGCCATTAATGAGGGAAATCTTGATGTAGTAAAGGAGATACTGGGAGCTTATGGAGAAGAATCCCGAAAAGAATTTGTCAACGATTTAGATGAAAATGGTATGTCTTTTTTGCACTGGGCTGTCCGAAAAGGTCACTTCGAAATAGTTAAATATTTATTAGAAAACGGCGCAGACATTGATAGCGAAGATGACAAAGGTTACACCCCCTTGTTTCATGCCTCACAGAAAGGATATCTGAATATTGTAAAATATTTGGTGGAGTCTCAAAAAGAAAAAAATATTTCGAGAATAATCAACAAAACTGATAAAAAAGGGCACACTTTGTTGTATCAGACGGTAAAAAAAGAAGATCATTTCAATGTTTTAATCTATCTTATAGCGCGTGGAGCTAAACCTAAAGAAGAAAGGACTATCAAAAAAATTTTAGAAGTTATCCAAAAGTATGGAAATAATAAAGAAACAGATGAATTCAATTTACAAAATAAAGAAACCGTTGATGCGATTTTAAATATTACCGATGAATATGAAAATACACTATTGCATCTGGCTTGTATAAACGGTTACAAGAATGCAATTAAATATTTCGTAAAAAATCGAACATACATTAATAAGAAAAACAAATTCGGAAATACTCCTTTATCTATGATATGTAAATTAATCAGCGAAATTAATGTAACGCGTTTGTTAGAGCGCAAAAATGCGGGTGCTAACGAAAAAATAAACAGAAAAATTCCGGCACTCTATAAAAGAGAAAATAAAGTTGTAAACCTTGTGAAATACTTCGTTAAACACGGTGCAGATATAAATATAGAAGACAATATGGGGGAAACACCTTTGTTCGCAGCATGTCAATCTGGCGATATTGATATCGTGAAATATTTGGTAGAAAAAGGAACAAAAATAGATAAGGAGAATATACACGAAGAAACTCCCTTATTCTATGCATGTAGATACGGCGATGAAACTATAACAAAATATCTCGTCGAAAAGGGTGCCAATATAAAAAAAGAAGATGAATATGGAAATACTCCTTTGTTTCGTGCGTGTAACAGCGGTAATAAATCTATCGTTCAATACCTGATTAGTAAAGGTGCAGCAATAAACAAGGGAAACGATATGGATGAAACTCCCTTATTTGCCGCATGTGAAGATGGACACTTGGATATTGCGGAATATCTGATAGACCAAGGCTTGAGTATAGACAAAGAAGACGACGAGGGGAAGACTCCCTTGTTTGTCGCATGCGATAATGGACACTTAGATATGGTAAAGTATCTTATCGAAAAAGGAGCTGATTATAACAAACAAGACAGCCTTGGACGAATTCCTTTGTTTGCTGCATGCGAAGCGGATCTTAATATCTGCAAGACAGATCCTTTGCAAATTGTCAAGTATTTTATAAAAACATGTGAGGTAGACGTTAATCACAAAGATTCGCAAGGGGAGACTCCTTTATTTGCTGCATGCAGATTCGGAAACGAAAACATTGTAAAATTTCTGGTAATGCGTGATGCAAATATCGATGAAAAAAGTAATAATCTTGAAACTCCTCTGCACGTGGCATGTAAAAATGGACAGAAGGAAATTGTAGCATACCTTTTAAGAAATAAAGCAAATGCAAATGAAAAAGACAAAAACGGAGAAACTCCGTTGCGTATTGCAAAACGAAAAGGTTACACAAAAATTGTGGATCATTTGATGCAAAACGATGATGTAAGCGATGATCTCGACGAGTATTCGTTGTTTCAAGCGTGTCGATATGGCAAGAGTGCCGTTGTAGAGTATATGATAGATCAAGGAACTGATGTAAATAAAGAAAACAAGAACAAAGAACCTTTGTTATTTATTGCATGCGATAATGGATATATAGACATAGTGGAATACCTGATAGATGAAGGAGCTGATGTAAATAAAGGAAATGATATAGGAGAAACTCCCTTGTTTGCCGCATGCAGAAATGGTCATAAAAACATCGTAGCGTACCTCGTCGAACAGAAGGCTGACATAAACAAAGGAAATAATATAGGAGAAACTCCCTTGTTTGCCGCGTGCAGAAATGGCCATAAAAACATCGTAGCGTACCTCATCGAACAGGGTGCGCATTTTGATCAAAAAGACAATGTCGGAAATAATCTTCTGCATATTGCCTGCAAACATAATTTTGTAGAACTTGTAAAATATTTTGTTGAAGAGTGTCTTCTCGATATACATGAAAAAAATAAAGACGGTATGACCGCTTTGCATATAGCCAGTAAAAACAGTAGCGTAGAAGTAGTAAAATATCTGATAAATATAAAAGCGAATATTGAGGAAGAAAATGTTAGGCAAGAAACTCCTTTATTTTACGCAGCACAAAACAAAGACGAAAGTGCTGTAAAATATCTTGTCGAAAAAGGCGCCGACTTAAACAAAAAAAATTACATGGGAGAAACTCCTTTGTTTTACGCAGCACAAAACAAAGACGAAAGTGCTGTAAAATATCTTGTCGAAAAAGGCGCCGACTTAAACAAAAAAAATTATAAGGAAGAAACTCCTTTGTTTTACGCAGCACAAAACGAAACCGAAAATGTTGTAAAATATCTTGTCGAAAAAGGCGCTGACTTAAACAAAAAAAATTACATGGAAGAAACTCCTTTGTTTTGGGCATGCAAGAACGGTTGTGAAAACGTTGTAAGATATTTAGTTGAGAATGGTGCCGATATGGACCCAAAATTTAGAGGACAAAGAACACCTTTATTCTATGCCGCACAAAACGGAAATAACAACATCGTAAAATATCTTGTCGAAAACGGTGCCGACTTAAACAAAAATGGTTTAGGAGTATCTTCTCTGTATGCATCTTGCCAAAATGGTCACCTGGAGACGGTAAAATACCTCGTAGAACAAGGCATAAATGTTAACGATAGCAATAGCTATTTTGGAACAACTCCATTATATACAGCCAGCAAAAATGGCGACATAAAATTAGTTAAATATTTAGTAAGGCATGGCGCAGATGTTAATGATAGCAATTTTGAAATAACTCCATTGCATATAGTCAGCAAGAATGACGACATAAAATTGGTTAAATATTTAGTAAGGCATGGCGCAGACATTAACAAAAAAAGTTCAAAAGGATATACTCCTCTATATTTTGCAGAGCTAAAAGGAAATGAAAAGATAGCAAAATATTTAATAGAAAACGGAGCAGTTGTTGATCATCACCCAGAATATAAAACCGACGACCGGAGAGACTTTGTCTCATCTTCGAAATCAAGTTTGGATCAAGAACAAGACTTGGATTCTGACTCATTTTCGGAGTTAAGTTTGGATCAAGAACAAGACTTGGATTCTGTCTCATCTTCGAAATCAAGTTTGGATCAAGAACAAGACTTGGATTCTGACTCATTTTCGGAGTTAAGTACAGGTTAGAAAAAAAATTCTGCCTGTCGGAACATGATATAGCGATACTCCAATCAAAAGAGAAAGTTAACCGGAAAGGTCCCGGTGCCAATATTATGGGTGATGAGTGCTCTTATCCGACGCCAGGAATGCTTCCTGGACTGCTGTTATTTGAGTACATCTGCATAACTGTATGCCCGGGAAGGTCTCGGTGCCGGTATTATAAGTGCTCCTATCCGACGCCAGGAATGCTTCCTGGACTGCTGTTATTTGAGTACATCTGCATAACTGTATGCCCGGGAAGGTTCCGGTGCCAATATTATGAGTGATGAGTGCTCCTATCCGACGCCAGGAGTGCTTCCTGGACTGCTGTTATTTGAGTACATCTGCATAACGGTGTGCCCGGGAAGGTCCCGGTGCCGGTATTATAAGTGCTCCTATCTGACGGTTTGCCCTGTGTATCTAAACCAGTTTTTGTGATTTGTTCGGCATACTGTCATGTAGTTGCACTGTCCAAAATACCGCCTGCACCCGTCTGTAAAAAAACATAAAAAAGTTAA
>DGIE01000024.1 GCA_002393025.1 Holosporaceae bacterium UBA3830 | reverse complement strand
GTTAACTTTCTCTTTTGATAGAAGAATCGCTATAAAATTGCAAGAGCTAATTTTGAACCCACTCCTTTAATGTTTGTTATAATTTCTAATTGGCGTTGCATTTTTTTGTTTGGTACATCAATTTGCTGTGCCTCATTTTCTAGCGTTTTTAGCGTCTTTTTGAGTTTTCCTTAACCACGGTACGCGAATTTTCTGCCTATTCATAAAATTGGTTGTGGATAACTTTGTGTACAATTTTGTGGATAATTTGTGGATAAATCGAAATTATGGAAGTTATTCACATTCATCCACATTGAATTCACAAGCTTATCCACAGATTTTTAACCCGAATTTTTGTAATATTTTTCAACAAAATCAAATAGTTAATTTACAAAAGCGTCTAGTTATCCACAAAAATTGTCCTCTACAACAACAACAATATATTAGATATATATTATTGTTGTTCTGAACTTTTTTTGAAAAATCGAGCAAAATTTCGAAGGATTGGAGAGGAAATTTCCTTTCAAATTTCACCTAAGATTCTGCAACATATATTTCGTAAGCTTGGCATGATGTTGGGAAGAAACTCCTTCTAAAAATATTGAAAACGAAAAGTTAATTAACTAAATCTTAACATTTGCGGCGTATGATATAATCGGAGGAGCAGATCCTTCGCGCCAAGCCACGGTCATTGTTGTGTTGCATTATCACAAGTACGCAGTAGAACAGATTTTTTGTGCTGCTTTGTATCTTATTTAAGACTTTTCGCCAACAGGTTCATCTTTTGTCTTGCTTATAGCTGAATGGTGTCGTTTTTCATCAAAGAAGCAGGACTTTGTGCAGATTTTTTTGGCAACACTGCGATGTTAGCGCATAATCTTTTAATGTGTAAACGCTGGACTGTTAGAACACCATCATTGGGAGTGAAACTTTATGCCAACATAATCGCATCTTTCTAGCTTTTAATTATGCTTATGCCAGAATGCCAGCATCTCGCAAGCGGTCAAAATTAACTTTTCTTTAACATTTGCGGCGTATGATATGATCGGAGGAGCAGGTCTTCCACGCAGCAGGTTTGTTCTTCATTTTTTATTACACAATTCACTCCAACTTGAGATTATATATGACAAACTAATTCAAAGGAACAAGTCCTCAGCGTTACATGCACTGTTTTTGATTTTTGAAACATCTGCCCTTTGTCTTCCTTAAAAAGAGTAGACCTTCGCTCCAATCAACATAATTATCTTATGGTTTCAGTTTTAGTGATATCTGAAATTTTAAGGAACAGACCCTCGCGCCAGCCCAAACTCGGCATTATCTCAACGTCATGCAGGAGTAAGCCTTTGCGTCGAGCAGGAACTTGCGTACCAAAAGTTAACAAAAAGTTAATTAACGAGATCTTAACTTTTTTCGTGTCATTCTCTCAGGGATAGAGCAACGTGTCGATGCATTTGGTATTTTCTTCGTAATGATGGTATGCGGACTGGAAAAATTCGCATACCCAGTGGAAAATTAAGGGAATCTTAACCTCTGTGCTACCCTTCCCAGAGTGGATCAGAGGGAACTTTGTGCACCAAAAGTTAACGAAAGATTAAGCGCGGGAACCGTGCAAAAAAGGCGTAGGTGTGAATATACAACCACATCCTTGGCAGAATCATTGACAAATTAATAAAATCTTAACCTTTCTGTGATATTTTTTCCTGGGTGGGTCAGAGGGCACTTTGCATACCAAAAGTTAACGAAAAGTTAATTAACGAGATCTTAACTTTTCAGCGCTATAATCCCGAGGGTGGGGGCTGCGGGGCAGGATAAAATTTAAAATTAACAAATAGTTAACTTTCTCTTTTGATGGAAGAATATATTTACCACCAGCACACCGACCTAAATCAATCGCAGAGCAAAACTTGCTGATCGTATAGTGGTTTAACATTTGAGGGAAGGAGCTTTATCAGGCTGTCGTAATCCATAGACGTATCCATGTGGGTAAGATAAGTTGTTCTCGGATGCAGCTTTTCAACCCAACTCAAAACCAATTCCAAATTCGCATGGGTTGAACGTTTTTCATCGCTGTTCAAGCAGTCCACGACCCAAACATCCAGATTTTCAAGCACTGAAAAATCAGAAAATCCGGTCACATCTGTACAATAGGCGAAATTTCCAATACGAAGACCCAGAGATTTTGAAAATCCGTGGTCTTGCTCAAAACAAACTCCTGAAATATCTTTGATACTGAATTTTCCGAAAGCGATTTCGTGCCCCCTCAGATAGGAATCGTAAATTTCATGAGAATCACGCCGAAACAAATATGAAAAATTCTGCTGCAGTTCCCCAAGAGTTTCTGCCGTTGCGTATATATCCAACAACTTGTTTTCTTTGAGATACAGAGGACGCAGTTCGTTAATTCCGTTAGTGTGATCAAAATGAGCATGGGTAAACAAAATCGCATCGATGTTTGGATTCCATGTTGAACTTTCATCGTAATTGCCGTCGCATTTTTTGTTCAAATAACAATTGCTTCGGCTGAAACGTAGCAGTTGTTTTCTTAAATCCGGAGAAGTGTCCACCAGCAGCGTAGTTTCCGCCTTTTCAACAATGATAGAAGATCTCGTTCGTCGATTTTTTGGGTTTTTCGGATCACATATTCCCCATCCGTACTTCAACGCCGGCACTCCCAGAGATGATCCGCATCCTAAAATCGTCACTTTCATCTTTTGACTCCCAAAAATTTGAAAAACTTACGAAATTTTAACAATTAATGGCTACAATGTAAAAAGAGATAGATTATGATGAGATATTTATTTTTATTGCTTCAGATTGTTGTAATTTGTTCCGTTTCGGAAGTTAATGCACGGGATTTTTGGTCGTCGGGCAGTGATTCCCAATACTATTCCGATGACGGGTATTATGCCGACGATGAAGATGACTATTACGGCTCTGGTAGGCGTTCTTCGAGTCATTCGTTGCGGAGGAGCAGTTCCAGATATTCCCTCGATGACGGGTATTATGCCGACGATGAAGATGACTATTACGACTTCAATAATTCGTTTTTGCGAGATCGTGAAGACCGTTTTTATCCTGACAGCAGAACAAATGACAGGCATTCCAGGGATTTCTATCTTAGGTTATTTGATAAATTTCGGGAAGATTATCAAATCACAGGATTTAATATTTACAGATTTTTGGTTAAAAATTCACCGATTCGCAACCGCAACAAAAAGAAAATCGATATATATTTCGGAATCAACAACAAATTGTTGAACACTTTAAACCTCATAATCAATCAAAAAGAATACCCGAGTCTGTATTTGGCAGAGGAAGATCCTATGCTTTCGGAAGAAATTTGGCAAAACTTAGAAAACAGTGGTAATCAGGGCCAATCAAAACATCGCAAGAAAAATCCAGGTGCTAAAAATGACTCTAAAACATCTGATAGTGCAGCCGGTAGTACACCCGATAATGCATCTAACGAAAGTAATGCCGGAACAGGTTTAAATAACAACGGCATGACAAATTCTCCGAGTGAAGATGGTGAAAACCAAGAGGAGAATGATGAGGAAAATACCGATGAAAACGAAGAAGAGGCGGAAAGCGAGAACAATGACGGAGATACGCAGGTGGCAGCAGGTCAGAATCCACCATCTGCGCAAGTACCAAGTGCTGCAAATGCGATGAATGATACGATGGTCGATCAGCCGCAGACTGCACTGATTGTCGGAAATCCTCTGATGATTTATGATCCTAATAATCCGAATGGCAATGATGGTACCGAAGTTGTTCAGTTCGAGAGCGATGGAGCAAATAGATATCCGATCAACAACAATCAGAGCAGTGGATGGGACGGCAATCTGTTGGTTGGGGCTCTGGCCGGAGGAGCTTTGACAGGCGGAGTTATGGCCGGCATCAACGGATGGGGAAGTGACGACAACCAATATCCATTAAACTCGATTGGAAATCAGCAGAGAATTGAAAACATAACAATGGATTCCGACATAACGCAGCCTCAGATGGAATATATTCCAGGTGAGCAAGCGGCGGAGATTCCATCAGTGAACCAAGATTCGGAAGATAATTCTGAAACTGATCCTGAAAATGATGAATCGAACAGCGATTCCTCGGCAATTCAGGATGATTCCGCCGAAGAAATTCCAGAAAATCAGTCAGATAATGATCAAGTTGATGTGCAAAATTCCGACGGTGAAGCAGATCAAACGCCGGCTGCTGATGAGAATAGTGAAGAAAGCGATGTTGATTTTTACGAGAATGCCGACACAAGTTCTGATGAAAATACCTCTGAAAGCGCCGACAATACCCCTGAGGATGCTTTCGATGCAAATTCCGATAGAAATCCTACGGAAAGTGCTGACAACGATTCTGAGGGCGATTTTGACGGTGATGAGGTTTTAGATCAGGAAGTCGAAACGGATTTTCTTCCAAACATCGATCAGGCTGCTCAAGACGCGCAACAAGACGTTTCAGTAAGGCAGACTGCTTCAACGCCGCAACTGAGTTACGAACAAGATTCCGAGCAGGATGACGAAACAGACGTCGAAAATACAGCCGTTTCCGCCGAAGATGTTTCTGAAATTTCAACGTCGCGCAATGAAATGCGTAATTCCGTAACAAAAACGCGACAAACCAAACCTAAGGTCGATAATGTTCAAGAATTCCTGGATAGTTTTCATGGAGAAACTGTTGTTCAAAGGGCGTTTGAGCCTCACTATTTAAACGATAACGATCCTGTTTTTGTTCCGCAAAATTCTACGGTCTCAAATATGACAAAAATACCTGTTGTTCAGGTAAGAAAAACTTATGATCAGTCGCCGATTCTGATGGTTCCGGACTTATCGGATGGCAAGATTCATGCAAATCATTTTTAGGAGGACACGATGAAAAAATTTTTCGCTTTGATTTTTTGCTTGATAATTTTGGACCTAACCTCCTTTAAAGCAGAGGCAGCTTACCGTTATGATTCGGATTACGATAACTACGATGATTCGACCTATAGTTCCCGCAGAAGTTCTTATTACGATGATGATGATTCGACCTATAGTTCCCGCAGGAGTTCTTATTACGATGATGATGATTCGACCTATAGTTCCCGTAGGAGTTCTTATTACGATGATGATGATTCGACCTATAGTTCCCGCAGGAGTTCTTATTACGATGATGATGATTCGACCTATAGTTCCCGCAGGAGTTCTTATTACGATGATGATGATTCGACCTATAGTTCCCGCAGAAGTTCTTATTACGACGACGATGATTCGACCTATAGTTCCCGTAGGAGTTCTTATTACGATGACCATAATCCGTTAAATAATTCTCGCAAATCTTACCGCTATGATGATGACAATCGTCGCGGACAGTCTCAGCTGCGAGAATACGAAAGATGGAAAGAATCTCAACAAAGACAAGCGCGTGAAAAAGAGGAAGCAGATCAACGGGAATACGAGAGTTGGCAAGAGGATCGGCAACGTCAAAAAGAAGAGCAACTGAAAAAAGAAGCGGCGGAACGCGAGGAATTCGAAGTTTGGAAAGAATCTCAACAAAGACAAGCGCGTGGAAAAGAGGAAGCAGATCAACGGGAATACGAGAATTGGAAAATGTCTCGTGAAAAAGAAAATGATCGATTAAAATATGATAGATATTATCGAGAAGAACAACGTCAGCTTGAAGATGACGAAAGACAGCAGGAAAAATTCGAACGAATCATCCCTCAAAATTTACCTAACAACGAGAAGATTTCTCTGTTGCATGATCAACTTTCCGAAACCAGTCAGCGCATAAAAGATTTTATACAAGAATTGCGGGATTATTCAATTTCGGACGATAAAAACCTTGAATTTATTGAAAAATCATTCAATTTTAATAACAAAGGCATAGCCGGATTTCTGCAGAAAGATAGTTGATATTTAACTGATTACAGCCAAAAGCGAGAGAAAATTATGATCTGCGATTTTTTGGCGTTCTGATCGAGTCAATACGAAGACTTTTCATGGGCTGTTCAATCCGAAAGCGAGAGAAAATTATGATCTGCGATTTTT
>DGIE01000035.1 GCA_002393025.1 Holosporaceae bacterium UBA3830 | reverse complement strand
AGAGAAGAAAAAGTAATAAAAATCGATCGGTTCAAAATGTTAAATCCGATAATTCCACATCCAGCACTACAAGAAAAAAGAGAAGAAAAAGTAATAAAAATCGGTCGGTTCAAAATGTTAAAGAAGATTCCGCTGATTTGACAATGGATGAATCTCAAAATTTCAATCAAAATCAAAAAAAGAAAAAAAGAAGCAGTAGAAAAAAAAATCGGTCAAACCAGACGAATATGATGAATCAAAATAACCAGATAAACGGTTATCAAAATTCCGGTCAAAACTCAAAGAAGAAAAAAAATAACAAAAAGAAAAATCAGTCATATCAAACGAACATGATGAACCAGAATAATCAGATGAACGGTTATCAAAATTTCGAAAACAGTTCCTCTGCCTACAATATGTCTGGTAATCAGATGATGAATGCTTCCCAAAAATCAAAAAAGAAGAAGAAAAAAAATAACAAAAAGAAAAATCAGTCATATCAAACGAATATGATGAATCAAACGAGACAGAATATCGGATCCAGCAATGGATTTGTTCTCAATGAACCGATAATTGACGATACTAAGATTAAAAAGTCATCAATTGTTGTAGAAAAAGATATAAAATTGGCAAGTAACAGTGAAATTAAAAACAGTGTAAAAAAAATCAATCCTGTAAATTCATCGCAGTTGGACAAAGAAAAAGGTTCGGATCAAGTTGATTCGGAAAACGGCATAACATTGGCTGCAAATTTTGATGAATCCGATGTAAAAATCAAAGAAAAATTACTTCAGATCAACAACAGCAGAAAAACTTACAATTTAATTCGAACACCTGATAAAAAATTTAAAGAAAACATTCAAATAAGTAAATTTCGCGAGGAGCTCGATCACTACAGAAAACTATATTCTACAAATCTAAAAAAAGCCTAATAGCGAGGGAGAGATATTATGAAGAAAGTGAGATTAGGATTAATGGCAGCCATATCGTTTATATGCACTGACATTAGAGCAAAAACATTGGAAATTTCAGAACAATCGGACCAATCCGTAAAACTATCAGAGCCCTCTATGTTGAACAGTTCGACTGAAGCAACAAGCAAAATACCAAATTTTTCGGAATGGAAACAGCAACAAGCAAAATCCGATGAAATGAAAGCAAAAATGAAAGAATTACTCGTCAAATTAAAAGATCGACTAACAAAATTACAAAATCAAGTCGCGGAATTGTCCGAGCGCAACGTTATCCTGGAGAGAGAAAATTCTTCTCTCCAAAGTCAGATCCAAGAATTACAGGATGCTAAGCTAGACAACGACGATAAAACAAAATTGTTGGATATCAAATTAATGAATCTTGAACAGGAAAAGGAAGAACTTCTGCAAAAATTATTTGATCAGCAAATGAATGTCCAAGAAGCAAAAACGGTTTCTTTTGAACTGAGTTCTTTGCTGAACCAAATTCCAGCGGAGGATGAAACCACGAAAGATTGCATTAAATTACTGCAAGACTTAAACGATATAGACAATCGCATAGATCAAATATTAAAGAGTGCAGAAATTATCGAATTAAACTCAGATAGGGGTCGTAAAATTGAAGAAATAATAAAAGAACTTCAGTCCATGCAAAATTTGGCGCAAACAAAGATAAATTTTTATAAAAAACACGAACAGGAACTTATGGTCCTTTGTAATAAAGATAAAGCCGAGTTACCAAAGAAACTGAAACAATTAAAAGACCAGCTCATCGATGAACAAAAAAAATATCCTGAGTTAACAAACGTAAAATTAGAGGAAAATTTGATGAATAGCACTAATATTATAAAATCTCTTCGCCAAAATAAATCGGCTGAACAGTCCAAAAAAATCAAATCGTTAGAAAAGATTTTCCATGAATTTGTAGGTTTAAAAATAAAAGAATCAGACGTTCATCTCCTTGAAAAAAAAGCTCGTGATTTTTCGGACAATATTGCGAAAATCGAGGTAATTTTAGCAAATTTCATAAAGAAAAATGACAAATTAGAGTTTCTAAGAAACGAAGCTTATAGAACCATAGAAAACGAAAAAATCGCTAATGACAACCAATCTGAGAAAAAAAATTAGCTGATGGGTATTTATTTCGGGAAAATTAAAAATGATACTTTAGTTTTCCCATTTATTATGATAGATTTCAGGTGGTTCTAAAAGCCGCCGTGGCTCAGTGGTAGAGCACATCCTTGGTAAGGATGGGGTCGTGAGTCCGATTCTCACCGGCGGCACCATCTTTTGAAATTTCGTTACAACGTGGACGGGTATAAAAAGCGATCAGAGAAAAAGGCGTTTCTGAGGTCGCGAGCGCTTATTTACTCAAAAAATGCCCCCCCGATTTCCGTGAAAAATATATTTTCAACAGAAGTATCACTTGTAAACTTCTTTCTCCAAACAGTAGTTTTAAACCATACTTTTTATTTAGGAATCTATATCCCCCAAATCAAAAGCCTCAATGAATTCTCGCCATTCACCCTTGCTCAATCCGCTGGTTTCCTGTGAAATTCTTTCTCCCCGCAACATTTTCTTATTGAGATCGATACATTTTTTTGAAATATTTACCGAATTTTTTCGATAATTCATAAATGCGTCGTATGCAAATGGAACCCATGCTTTAACGATATCCAAAATTGCATTGGCGTAACATTGAATTTCATATTGAGCGTGAGAATCTGCTCGCAATCTCAAAAAATGAAACAAATTATGCAGATCGATTTTCCAGTACATTTCAGTGTAAACATTTACCGGAAGAATTGTTCGAGCCAGCTCTCGAGTTAGCCCCAAATCATTGAGCATATGCGAATATTTTTCGTAAGCTTTTTCGCTGAATTCCGACAAAGTTTTCGAGATTTCTGACTTATTCTCCGAGGACATTTGATCATCTGCCCTACCCTGTTTATTGGTTTTAGATTGCCCCGCGATTTTTGATAATTCCGGAATATAAAACTCATTACTCAGCACCGAATATCTCGCCGAATATTCATTAATATTTGCCGTACGATGACGAACCCAATGACGCATTACGAAAATGGGAAGTTTCACGTGCAATTTTATCTCGCACATTTCAAATGGTGTAGTGTGTCCATGCCTCATTAAATAATTTATCAGCCCGCGATCTTCATTAACTTGTTTTGTTCCCGCTCCGTAAGAAACTCTTGCCGCTTGTACAATTGATGAATCATTTCCCATATAATCTATAACCCTGACAAATCCGTGATCCAAAACTGGAATTGTCTTATATAAAATCTTCTCCATCTCCGATGAAATCACCCGTCTAGTCCCATTTTTTTCGGCATCGCACATTTTTTATCTCCTCTGTTTGGATTCCTTCTATCATCTGGTATTGTAGTAGCGATTGAAAAAAAATACACCTGCGAAAAGGAGATTTATGAAAAAATTTATCGATGGAAAGGCAATCGCCGAAAAATTATGCGAAACGTTAAAAAGAAAAGTTAAAAAGTTAAAAAACGCCGGAATTACTCCATGCATAGCGCTAATCAAAGCGAATGACGATCCTGCCAGTGAGATCTATGTCTCGAAAAAAGAAAATTTAGCAAAAGCTTTGGGAATAAGATCGCAAACTTATAAATTTCTTCCGGGAGTAAAGGAAAATTTTTTAGCAAATTTAATTGAAGACCTGAATCGGGATCCTGATATCCATGCAATTTTGCTTCAATCGCCCCTTGCCGAAGGTCTCAGTTTCAAAAAACTCATAAATTTAATTTCACCTGAAAAAGACGTAGATGGTCTCACCTCTGTCAACCAAGGAAAATTGTTCGCCGGAGAAGACTGCGTTCTTCCCTGCACTCCTCAGGGCATCATACACTTAATTCACTCAGTACAAGAAGACATTTCCGGCATGCATGCTGTCGTATTAGGAAGATCAATTATTGTCGGACGCCCTATGATTTCGCTATTGTTAAACAACGATTGCTCCGTTACAGCCCTGCATTCTAAATCAAGAAATGTCATCAAAATCTGCTCCGAAGCCGATATAATCGTGAGCGCTGTCGGGCGACCTAAGTTTATTACGAAAGATTTTATCAAAGAGGGCGCAATAATCATCGACGTCGGAATAAATCGGATCACGATATCGGAAGGTAAGAGAAAAGTTGTCGGAGATGTGGATTTTGACGATGTCTGGAATTCAGTGGGAGCGATTACTCCCGTTCCCAACGGAGTGGGTCCAATGACGGTTGCATACTTGATGAGCAACACCGTAAATCTGGCAATAAATCAAAATCGAAAAAAGCTTGGATTGGTGTAAATCTGACAAATTTTGGCGCGTCAAAAATAAACTGAGCTAAGGCACACCAAATTTTATTTTTCTTTCGCATTGAGTTATTTTTACTCGTTTTGTATCATTTGTGAGGTTATTTTTTAGAGAGGAATTATGGCAGAAGAACAGCAAGAACAAGTTTTGGGAGTGGTTGCTCAGTATACAAAAGATTTGTCCTTTGAAAATATAAATCCGATTTCGCAAATCACTGCTTCCAACGAACAGCCAAACATCGATGTTCAATTGAAAGTTAACACCAGCAAGTCGAAGCAAGAAGATGTTTACAATGTCGAGCTAGTCACTGAAATCACTGCAAAAGTGAAAGATACAACTTTGTTTGTGACTCAGCTGAATTATTGTGGTGAGTTTTTAATAAAAGGATTTGATCAGGAATTATTAAACCCCATTTTGTACATTGAATGTCCGCGTTTACTGTTCCCATTTGCCCGGAGTATAATTTCCAATGCAGTAAATGAAGGAGGATTTCCTCCGTTGTTTTTGGCTCCGGTTGATTTTGCAGGATTGTATCAACAGCAAATGGAAGCACAAAATCAGGTAAAACAGTAAAAACATTTAAAGGAATTGAATTTGCAGAAAAACGTCACCACATCCGAGGATCAGCTTTCGTTATTGAATTGTGATTTCTGTGGTGGCGTTGCTTTAAATTCCCAAAACAAAGAAGCTGATTCTGCGTCAGAAAAGATTTCATTAAAAAAGGAATCTGTTACGGAAGAATACGGAGCGAAAGAAAGTCCAATCAATAAGGTTGCCAAATCCAATCTGGTTGAAGAAAAATTACAGAAATCGGATTGTGAAAAAGATTCTAGTAAAGAAAAATCGGTGGTCCCGAGTGAACAAATCAGTGCACAAAATCTCAACGAAAAAAAACTTGCGGATTCGAATGAATCAACCGACGCAAAAAATTCCAATGAAAAAAAATTAGCAATTTTGGTTGATGGATCGAACTTTATATACAGAGCATTTTATGCTTTACCTCAGCTGACATCCCCTGATGGAAATCCCGTCGGCGCAGTTTATGGATTTTGTTCGATGCTCATTTCTCTGTTGGGAAAGCATAAGTCTGATCTGTTTTGCGTTGCACTAGACGCTGGACGAAATACTTTTCGTAAAGAAATTTATCCCGAATATAAAAACAACAGAGAGGAAACACCCGCGGATTTAAAATCTCAGTTTCCGATTTTGATTGAAGCTTGTGATGCCTTCGGAATTCCATTAATCGAAATGGTCGGATATGAAGCCGATGATATTATCGCGACGATTTCAACAAAGTTAGCTCAGCAAAATTACGAAGTTCGAATTATTGCTTCCGATAAAGATTTGATGCAATTAATTGATGAAAATATTTATTTATTTGATCCAATAAAATCAAAGATTATAAAAGAAAATGAAGTTTTGGATAAGTATGGGGTGAAGCCATGTCAAATGGTGTCTTTGCAAGCTCTAATGGGGGATTCTACAGATAATATCCCGGGAATTCAGGGGGTTGGGCCAAAAACTGCAGCGAAGTTACTTGGTCAATTTCATTCACTGAAAGACATATATAATGAAGTCGAAAAAGTGACTCCTCTAAAACTCAAAGAAAAATTAATAGCCCAAAAAGATAAGGTAGAAGTTTCCGAGAAGTTGGTTATCCTTTGCCGAAATGTTCCCGTCAACAAAGATTTTTCGGATTTAAAAATAAATATCGATCCAGAAAAAACAAAAAATTTTTTGAATAAATATAATTTTAATTCATTAGTAAAAAGATTTGAAAAACAAGCCAATCATGTTGAGAAAACGCAACGGAGATATCTTAACTTTTCCAAACCAAATGATTTACAAAATTTCTTTGAACTGAATCATGTAAAAAAGTTTGGTATTTTTTCCACCACCTGTTTTAATCAAAGTGAAATTTTAGTTATTTGTACAGAATCTCATGTCGTTAGTTGTTTTTTCGCGCGAGATGAGGATGGAGAAAATCTATTTACCGAAAAAAATATTTTTAACTATAGTGATCTTCGAAAAGTTTTAGATCCTTATCTTGAAAACGAATCCATAGAGAAGATTGGATTACGTGGTGCTTACAGATTATTTCCGAACATAAAGTCATTCAATGATATCGACGTGATGGGGTATTTGCTTCACGGGGTCGTTGGAAATAAAATTTCCGATTTATTCCCTGACAATGATTCTTATATTTGCAAATTCAATTTTTCTGAAGTCTGTAACGTCGAGCAGTGCTGTTTGTTGGTATCTCTTATTTTTGATGAATTTGAAAATTTCTGTTCGGAATTAATCCGAAATAATCTTATGGATATTTACCAAAAAATAGATATGCCTTTAATTCCCATACTTAATAAAATGGAAGAAAAAGGTATCTTGGTTTCGAAGGAAAAACTTCAAAATTTCGCTGAAGAATTAAAAGAAAAAATAAAACATATTGAAACGGAATTGTTTTCAGTTTCCGGGCGAGAATTTAACCCGGCCTCAGGAAAACAATTATCAAAATTGTTGTTTGAAGAATTAAAAATTCCGAAACCATCAAAAAAAAATTCATTAGACATCGAAAGTCTTGAGGAGTTGTATGAATATAGTCCTATTCCCAAATTAGTGGTTCAGTGGAGAAAACTATCTAAGCTTCTTTCCACTTATACTTACTCTCTTTGCGATTTGTTAGATAAAAAAGACAATCGACTTCACACTCGGTTTAACTTAACAGCGACTTCAACAGGGCGTCTTTCTTCATCGAATCCGAATCTGCAAAATATTCCACATAGAACCGAACAAGGAAGAAGAATTCGGTCGGCCTTCGTGAGTCCGGAAGGTTATAAATTAGTTTCATTCGACTATTCTCAAATTGAGTTGCGAGTGCTGGCACATATGGCGGATATAAAATTTTTGAAAAATGCATTTTTGAAAAATTTGGACATTCATCAGGCAACAGCGTCGCAAATTTTCGGCGTGGATTTAGAAAATGTGACCCCCGAAATGCGTTCCAGAGCGAAAACCATTAATTTCGGAATTATCTACGGCATGTCGCCTTTTAGACTGGCGAAAAATTTAAATATTTCAAATTTAGAAGCAAGAAATTACATCAAAAACTATTTTCAAAGATTTCCTGAGTTCGAAAAATTTCATGACGAGGTCCTAAATTTTGCTCGCAAAAACGGATATGTTGAAACCTTAGTAGGACGTCGATGTTTTTCTAAAGAAATTAATGCAAAAAATCCAATGTTACGACAGTTTGGAGAAAGGCAGGCATTCAATGCCATCATTCAAGGAACGGCAGCTGATATTGTAAAAATTGCAATGATAGAAATTTCAAAAAATTTGCAAGGCTTCGACTCTTCAATGATAATTCAAATTCACGATGAGTTAGTTTTTGAAACGCAGGATAAATTTGTGGAAAAAAGTATTCCGATCATAAAAAAGATTATGGAAAATGCCTATCCCCTATCCGTGCCGTTGGTCGTTGAATCCAAGTACGACAGTTATCTGAAATAAACGTAGAACGTAATTTCCGAAGTCGGCAGTCTACGAAAATATCATAACTATGAGCTAGAAAATTGATTATCCAAAAATTCTTTGATTTTCCTTTCTGACTTTTTCTGATCTTCGGGATCGACGGAGTCTATATCAAATTTATCACGTGATTCAAACCTTTCATTAATAGTAAGAATTTGTTTCTTGATAAAACTACATTTCAAATTTTTAGAAGCTATCCAAATCATATAATCAATCGGAAACATGCTATAAAAATTACTGATAAAATTCCTCAAATTGTTTTTTCGCAAATTTATAATATAAGCATGCGTACCAACCCGGGATGACCAAACCTGTTTAAAATTCAAATTGTCTCGGTAACCTAAAAAGGCGATATCAAAATCCTGCGGAATTTTTCGCAAAAACATCTTCAATTTTGTTCTGAAAAATGGTTTCAATACAACATCATCTTCAAAAACTAAGATCCTGTCATAAGCTTTTTTATAGCACTCATTCCACAAAGCAAAGTGACTGAAAAAACAGCCAACATCATTTTTTCGAAAATAATTTTTATGCAACCTCAACTTTGTGCCAGGATAACGAAGGCACTCTGCTACGTATTTTTTTGTTTTACTTTGATCTTTAACAAACGAAGAAACAGTCATCCTCTTCGGATCTCTATCAAAAACCGGCTCGTCTTCACTGACCGAAATTTCCCGCCAATCTACAGCATCAAATTTTGAATAATCCGATAATTGCGAATTAAAAAAATCCAACCGATCTTTATCCTTATCCAAATTAATTACAAATATCGGTATTTCTTTATCTGGAGTTATGGATTTATCGAGACACTTACATAAAAAATCTAAAAAATACGAAACAAGAACTGCTAAAAAAGTAACACCCGCTACCTGAAGACATGCTTTTCCGTAACTTTTTAACTCTTCCTCAAATGACTTTAGTCTGTACAAAATGTCTCTCCGTTACCAAACTAATAATGCAAAATTCATCCCTGAATGATTTTACAACATATCATCCGGAAATTTTAATAATTTTTACCGAAAATAACTCCTAATATAGAGTAACGAAAGACAAATTCTCGGATTTTTCCGGCACGCCAATCAAGCACTTCACAATGAATCTCCCCAATTGAACTTTTTACTTGCTTTATCTGTTCGCACGATCCGCTGAATTCCGTTATTCGTGCACACATCAAAAATCACATGTCCCGATTTTTTTATTGGTCTTTTTATGATGGTATTATTACAAAAAAATTCCGTCTTCTTTTTTGAAAAAATTATGTAACAAAATTTTTCATCTTCGTAAGGCAAAGTTGCATTTTTTAAATTTGCATGGTATTTCGTCCTGGGCAATCGAATTGAAAAATGGCACCAATCTTTACTGTTTAAATTACAATTTTGAGTTGCGCACGGCAAAAAAGGATACCATCCTATATTTGCTGCTAAATTTTTAGCTTCCAGAATATTTTTATAACCATTTGGAGTGCCTGGTTCCAAAATAAAAACGTATTGTTCTGCCAACTCAAATATTTTTCTCAAGGTTGCTTTTTTGTTTTCTATTTCGTTTATAAAATAAGAAGCAAATACCACTTGATACCTGTTTTTATTGCGAAATTTGTGAAAATCTTCTGAATAAATCGTCGTGTTTTCTCCATTTAATATTCGAAAAACTTTTCGCATTGTTTCCGACTTTTCCAATGCTGTATAAGCTACTTCACAATCCTTAAGAGCAATTTTTAAAGCCCCTACTCCGGCTCCCACATCCAAAATATTTGAAAAACTTTCTCTTGTATTTTTAAATTTCTCCAAAACATATTTTATTACACTGTAGGTTGCAGGCATTCGTCCTAAAGCATAAGCAATCGCCTGAGAAAAATCTAACTCTTTAAAATCCTGATTACGATAACTTTCGGAAAGTTTAGAATAGAACTTCGCTCCGTTTTTGTTCACATCACAAGCCTTGGACAATCTTTCAAGATTAAACAAAACGTCCTTTGGCAAATCAAACATCTGATTAAACTAATTTTACAACCAATCCATCCAAGTCTGAATTCAAAATGACCTGACATGCCAGACGGGAATTCATTCCGACTTCGGAAACTTTGTCTAACGTATCGTCTTCTTTTTCGGAAATTTCCGGCAATTTGTTTAACAAATTTTCGATTTTCACATGACAGCCACCGCATACTCCAAAGCCTTCGCAATTGCTGTTAAGTTTTACTCCGTTTTCTTCCGCGACCTGCAAAACAGTTTGGCCTTCTGAAAAAGAAACACTTTTCTGAGTACCATCTCTCAATATGAATGTAATGTTCATAGTTATGACCTCCGTATGTCCTGCAACTTTTTTCCGCTGAGATGATTGTTTATAATTTCGTCTAAAAATTTTCCGAAAATATTTTCCAACTCATTTTTTATCAGAAGGACCTCCTGAAATTTTTCCTCCAACAAAATTTTTTCCAGTTTTGAGATTTTGTCATAGGCAATTTCCTGAAAATTTTCAGGAATTTCTCCAATTATTGATTTCCAAAACTTTATTGATCTTTCGGTTTCAATTTTTATTGCGATATTATTCGCTTTTATTTCATCATTTTCTTTTTCTTTAAAAGCTTTCTCCAAAATTTCTACCATCTCGTCACCAGATAATCCTGCAGATGACTCGATAACTATCTCTTGACTGATCCCGGTTGTCTTCTCATACGCCTTCACATCTAAAAGCCCGTTTACATCAACGGAAAACTCAACAACAACACGAGCGAGCCCGGCTGGCATTGCAGGAATCCCTTTCAGCTCAAAATTCGCTAAAGTTCGACATTCATCCGCCAAAGGCCTTTCTCCCTGCAAAACCCTAAACCTCATACCTGTCTGATTATCCTGATAAGTTGTGTATTCCCTTCTTTCTGTTATCGGAATCGGAGTATTTCGATGAATAATTTTATCGACGCCACCACCAAAAGTTTCCACCCCCAAAGTCAACGGCACTACATCGATAAGCAACATATTATTTTTTTCAACCAGTGAATTGGCATGAATCGCGGCACCATATGAAACTGCTTTTTCAGGACTGATATCATCAAAAATTTGCACCTCAAAGCTTTCCGTAACGAATTTTTTTATAAAACTAAGCTTCGTCATTCCCCCGACAAGAACCACTCCGTCGAGATCTTCGGAAGAAAGTTGTGCATCTTCCAAAACCTGAGAAGCGATTAAAAAAGTTTTTTCAAATATTTTTTTTAAATACCTTTCTGCATCTTCCCGGGTTAATTCAAATTTATAGGGCTGATCACGAATGATAAAATCCGTTTCTATGGATATTCTTTCGCCAAGATTTTCTTTCAAAAATTTCGCAACACGCTTCCCCAACATTTTTTCGTTGGACGTCGCATCCAAAATTCCACTTTTTCGGAAATTATCCTCCAAAATCATTCTATCGACGTCATCTCCGCCTAGATAATTATCTCCACCTGTCGCCAAAACTTGGAAAATTCCATCCGATAATCTCAGCACGGAAAAATCAAAAGTACCTCCACCCAGATCATAAACGGCAAAGATCCCTTTTTTATTTTTATCCAAACCAAAAGCAATTGATGCAGCTGTCGGCTCGTTAATTAGTCGCAAAACCTTTATTCCAGCAATTGATGCAGCCTGCTTGGTGGCAGTCCTTTGCGCATCGGAAAAGTGTGCCGGAACAGTAATAACCGCCGCATCGATCTTTTTACCTAATTTTATCTCAGCAGACAACTTTATGTAGGACAGAATGTCGGCTGAAATTTCTGCAGGACTACGACCAAAAATTTTTTCGTCGCTTCCCATCCGACGTTTTACAGAAAAAACCGTATTTGCATCATCTGCACTGTAAACAGCCTTACTACCGACGATAGGACTTCCTTCACCGTAATTCACCACCGACGGAACTGTAATTCCCCCATCGATCTTAATTACTTCCGGTACCCCGTTCTTCAAATATGATATAACCGAAGCAGTTGTGCCTAAATCAATCCCTACTGTAAACATCTGATCTTTCTTTTTCCAAAAACGAATTCAAAAACTTCAATTCACTAAAAATTTCCGAGAACTTTTTCAAATCACCTTCATTTTCTTTTAGGTATGAAATCAATTCCTTAATCTTCCTTTTTATTTTTTTTTGAAATTCTATTTTTTCCTCCCAATTTGCAAAAGACTCATATTTTTCTCTCATTTCGAACATCTGAATTGCGAGTTCTGACGACATTTTTTCGGTAGAGACATTTTTCAAATTCAAAAAATATTCAGCCCTTTTAAGGTCGTTCTTCAAAACACTATATGCCTCATTTAACAACCCTGAATCAACCGAACTCTCGGAACTCCGTAACGAAGAAAAATAATTCTTCGTCAACAAATCCACATCCATGTCATATTTAATCGGGAGTCTCAAAATTTCAAAATAATTCATATCACGAACAACAATTTCCGCTGCAACATGGTGATGAATCTACGCTGAAAGACTTCCCGCAACCGCATTTTGTTTTCGCATTCGGATTTTGGAAAACTAAATTTCCGCCCATCGGACTTTTTACATAATCCAAAGTCATTCCTGAGATAAACATTACGGCTTTTGGTGCGATAAAAATTCTCACACCGTCTTCCTCGACCAAAAGATCCTCACTTTTTTGTTCATTCACAAAATTAAGGTCGTAAGTCATACCGCTGCAGCCACCGGAAACAATGTTTATTCTCATGCCCAAACATTTTTCTTCCTTGATAGATTTTTTCAAGAAATCCAAAGCCTTCTCCGTGAAATTTATTATTTTTTGCATGTCTCTTCTCCTTTCTTGGACAAATAATTTTCGATTGCCTTCTCGATCGCTTCTTCTGCCAAAACTGAACAGTGTGCCTTCACCGGAGGCAATGACAAATACTCGGCTACGTCCTGATTTTTTATTTTTTTTGCCTCACTCAAAGTCTTCCCTTGAACCCAATCTGTAATTAATGCACTGGAAGCTATCGCCGCACCACATCCGAAGGTTTTGAATTTTGCATCAGAAATCTTCCCTTCTTCATCCACCTTTATCTGCAATTTTATGACATCACCGCAACTTGGCGCACCAACAACTGAAGTTCCGACATTTTCATCCTTTTCATCCAAACTTCCGACATTTTTCGGATTCGAATAAAGCTCCATTAGTTTCTCTGAATATTTCACCTTTTTTTTTTCTCCTTACAAAATTTCCTCTACCAAAGCGGACTCATACTGCGCAAACGAGTGACCGTTTCTATTATTTTATCAGATACGTACTCAACCTCCTCAAAAGTCGTAAACCGACCTAACCCGATTCTCAAAGAGCAGTGAGCTAAATCTTCACGTATCGACAATGCCTTTAAAACATAAGAAGGTTCCAAAGAAGCGGAAGTACATGCAGATCCGGAAGAAACGCAAACTTCAGGCATTCCCAGCATTATACTTTCGCCCTCAACTCCTTCGAAACTAAAGTTCAAACATCCTGGAATTCTTTTTTCACGATCACCGTTAAGGTAAACTTTCTCCAGCCGAGATAAGATCTTACCAATAAAATGATTTTTCATCTCGGTAAGTCGCTCTGCTTCTTGATGCATCTCATTTTTCGCAATCTCGCAAGCTTTTCCAAGCCCTACACATAACGGAACAGCCAAAGTTCCTGAACGAACCCCTCTTTCTTGACCACCTCCTGAAAACAACGGAGTTAAGCGAATTCTTGGTTTAATCCGAACATACAACGCACCCACACCTTTCGGCCCATAAATTTTATGTCCGGAAATACTCATCAGATCTACATCAGCGACATCAACTTCCACCTTTCCGACAGCCTGGGCAGCATCCGTATGAAACAGAACTCCATGCTCTCGACAAATTTTGCTGATTTCCTTTATCGGCTGAATCGTCCCGATTTCGTTGTTAACCGTCATAATCGAAACCAAAATCGTATTGTCATCGATCTCCCTCTGAAGGAAATCCATGTCAACAATACCATTACTCAATACAGGGACGAATACGACTTCATATCCTTCAGATTGAAGGGAACGGCAAGTTTCCAAAACGCATTTGTGTTCAATCGCTGAGGTTATAATCTTTTTTCGATCACTCTTGTAGTAATGCACTGCGCCTTTAATCGCTAAATTGTTAGACTCTGTCGCCCCCGAAGTAAAAACAATTTCACGAGGATCATTTGCGTGGATAAGATCTGCAATTTTTTTTCGAGCAATTTCTACTCCTTCATTTGCCCGCAATCCCAGAGCATGACCCGAGTGAGGATTTCCAAACTTTTCGGTAAAATACGGCAACATTTCATCAACAACCCTCTTATCGCAAGGAGTTGTTGCTTGATAATCCATATAGACATTCATAGCAATTCCTCTCATTTACATTGTATGACAATATAATAGTGAGTTGCAATATTTTTTGTACGTGTTTTTGTCCTCTGATTCTCAATATTTTTTATCGGCTATCTTATTGAAAGCATACAACTTTTGATATATATCTACAGCGGTTTAAAAACTAAAGTTCATCCAATAACCAGTTATTTTCCCTAAATAAATTTTAATTATTAGTATAATTTTTCATATTTAACAATAAAAATTAAATTACTATTTATGGTTGTAATGTATTATTTAACAATATTTTTATGCTTAATTCAAAAAAGAAAAACTCTTCTATATTCTTTAAAAAACGACCATTTTGTACTAGAATAAGAGCGGAAAGGAGGACTGTTATGGAATATGGTCATGAAGTTATAAGTTTAGATTCTTTTATCGGCCAAAAAGTTAAACAAAGGCGTTCCTCATTGAGTATGAGCCAAGTAAAGCTTGGTGAAAAATTGGGAGTATCGTTTCAACAAGTCCAAAAGTATGAAAGCGGAAAAAATAGAATCAGCGCTAGCACCCTATTCCAAATATCGAAAATTCTGGGGGTGGATTTCTCCTACTTTGTGGATGGCTACAGTAATGATACAGTTTTACACGATGATAAGGACGTGTCATATCAGGCTTATGACAAAGAATCGAGTATACTACTCAGCTATTTTTCAAAAATTCAAGATCCTATCCTAAAAAGGCAAATTTTAGATCTGGTAAAGAAAATAGCATTACTTTCAGAAAATAATTAGCTTTACCTACACGAAAATTGTATGCTAGCATGGCTAACGGGGTGATTCGTGAAAATACATTTTGTTTACTCTTCTAATGAGAAGTCAAAAGAGGCCTATGAGACAATGGTGAAGCTCTACGGGCAGTGCCAAGCTTACGAGGCGGACTGTATAGTCGTGTTGTCAGGCGATGGAATGATTCTTCGGGCTTTTCACGAGAATTATCAACATAATCTGCCGGTTTATGGCATGAACTGCGGTGACCTGGGATTTCTTACGAACAAATATCAAACGGAAGATCTAGTTCAAAGAATCGAAAACGCTGTGCCGTTAAAATTTCATCCTCTCCGAGCATGGGTCGAAAAGAAGAACGGAGAGATATATTCAGCTATCGCGGTCAATGAGGTGTATTTACTTAGAGAAACCCATCAATCCGCCAAGTTGCAGGTAAAAATTAATGGAATGGTTCGTTTGAAGGAATTGGTATGTGATGGATTGATAACTTCTTCAGCCTTGGGAAGTACCGCATATAATTACTCGGCAGGGGGACCTATCATTCCTTCGGGAGCTTCTCTAATAGCGCTTACACCGATCAGCTCGTTTCGTCCGAGGTGTTGGCGTGGAGCACTTCTTCCATCGGAAACTTGTGTCGAATTGAAAGTTTTGTACAATAGTTCCAGACCAGTCTGTGCAGTCGCCGATTATGTTGAGTTTAGGAATGCTGTAAATGTTAAGATCATACAGGATAAATCCCTTTCTTTTTCCCTTTTGTTAGATCCTGATAATACGCTAGAGAAGAAGATCCTTGAGGAGCAGTTTGCTACTTGAATTTTTTTGTGATACATGGTAGAATTTCTCCGTTTTGTTGGAGTTTAATATGGCTAAATCAGCAACAATGCTTGTTAAAATGCTTAGTACTGCAGACACAGGTTTTTTCTATGTAAAAAAGAGAAATCCGAGAAAACAGCCTGAAAAAATGGAGATGAGAAAATACGATCCGGTAGTGCGTAAGCATGTCCTGTTTAAGGAAGCAAAAATAAAATAGTTTTTTTCTTTTGAGATTCGTATAGAACCCAGCCAATGGTTGGGTTTTTTTTATATAAAGGACCAGCTGTATCACTGATCCTTTGTTCACTTTTATTTAAGAGGGAGCAATCCGAATGGGGATGAACCTCGAACAATAAAATTCTCAAACCGAAAGTCATTTTCGTCTATGACTCATTCTGTTCGTTCTTTTTCTCTCAAAATCCACATCGGAACATCTGTACTGCCCCACGCCAAATTCCGGATATTTTATCGGCGATTTTGAGGACAGAAAATATTTGTATAAATCAAAATCTCCGTTTGTCCTCAGAAATGTTTTCAAAAACTTAGCGGATTCTTTTTTGTCCAATACTTTCCCATTTACATGCATCCTTGTTTGGGAACCTGTGTACGCAGGCCTTATGAAGTTATATTTGTGAGCCAAATAAGACGATTCATTTATTAAATCAAACCCATGTTTTGTTAAACCGTACATCACACGATATATCTTATCATTCCTAAAAATCGAGACATTTATTCGTTTTCTTGCTATTGAAAACGGACCAACGCCCTCAAAACTACCACAAAAATAATTTTTTGCATCTCGATTCTCTATTACCTGGGTTTTATTATGATCATCATTTTTTATTGCATGTATTGCATATATGATCTGGTACATCAAACTTGCTTCTCTTGGCATAATCCCCATATCTACAGCAAAACGCTCAGAACCAAGATCCGTTTTTTTACGTTTTAATTTTAAAATTAATCCTTCCTGATCAGCATTAAACCATTCCGGAGAAAACACTATAAATCTATTCTCTCTGCAATATTCTGCATACATGCCAAAACTCGGTCGACCTCGTCTTTTTACGTATTTCCATACATAGCTTCCCGCAGTATAAGCTAAAGTCATTTTTTGATCATCTGTCGGAATGAACCTTATTTTCGGCAGATCAATTTGCGATGCTTCATATTTCGCTATAGACCTCCTTAATATTTCACATCCCACAGGATCTTCGGCAAATCTCTGTACGTATCTTTCAAATTCACCTACCATCCATTCTTCAAAATTAATGGGCTTTATGTTTTCCATCATACTTGTTATCGGATGTACTTCCAGCCCTTCTTGTTTATCATTTTCACTAAAAAACGTCACTCTGTCCGACTCAAGATCCACAAACGTATGCATCTCTTTATTCACAAAAACAATACTCTCTCCTGTATCAAATTCCCCTGAATATATTCCATTTGACGTTGATTCTTTTACCCTGAAAGAAAAATCACAACAAATTGAAAGGAATCTGTTTATCAATTCACATCTGTTCTCTTCCAAACTCCTGTTTTTATCCCATGTCAATTCATAACAAATTTCTTCCTGTCTCGAGGACTGAGATATCTTTGGCCACTCTGATAAAGGTCGACTAATTTCAAAACTTTCATTCTGTTCTTTGTTATCTATCAGCATTCCTCCTACATGGAGATTTATGGAACTAATACATAATAATAGACCAAATACTTTATATACCCTTCTATTCTTTAACACATTCAACTCTTTCTCCTCTTCACAAAAAACTAAAACCGTGACAGTTTACTAAAAATTTACAATATTTTTAATAAAAATATCATTTGATTGTAACAATAATTATAAAAATTAATTTAAGTATTAACTAATATAAATCTGAGAAAATCTCACAAAAAAGAAACCTCTGAAACCTTTCCGAAACAGAGGAATGTATTGAAAAAATTATTAAGTTAGAAACTAAACCTTTGAAATATCCGGAGCATCCGCCGCCTTCATACCTACGACATGGTATCCTGAATCGGCATGGACAACTTCTCCCGTAACTCCACTGGATAAACGACTAAGCAAGTACACTCCGGTACCTCCAACATCCTCAAGAGTGGTATTTCTTTTGAGAGGAGAATTATATTGATTCCATTTCAAAATATATCTGAAATCATCTATTCCATTAGCGGCGAGAGTTTTCACAGGACCAGCAGAAAGTCCGTTAATCCTAATGCCTCTGTCCCCAAAATCTACCGCTAAATAACGAATGCTTGCCTCCAAAGCCGCTTTAGCGACCCCCATGACGTTATAATTAGGGAGAACTTTTTCTGCTCCGATGTAGGTTAGAGTTAAAATCGAGGCATTATCTGCGAGATATGCGCTTGCATGTTGACACACTGCCGTCAAAGAATAGCAAGAAATATCCATGGTTTTCAAAAAATTCATGCGGGACGTATTCACATATTTACCCATTAACTCATTTTTGTCTGAAAAAGCGATTGCATGAACGATAAAATCGATATGTCCGAACTTCTTACCGACTTTTTCAAAAAGAGAACTCAGACTGGAATCATCGGTGACATCACATTCTATCATATCTACTCCGCCCAACGAGTCTGCTAAAGGTTTAACTCTTTTGTATAAGACCTCCGACTGATAACTAAACACCATCTCCGCACCTTGATTTGCAAGCTCCTTCGCAATTCCCCATGCCAGAGAATGATCGTTAGCAACGCCCATCACGATGCCCTTTTTACCTTCCATCAATTTCATTTAAAACTCCGCCTTAACGTTACACAGACCTACTAAAAATTTTCATTAACTTTTTTCTTTAAAATCGGGGAAGCTCGAAAAGAGACTGTTCTTCTCGCAGAAATCACAGCCGGCTCCTTTGTTTTAGGATTCCTTCCCATACGTTCCTTTTTATTATGGACCTTAAAAGTTCCAAATCCCGTAATCTTTACATCCTCTCCATCCACAAGAGCCTCACCGATCTCCGAAAGAACCTCATGGATAAACTCTAAAGCCTCAAATTTTGTAACCTGAAATTCTGCAGTTATAGCATCGGCTATATCAGAACGAGTTAATGTTTTTACTTTTGTCATTTTACTTCCTTACATTCTTACCAGAGTCGCTCCCCACGTAAACCCTGCTCCCATGGACAGCAACACAACGTTTTTGTTTGTACCGATTGAGTCCTTTATTTTATTCAACGCCAACGGAATAGTGGCTGCTGAAGTATTGGAGTGCGCATCAATTGTCACAACAATCTTTTTCGGATCAATCTTCAATACATCGACAAACTTATTAAGAATTCTAA
Organism: Holosporaceae bacterium UBA3830; assembly: GCA_002393025.1. Lineage (GTDB taxonomy): Bacteria > Pseudomonadota > Alphaproteobacteria > UBA3830 > UBA3830 > UBA3830. The sequence goes on along the minus strand of DGIE01000035.1, from coordinate 17,367 downwards.
CATTCGCCTGGTGAGGAACTATTAAATCCACATCATCAATAGTTAGATCGTTGCTCTCGAGGAGTTCCTGAAACGAACTGCAGAATTTCTCTACGGCAAATTTAAAAACCTCGCGCCCTCTCATAGTAACTACGCCGGCGTGCTGGGTTGTCGCCACCCCCCCGGTAGTAGTTAAAAAGTCTGAATAGCTGCCATCTGCGTATATCTTGCAATACTGGATCCCTTTATCTGTGTTTTCTTCCGCCTTGAGAACAACCGCTCCCGCTCCATCACCAAATAACACACAACTGGATCTGTCATTCCAATCCAGAATTTTCGAGAAACTATCCGCCCCTATAACCAAAGCTTGCTTTGCTTTCCCCATTCTTATAAAGGAATCTGCAACATCGAGAGCATAAATAAACCCGCTGCAGGCTGCACTTACATCAAAAGCCGGACATCCATTTGTAATATCTAAATTTTTCTGAACCAAACAAGCCGTCGCAGGAAAAGTATAATCTCCGGTAGTTGTCCCAACAACGATCAAATCAACATCATTCGGAGAAATTCTCGCAAACCTCAAAGCATCTTTCGCGGCCTCAGTAGCCAAAGTAGAGGTACTCTCCCCTTCACTTATCACATATCTTTGCTTAATTCCCGTCCTTTGAGAAATCCATTCGTCTGAAGTATTCAAACTCTCCGGCAACTCATCATTTTTAATACATTTTTGAGGTAAAGCTCCACCAAATCCTACAACAACCGATCTCATTTTTTCTCTTCTGCCTCATAATGTAATTTCGACTTATCGAGTTGGACTCGGATACGATCAAAAATATTTTTTCTCAGAACACTCATGGTAAATTTCACGGCGTTCGCAAATCCGACATCATCCGTCCCGCCATGACTTTTTACAACAACCCCATTTAATCCCAAAAGAACCGCTCCATTGTACAGACGTGGATCTAACTTTTTCTTTAGCTTACTAAGCGAAGGCAGTGCCAGCAATGCCCCAATCTTGGAAAGAAACGAACCAGCCAGAGCATCCTTCAACTCAGAAACAATAAACTTCGCTGATCCTTCAATGGTTTTCAGAAAAACATTTCCTGTAAACCCATCTGTAACTATAACATCCACAACACCCTTATTTATGTCGTCTCCCTCGACAAATCCCACGTAATTATCAAACAACTTTTTGAGAATTTCAGAGGTCTGCTTAACCAGCTTATTACCTTTACATTCCTCTGAACCTATATTTAGCAAAGCGATGGAAATTTTTTCTTTTCCAAAAATCGAACGTGCCAAAGCTTCTCCCATAATTGCAAAATCCACCAAATTCTTCGCTGAACACTCCGCGTTGGCACCAAGATCCAGACAAACCGTATTCGCTTTCTTACCTGGAATTACTGTTCCGATCGCCGGTCTTTCAATACCTTCAATCGTATTCAATATAATTTTGGACAGAGCCATATAGAGACCAGTATTCCCCGCTGAAATAACCGCTGAAGCTTCTCCTGACTTCACTGCCTGTATAGCAAGCCCCATACTGGTGGTTTTTCCCGTACGCAAGGACGACATAACATCCATGTCCGCCGTTATAATCGAATCCGCGTGACGAATTTCGTAAGAAACCCCCTCCAGAAGACTCTTTGCACGATCTTCCAGAACCTTACTATCTCCGAAAATCAGAAAATGCGAATCAGCCCCTTTGAACTGAGACAACCCCTTTAAAATCGCTTCCGGGGCATTATCTCCGCCCATACTATCTATGGCAATAACCTGTCGATCAGCGGTAGTCATTACGCTTCTTGACGCCTATCTTTTAAAATCTGGTTACCATTGTACATACCACAGACTTTGCACAAGTGGTGAGGAAGTTTAGACTCTCCGCAATTCGGACATGCCACGACATTAACAGGTGCAAGAGCCAAGTGAGACCTGCGCATATTCCTCTTCGATTTAGAAACCTTTTTCGTAGGTACTGCCATATTAATCTCCTAACTAATCTTTTAACACTGTTCTGTTTACCGAAAAATCAAAAATTTTTCAAGGTATAACCGATAAAATCTGCCAATATAATATTCAAAAAAATCAAATACTAACTCAAATTTTATATTATAATCAGTCGGTAGATTCAGGAGTGCATATGTTGGCTGAGAAGAAAAAAAGGCATGCGGAACTTTCGAAACTTTTGTCGAATTACTCTCGACAATATTACATATTCGATGATCCGAGTGTCAGCGACGCAGAGTATGACGCTCTTTATCAGGAATTGCTGTCCATTGAAAGTGAATATCCACAGCTGGCAACGAAGTCCAGTCCTTCTCAGAAAGTGGGGGCAAAAATTTCTAAAGACTTTCGGAAAATCACTCATAAACAAAAAATGCTGTCCTTGGAAAATGCATTTAATGAAGAAGATATTCAGAATTTCGTGGATAGGGTGAAAAAACTAACAGGAAGATCCAAAATAGAATTTATGTTGGAACCGAAATTGGACGGTCTTTCCGCCTCAATCAAATATCACAACGGAATCATGGTGCAGGCATCCACGCGAGGAGACGGATCGATCGGAGAAGATGTCACCGAGAATATGAAAACTTTGCACAATGTTCCGAAAAAAATAGATTTCCCGGAAAATGTTGAAGTCCGAGGTGAGGTTGTGATGCTAAAAAAGGACTTCGAGCAACTTAACGAACAGCGTCAACGCGAAGGTGAAAAATTATTTTCAAATCCACGCAATGCAGCAGCAGGTTCTCTGAGACAATTAGACTTTCGAATTACTGCCCAACGGAAATTAACTTTTTTTGCATATTCTCTTGTCGGTAAGAACTTAAATCTGATTAGCCAGCAGGAAATTTTCCAAACTTTACGTAATTTGGGATTCACGGTCTCCGATAAAATAAAATTATGTCACAGCCAAGAAGAAGCTTTTGAATTTTACAAAATTATGGAACAGCAACGCTCAGACCTAGACTATGATATCGATGGGGTCGTCTACAAAACAAATGATCTTTCCCTGCAAAAGCAGATGGGGAATGCGACAAAATATCCGCGCCATTCTATAGCTTATAAATTTCCGGCACAGAAAGCTCAAACTACCATTTTGGATATAGTTGTGCAGGTGGGACGAACAGGGAACATTACTCCTGTTGCGGAACTAGCTCCTGTTAATATAGGGGGAGTAATTGTTTCTCGGGCAACTCTTCATAACAGAGATGAAATCGAAAAAAAAGATATCCGAATCGGGGATCGAGTTGTAGTACAACGAGCCGGAGACGTAATTCCGCAAATTCTTCATCCGATAATCGAACACCGTCCAAAAGAGTCGAAACCGTTCGAATTCCCGACTGTTTGCCCATGTTGCGGATCTCAGTTGGTGCGAGAAGAAGAGGAAGTAGCGATCAAATGCGAAAACCTCGATTGTTCCGCGCAACTCGTGGAAAGACTCATACATTTCGTCTCTCGGCAGGCATTCAATATTGAAGGACTCGGAGAACAAAATATCAAATTTCTTTTCAATAAAGGTATTATAAGAAGTCCCGTCGACATATTCTACCTTCAAGAAAAAAATCAACAGTATCATTTGGAAAATGAGGAAGGTTGGGGTAAACAATCAGTGGAAAATCTATTCAGGTCAATCGAAACTGCTAAAAATATCGGACTGGAAAAATTTATCAATGCACTGGGAATTCCTCAAATAGGAAGAGCGGCTTCCATACTGATCGCAAGATTTTATAAAACTTTTTCGAATTTTTGGAACGCCGTTGAACAGGACAAATTAAGCGAGCTGATCACCATCAATGGCATTGGCGATCTGATGATTCAAGATTTGAGAAACTTTTTTAAAGTATCCAATAATTTGGAAGTCATGAGAAGATTGTCGGCAGTGGTCAACATTTTAGATACCCAGGGAAGCACCGAATCTGAGTGGACAGGAAAAAGCATCGTATTTACAGGCACTCTTAACACATTAAGCAGAGACGAAGCAAAAGAAATCGTCGAAAAATTGGGAGGAAAAGCTTCTTCATCGGTATCGTCGAAAACATATCTCGTTGTTGCCGGAGAAAATGCCGGTTCAAAACTGGAAAAAGCCAGAAATCTCGGAGTAAAAGTCGTCTCTGAACAAGAATTTTTGGATATGATTCCGTCTAAATGAAAAATAAAAGTTCAGTTGAATTAACAAAATCATTAACCAGTTGTTAGCCATTATTTGATACGTTGGCCAAGTATGGGATTAAATGAAGATGATAGTAAAGAAAAAAATAAAAGAATATTCCTGCAATGATTGGTTAAATTTATCATCCATTTTCGTCATATTCCTAAGTTTCTTTTATATTGCTTATTTAACCCCAATGCAGTGTGATGATTTCTGGTATTATCGTATCGGCTTGAAACTAAAAGATCATATTCATCATTATTTACACTGGTCAGGAAGAATAGTTGCAGATTATTTTTCATGCGTTTTACTGCAAATACCAAGCCATGCTGTGGCTTCGGCTATTATTGCATCTTTCGCTACGGGAATTTGCTACTTGATTGCCAAAATTCCTGCAACCTTTAATTCTAATTCTAAAATAATTTGGTGGAAACTTCTCGTTATCGCAGCTTTATATTGGATTGCAAATCCCCAAATTGAAGATTCTACGTTCTGGGTAGTAGGAGCATGTAATTATATCGTTACTACTTTTTTTGTATTATCGTTTTTATATTTTCTTATAAACAAGAAGAATTCAATTTCATGGTGGATGATAATTCTCGCTTTGGTAGCGGGCTGCTCCAACGAAAACTCTTGTTTAGCAATAATTTACACTATGGTCATTCTGTGGATAATCTCACATTACGAAAAAATAAATTCTCTTACCATTAATATTAAACTTAACAAAAAATTTTTATTCATTTATTCCCTCTTATTTGTAATTGGAGCTTTAATCCTAATATTAGCCCCAGGAAATTTCGAAAGAATCCAGGGGGAAATTTACCAAAAATGGTGTAAATCTTCACTCATTGAAAAGTTTGCTACATTCATTGATCAATCAGAATGGAGTCTCTGTCATATAAATATTGCCGGTAAATTTTATCTTTTGATGTTATTTCTAACCGGAATTTCATGGGGAAAAAACAGAAAAGAAATTTTCCAATCACTATTATTTTTTTCAACGGCGGTGGTTTCATACGTAGTGATGGTTGCTTCTCCATATTTTCCTGCTCGCTCATTGAATCCAACTTTGTGTTTTCTCCTATTATCTATTTCTTTTCTTCTGAATCCCTCGCTGATTCGATACAAAATTTTAAAAATTATCCTCGCTGCAGCCATTTTCTGGATATTCTTGCTGTTTTTCAAATTTTTCGTAATGCTAAGCGCTTGCCATCAAACAATAATGATTCAGGATGCTATTCGCATCGACCACATAAAATATATGAGTGAAAAAAAAGGAAAACATACAACCGTTAATATTCCGCAACATTATATCAGCAATCTTGCCAGAAGCTATCGAATTAGTTTTCCTTTCGAATTTATCCCATATCAAATGGAAGCAACCTGGAACGGCGTAGACGAATTAAATCATATTCCTGTAAAATATGATTACGCTGTTTTAAGAACGGGGAAAACCATTCCAGTTGAAAATAAGACTAATTTAAAAAACGCAAAAATCTATTTCCAACCGAAGTCTTGGTTTATTCCTCAGAGCACTATTCTCTTGGAATCCCCCGATCCTATTAATGAAAAACTGAGCGTCGTTTTGCATCCCAGGAACAGAAAAAAGCAAAAAGAAGAAATCAAGTTAGATGAACAAACCATAGATCTACAGGGAAAACACTACACAGGCTTTACGATAGAAAACGACTTGGATCCGGGAAAAGTCGTTTTGAAGACACACGATATGTAATTCCCGTAGAACAAAAAAACTATCTATTACCTATTTTTCTCTCGTCCAATAAATTTGTTAAAGCTTCTAGCCTAAGTTTATCCTCATCAAGCTGTTTACTACCGGATGTCGAGAATCCCCCACTCCCTCTAGTGGCAATGGACAGTAACCCAATGGCAATACTTGCAACATTCATTGCCATGAGAGATTTCTCTTGTTCTGCAACCATCTGCGTCAGCAAATCTTGTTCCACTCTCAGTATATCATCATCCAAAACTGAGTACTCATCTTCTATGGCCCTTATCCTCTCCTCATGGCTGGAACCGCAGCCTGTTAAACTCAAAACGCAAAATGCCAAGACTAATTTTTTCATTTACAAACCCCTCTTGCTTTGCATCCCTTATCATGCATTACTTGTCTTAGTGCCCGCAATATATCCTCAGCCTTATCTTCCGAATAAGAATTTTCATCAAATACTGTCCTCCCGTGACCTGATATTGCTCCGAGAGAGGTATTAACCACTAAATTTATATTATTCGATTGCATCCTCCGATTGAATGCGTCAACCCTTGCAGAAAGCACATCTCGATATTCTCGGTCCAGCTCTTCGCAACTAAAACTACTGTACTCATCAACCAATTTATCTTTGCCAACTCCTGTACATCCCCACAAAAGAAACGACAAAATTATCACCTTATATTTATTCACAATACCTCCTTAAAAATGGGGAACCATCGCAGGGTATCAAACTATTGTCTTTTGTCAATAAATAAATCAAAAATTTATCAATAATACTTTTCGAACCTACCTCTACAAACGTCGCGTCAGGCATCTGATTCCGAAACCAGGTCGACTGCCGTTTGGCGTATTGACGTGTTTTTATAAACATATTTTCAATCAGCTGTTCTTTTGAAATTTTCTTTTTAAGGAAATCCTGTATTTCGATAAACCCGATAACTCTGTCCAATGGTCCTCGATAATTCGGATATTCCTCCAGAAATTCCCGAACTTCATCGACAGCTCCATCATTCAACATCTGAACTGCTCGGGCTAAAATATTTTCCTTCAGCTTATCTCTCGGAGGCAGCAGCACTACAGTTTTTATATTTTCATATTTTGGACTACTTTTTTGTTTCCACCAGTAAGACAAGGGCTTCCCCGTAAAAGTCACGACTTCGTAAGCACGAAGAATTCGCTGAGTGTCGCCAGTACTCAAACTGACGGACGGATCCAATTCCAATAACTTTTTAAAAAATTTCGCCCGTCCGAGATTTTGAAATTTTTCAAAAACTTCTTTACGATAATTTTCCGGCACATCAGGGATTTTCGCAATTCCACGAAGAACGGAACTTAGATAAAATCCCGTTCCACCGCAAAGAATCGGTATTTTGCCCCGAGAATGCAACCCATCAATTTTTGATTCAGTAACTTGTTTCCATTTTGCTGCAGAATAGGTCTCGGAAGGACTCAGAATCCCAAACAAGTGATGAGGAACTCGACTTATTTCTTCCGAATTCGGGAAGGCTGTCAAAATTTTTAAATCTTTATACAGCTGAATACTGTCGGCGTTTACGATTTCGCAACAAACTCCCCTTTTTTTTAGGGTTTCAGCTAATTTAATCGCAAAACCCGTTTTTCCTGAGGCAGTAGGACCTGCGACGACAAACACAGGAAGCCAAGGAGATTTCCCGCTGCTCAACGTTCTGCTTCTCTTTTCTGAACAGCTGTCTTTTTGGAGACTTTTTTCGCCGTTTTGTGTCCCTTCATTATCTTGTTTTTATCGCACTTGACAACAATGTACGAAGACTTCCTTAGCAACGGATCTTGCACATACAGGACTATCTTATCTCCTCTCTTATTATCCTTAAAAGCAGCGTACATCGCGGATTTCATGTCATTCAAATTTTTGATCTCAAACTGATTTACCTTCTTTATAAGATTTCCAACTCCGATATCATCAATTAAAGACGATCCAACAAATGAAACCAAAACACCGTTTTCATGAGAAGATATTTTAAAAATTTCTCTCAGCTCTCTCGTAATATTGGTCAATCCCAAATCCAAACCGTCTATTTTTTCAAAAGGAATATCTTTTCCAACGTTGTCTTCGTCATCGACAAAAGAAATATCTTCATCATTATACGCCTTAACGGTAATGCTCAACATTCTTTTATTTCCGTCGCGCATAATCTGTATCGGAATCACCTCACCAATCGGCAAATTATTCAGCAAATATTCCATATTCGTATTTTCAGAAATCACTTCACCGTTTACTGATAAAATAATATCACCCACTTTAATTCCCGTAGACATCGCCGGAGATTTTTCGTTAATATTTGTCACGTAGTAACCAACATTACTGCCAATCAACAACTTCGAAGCCTCTTTTGGCATTCTGCGGGTAGAAATTCCCAACCAACTTCTCTCCATTTTACCGAAAGTTTTCAACTGATTAATAACTTTTTGTAAGATATTAGATGGTATAGCAAAATTTATGCCGGTGCTGCGCAGTCCGTCCGAAACGAAAACGGTAATCATTCCGATCACCTCCCCATTTTCAGAAAATAAAGGCCCACCTGAATTACCATAATTGACGGCGGCATCCGTTTGAATATATGAAACCAAATGACCGTTCTCACCTAGTTCAGAAATCTGACCCGATAAATTTCTTCCTTTACACGAGATAATACCCGCTGTCACCGTTTTACCAAGACCGAAAGGATTTCCTATTGTGATTACCGGATCACTGACCTCGATCTTATCTGAATCAGCAAATTTCACCGCCGGCAATTTTACATTCTGATCCAAATCTATCTTCAGCAGAGCCACATCGTAATGCTCATCCTTTCCGATCACTTTCGCGATGTATTCATTGTCATCGGAAGTCACAACCTTTATCTGTTCACTGGAATCTATTACATGCCAATTGGTCACAATGTAACCATCTTCATAAATGATGAACCCCGTCCCGTTGTAAGCCCTGTTTTCCGCATTTTCTTCATTCCTATCTGCAACTATTACATCGACAACCGTATCCATTAATCGCTGAACACCGCCTTTGATTTTTATCCCGAAAACACTTGCATCACTTATAAAAAAACAAAGACTGAAGATAATTACGAATAGACTACGCATGATTAATTCTTCCCTCTCATCACATTAAAAAATGGACTATCCGTCGCGATAACGAACGACGTATTGCCTGAAGCAAACGAGTCCTTGTAAGTCTCCAACGTTTGGAAAAATTCAAAAAACTTTTTGTCCTTTGAAAAAGCCTCTGTATAGATTTTATTAGCTTCGAGCTCCCCATCTGCTATTAGCCCCTGCACTTTGGCATCCGCTTCAGCTATCGCAATGGCATTTTCCTTATCCGCCGTCGACTTTATTATCTTGGAAAGCTCGACACCTTTCGCTCTCAACTCTTTTGCTTCCCTTTCTCGTTCACTGATCATTCTTTTACAAATAGCTTCGCTGTTTTGCGGAGGCAAATCCGTTTTGCGAATACGAACATCAACTACATCTATACCAAACTCCTTGACCGCTGAGTTTACTTCATCGCGAATCTTATTCATCGCCGAAATTCTGGTGTCGGATAAAAGAGAAGATAAACTCACTCCCCCCAACACACTGCTGAGACTACCCAAAACAACTGGATGCAAACGAGTTAACACTCCATACTCGCTGCCCACCGCCTGATAAAACTTTAATGGATCTGTAATTCTATAGCGCCCGAAAGCATCAACCATAATACGTCTTTTGTCTCCCAGAGTGACCTCAAGAGCAGAAAGCTCTACACTCAGCAATCTTTTATCAAAAAAGGCTATCGTTTCCACGAATGGAACTTTGAAGTGCAATCCTGGAGTCTTTACAACTCTGACAGGCTCCCCGAGACGAGTCACCACGACATTCTCAATCTGACTCACTGTAAATAATCCATCAACTAGGACAAAAAAAGCTGCGGCAGCAAATATTATTTTTTTCATTTCAGATTCTCCGTCCTGTTTTTGTTCAGTTCGGTAAGCGGCAAATAAGGAATCGCCTTCAAACTGTTATCAACAACAATTTTCTTTGTGTTCTCGTAAATACCTCGCATCGTCTCGAGATATAGTCTTTTCGAAACGATATCCGGAGACAATTTATATTGCGAATATGCAGAAAGGAATCTCGCAACATTTCCCTTCGCCTTCTCGACTATCTCTCTCTTTTGAGCTTCTCCTTTATTTATTTTCTCCGCAATCAAACCTCGCGTCCGAGCTCTAGTATCTCTATCATAGGCTTCCGCTCTGTTTTTCTCACTCTGCTGTTCTGCCTGAGCTCTTTCCACATCCCGGAAAGAATCAATGACCGAAGCAGGTGGCTCGACTTTTTGCAGCTCAATTCGGATAATTTCTATCCCCATCTTATACTCATCCATAATTGCCTGAAGACCTTTCTTTGCCTTGTTTTGGATATCTCCACGCCCTTCCGTCTGTACATAAGTAAATGGGGTTTGCCCAACGATATCCCTCATCACACTTTCGGCAACCGCCCTTACCGTGAGTTCAGGTTTTTTTGCATTAAACAGAAAGTCCTCAACTCCGTCATTTTTGATTTTCCAAAGAACACTAAAAGATATATTCGCGAGATTCGAATCCCCCGTAAGCATAAGACTTTCTTCCTGCTGGCTATCGCTTGAAATATCTATCTGATTTACCTTTGTAACTTTTTGCAAAATCACTTCCTCGAAAGGATAAGGCACAACGTATCTTAAACCAGGTCCGACAGTTCTTACCCATTCTCCGAACCTCAACACCACTCCGCACTGGTCATGCTGAACTTGCAAAAACCCTGAAGCAAAATACAGAGCGATCATCACCGAACAAATTCCAGCTAAATTTCCCTTAAATGGACTTTTATCAAAAACTTTTCCTAAATTATTCCTTACATCTTCAACAAATTCCTTCGAGGCATCGCCTCCCCAAGAATTATCATCATCATTCCAAGGATTCCTTGCGGACATAAAAACTCCCTCATTACAATACTGATGATACCAAAAAGGCCACAAAAAAAAAAGAAGCCCTCCGATTACTCAGAGAACTTCTGAAAAAGGCAAAAACCTGAAATTATTTCCTAAAATCTTCAGCTGTACGGATAATATTGAAGTTGTTCTTCCTTACCGCTCTAAAGCCTTTCGGAGTCAAGCTTGTTCCGAACATAATCGACTGATTATTCTTGTGGCCATCTTTTGTCGCCGATCTCTTGTCTTCATAGCTGTCAGAAATATTTTCCTCAACTTTTACGCCAAAGTATTCGTTGTCGTACTTAACCGAGAACACCGGACAACTTCTTCCTGGCATACGGAAGTACTCAGCCTGGATCTCAAGACCTTTAATTGCCTCAGGAGTATATGTAATTGAACCGTACTTTTTCATCCTCTCCTGATCCAAATGAGAGTAAGTTCCCTTCATAGAAATTTCAGAGTTCAAATCAACACTGCACGCAAGAGTTAGTCGTCTGTCAGGTGATTGCTGATTTCTTCCTTTAGTTGGATCGTCGTAGGTCAATCCGGCAACTGCCGTTACCAAGCAGCCCTCAAACGGAGACTTCGTCAAACTGACCGAATAATCCCTGAAATTGTTAGTATTTCCGTCATGGTTATTCGCCCAATCCCCTCTGAAAGTGAATCCCGGAGTATATCCGCAGACCGGATCGGCATACAATCTAATCATCGCGGATCTGGAATTTTCAGGAAGAGAAGATCCATTCATTAAACCAAAGTTATCAGCTAAAGTCGGAAAATATTTATCCATGTAGTAGTCGTAATCCTCAGACTTTTCATCGGAAATTCCAAGATCGCCGTATCCTCTTCCCTTTGCGCTGAGCATTGCTTCCAAATGAATTCCATAAGAATTTTCCGGCAAAGCATAGTATATCCCGGCTCCGGCTGCCTTCTTCCCGTGATATGTATCAGTAAATCCGACATTCGGAGAAATTTTTCCGTACGGAGTCATGAAAATCACGTTGAAGTCTAACCCATAAGAATTGTTGTATCCTTGAGCTCCGAAAGCAAAAGTCACATTCTCAATCGGCGTAAATCTGTAATTTCCGCTGAACCGAGGTTTATTACGATACCTGATTTTGTACGGATCATCCACATCCCAGTGATGAGTAAAAGCTATTGTCAAATCGAAATCATCCGTTCCCAAATCAGGCATATCATACCCGCTGAAATAATCAACCTTCAAAGTTTCAGACCTACTTACCTGATCTGATAATTTTATAGAAACTCCCGGCAACCTGGCTTCTTCTCCCAAATCATCCACGGTATAAACTCCCGGAGAAAGAATTACCACTCGCAAAATTTCGTTACCCAGCCTGACTTCTGCCTTGCTCAATTTTGTAATGACAATAGGCAACCCCGGATTTACAACGTTTCCGTTTCCGCCTTGTCTGGAAATATTAATACCACCACCCGAAAACGACTGCTGAAACCCAATGGTATTCCTGGTTGTAACATCACCGACGATGATTTTTAAGTCGTGAACTTTATCATTATAAATCGCTCGGGTATAATTTCTGTAGAAGTGAGACTCATCCATTGTGTTCTGAAAACCTTTCTGAACAGCTTTGCTTATCCCGCCGTTGTAGTAATTATCGAAAAATTTTGGCAAATCACCCGCAATTTTACTCATACCTTTTGCGCTTTTCAAAAATCCAGCATATTTGGTGGAACGCCCGTAGGAAAAGTCCGCATCAATTACTAAATTTCCCAAATCAAGAAACGGGTTAAAGCAAACCATCGAAGTATTCTTTGGACCAAAAGGATAAGTGTTATCCCCTCTCATGTGGGCTGCTTTCACATTAAAAAAGCTACCTTCAAAAAACTCCGTTTTCAATTCCGAATTTTCTGCCTGAGCAAGTAATGAATTACTGAACAGAAATCCAACTACAAACAAACTTGTTTTTTTTAACATACAACTTCCCTTAAACAAAAACCCAGCAATGCTACCACAAAAAACGCAATTTGTGAAAAATTATTTAAAATCAATCAATATTAAAATAATTTGCTTAATTTTATTTCTGCAAAATGTGAGTCACATTAAGAGCTAACCCCGTCTTGTCATCCACTTCGACCAAAAGTCCAGAGAAAGTCCCCTCTCCCATTGCCGGAGTTAATCTACCCGTGCCAAACCCTTTTACAAATCGCTCGATACTTACGGATTTTTGGAATCCCAGTACTGAATTGTAATCTCCGCACATACCGAGATCAGTTTGATAAGCTGTACCATTCTCCAAAATCCTATAATCTGCCGTTGGTATGTGAATATGTGTACCAAACACCACCGATACCTTTCCGTCCAAGAAATGCCCCATTGCCAACTTTTCCGAAGACACCTCCGCGTGGAAATCAACTATGATCGCTGAAACATTTACCCCTAATTGATATTTAAGAAAAAGCTTATCCATAAAAACAAAAGGATTATCTCCGATCATAGACATATTTTTTTGTCCCAGTAGGTGCACGACAATTATCTTCCGACCGTCTCTCAAAAAATATTCTCCAACACCTCTACCCGGGAGCTTATCTGAAGTATTGGCGGGCTTCAGCAAACGTTTATCAGATGATAGCATCGGGAAAATTTCCTTCTGATCCACCAAATGATTCCCTCCTGTAAGCACATCTGCGCCTAATTCAAAAAAACTATTCGCTATACCAGGAGTTACTCCGAACCCATGAGCAGCATTGTCTACGTCAACAACGATAAAATCGACTTCTTTTCTATATTGTTCTATATACTTTTTTGTAACATCTCTCCCGGAACGCCCAACGACATCACCGCACATCAAAAACTTCATTCGGTATCCACCTGTTAACCTATTTTCTCTTCTTTACAAAAAACTTGGGAGCAGAGCGAACCAAAGTCTTTCTACCCAACTGATGCAGTTTAGCAGAAATACTGTTATCTACCAACGAATAATATGAAGGAAGGAAAGATATATCCGATTTTATCTTGCTAGCAGCCCTGGCTATAACCGGAGTATCACGAACTTGAAAATTTCTAACTTTGTTCCAGGTGTTGTAGACTAATGAGCAGTAAGGCTTGTAATGTTTTGCGGCTTTGGAATGATAATATCCCACTGCGTGAGTCCATGAGTTATACGTATTTCTCAAACCCACAAAAAATTTCGCTGCGTAATTTACGTTGGCCTTGGGGGTGAAAGCCTCTTCTAAATTTTTGAACGCGGTACTGTGATGCAAAAGATTTACTTGCATACACCCGACATCGATATTACGAATTCCCCTGGCCATCAATCTCTTCGTGGTAGCTATGGCCGCACTTTTGGTCGTACAGTAATACCCTCTTCCATTTGCGCATATGGTCCACGGCCAGGGCCTCTTTGACTTTCCAACGGCTCTTCCCGATTCCACCGTAGATATCGCCAAGAGCAACCGATTCGGTATACCATGCCTCTTTTCTGCCTTAACTATCTCACTCTCACACAACTCATGTTGTCCGAAATACCTATCTTTTTTATCCATTTTTTTTGCGTTGTTTGGAAGAGTCGAGGCGGAAAATCCCAATTCACTACGCAATTTATCCGAACCCTTCTGGATTTCATTTTCTTTCGAATTTATTTCATTGTTCAGAGAGATAATTTCTTCTTTCCTCCCAGACAGCAGCAACTTATTGGCATCCAGAGACCTACCCGACATCAACTCTACCGGATCAGCCCCTGAACTTACTGCCGATTTTAACAATAATAAATCAGAATTATCTTCGTTCACAGATGGGTTTGCCCACAAGGTGTTAACAAAAAAAATTACATAAACTAAAAACACGCGTACTATATTGCTCAAAATTCACTCCTATCTATTCCACCAACTCAGAGCAAAATTGCTGAAAACAAATTCAACAATAAGCAATATAGAACTAATTAGTTAAATCGACGTTAATTTAAGATAAAAACTAAACCGACTTTACTGTGATATCCTCGGAAACAGCTTGTTTGATCGTATTTTCAACAGCATTTTCCAGAGTCATACGAGCGTGAGGACAGCACGAACATGCTCCCTGTAACCTGACAGACAAAACGTTATCCTGAAGACCAACCACCTCGATATCGCCACCATCCGACTGCAACGCAGGCCTAACGTACTCATCGATTACTTCATTTATCCGGATTAAAACATTCTCTGACATCTCGCCTCTTAATCAAAACCCAACTTCATTATATGCAAACTTGAAGAATCTATCTACAAAAAATGATAGAAAATTATATAAAACGATAAAATTTTCTAACAATCGATGTTACTTGATAAAATGACGTCCACAATATATCATGGCTATCATTGGATATAAGGAATGAACATGGATAAAGAAAAAGCTCTTGAGGCGGCTCTTGCTCAAATAGAAAAGGCCTTTGGTAAAGGTTCTGTAATGAAATTGGGACAGCACGGCGGGGTGGTCGACATAGAAGCGATTTCCACCGGATCAATCGGTTTGGATATGGCACTCGGAGTCGGAGGTTTTCCGAAAGGAAGAATTATTGAAGTCTTCGGTCCGGAAAGTTCCGGAAAGACTACCTTGGCGCTGCATGCGGTTGCGGAAGCTCAAAAAACAGGAGGAAAGTGTGCTTATATTGATGCAGAACACGCGCTGGATCCGGTATATGCCCGTCACCTCGGAGTAAATGTCGATGATTTAATTTTGTCTCAACCTGATACCGGTGAACAAGCTTTAGAAATTGCTGACACGTTGGTTCGTTCGGGAGCCATTGATGTTTTGGTCGTCGACAGTGTTGCAGCTCTTGTTCCTAAAGCTGAAATTGAAGGAGACATGGGCGATTCTCATATGGGATTGCAAGCTCGCTTAATGAGCCAAGCTTTGCGCAAACTCACCGCCACGGTTGCGAAATCGAACTGTATAATGATTTTCATCAACCAAATTCGTATGAAGATCGGTGTATTTTTCGGAAATCCGGAAACAACGACGGGAGGGAATGCTTTAAAATTCTATTCTTCCGTAAGACTGGATATTCGCAGAATAGGATCGTTGAAAGATAAGGAGGAAGTTGTCGGGAACCAAGTCCGAGTAAAAGTCGTAAAAAACAAGGTTGCCCCTCCATTCAAAGTCGTGGAGTTCGATATTATTTACGGCGAAGGTATTTCCAAAGTAGGAGAGCTTTTGGATATGGGGGTAAAGATCGGAGCTGTCGAAAAGTCCGGTGCTTGGTATTCGTTTAACGGAGAAAAAATCGGTCAAGGAAAGGAAGCTGCTCGCAACTATCTGAAAGAACATCCGGAAGTCGCCGATAAAATCGAGAAAAAGATTCGTAACAGCGCTGATTTGGTTTCGGAAATCAATGAGGATCTTTCCGATGATGTACCAATGTCAGACAATTGATAAAATCATGAAGATATAACAATATTGCTTACAAATAAAGAGGGAAATTAAAAATCCCTCTATTTTATCTTTAAAAATTTTCTAAAAAATATTATACTGATGGGAGTTATCATTGGGTGAAAGTTATGGCTGAATTTTTTGAGGGACAATATGTAGTTTATCCCGCGCACGGTGTTGGTGTCATTAAGGGTATCGAAGTCCAAGAAATCGCCGGAGAAAAAGTCCAAGTCTTGGTTATATCGTTTTCAAAGGACAAAATGGTTGTAAGATTGCCTGTAAACAAGTCAATCCGCCAGAAAGTTCGTAATTTATGTTCCAAAGATGTTATGCAAGAGGCTTTGGATTGTTTAAAAACTCCGGCAAAATCGAAAAAGATGATATGGAGTCGCCGAGCTCAAGAGTATGAAAATAAAATCAATTCAGGAGATCCTGTCTCAATAGCGCAGGTCATCAGAGATTTACATAGAACTCCGAATCAGCCGGAACATTCGTATAGCGAAAGACAAATTTATAAGGAGGCGCTTTCTCGATTGTCTAAGGAATATGCTATAGTCGAAGATGTAACTGAAGACAAGGCGTTAGGCATTTTGGAAAACGCGTTACAGGCAGCGTAAGAATTTCATCTTTCTCGGTTGGAAGAATATCTTTTTCGTTCGCATTCATCGGGAAAATATGGCTTCAGGTTTGAGTCGGAATTTTGTATAATGCCTGCGTGTACGTGCAAATATATTGTAAACGTAAAAATAATGGTGTTTTGGGTTCAGGAAATTTATAATGGCGGAAAGTAAAAAAAAGTATGATGCCGAGTCGATCACGGTGTTGAGGGGATTGGAAGCGGTAAAAAAGCGTCCGGGTATGTATATCGGAGATACAGATGACGGCACAGGGTTGCACCACATGGTTTTTGAGGTGGTGGATAACGCAATCGATGAGTCGTTGGCAGGATATTGTGATTTGATAAAAGTTACCATTCACAAGGACGGATCGGTATCTGTTTTGGATGACGGACGAGGCATTCCGGTTGATATCCATCCGGAAGAAGGAGTTTCTGCCGCAGAGGTCATCATGACTCATTTGCACGCGGGTGGGAAATTCGATCAGAATTCATACAAGATCTCCGGTGGTCTTCACGGTGTTGG
>DGIE01000004.1 GCA_002393025.1 Holosporaceae bacterium UBA3830 | reverse complement strand
TAGCGAGTACTCAGCCGCAGGCTGAGTGAGTTGTGATCAGGAAGGGGCTTTTGATCCAGTTGTACTCAAAAATACTTATGCCAGTTTTCTAAATTGATTACCGAAAAACTTTTTACCTGATAATGCTTATTGAAATCTGCTGGCAGCTTCGCTTCTTTTTTCGAGTTGTACTTAAATTCATATATTGAAAACTCTCCATTTTCTTCTTCCAGCAAATCAATTTCCCTTTGATCAGTTGTTCTCCAAAAATAGAATTTCGGGAATCTATTTTCGCGTTGTGCTTTTTTCCGTAATTCCGCTATACAGAAGTTTTCCCACACTCCTCCTATATCATTTCGCAAATTCATTCCTCGAAAATCTTCAACCAACGCATTTCTGACGCCTATATCATAAAAATAGATTTTGCGAGTCCTGTTTCCGGCTATTTCATTTCTCATATTTCGCGACAGCGCGGGCAGAGAAAATATCACAAAACATTTTTCTAAAAGATCGATGTATTTTTTTACTGTATTCGCGGATATCTGCAACTTATTCGATAATTCATTAAACGATACTTCTGATCCGATTTGCAAAGCCAAACATTGTAATAGTTTCAATATCTGATTAGAATTTCTTATTCCATCGAACGCCAGAAGATCTTTATATAAATATCCGCTCACCAAGCCTTCCAATTCCTGTTGAATTTTCAAAAAGGACTTACCGTAAATGCAGGGATACATTCCGTATTTTAAGAAATTTTCAACGTTATAATTTACTTCAAGCGCATTTGTTGCTTTACGCAATTCTTCCGCGGAAAACGGATAAAGCAAAAATTGTCGCATCCTTCCAACCAGAGGCTCTCCGGTTTTATTCGCTAAATCGAAACTTGAGGATCCCGTTGCTATCACTTTTACTTTAGGAAAAACATCGTGAATTATTTTCAAGGTCTTCCCTATTGATTCCACGTTCTGAGCCTCATCGACAGCTAAAATATCTATATCTTTAACCAAGTTCGCCAATTCCTGATCATCAGTAGTATCCAATGATTTTTGTCCGCGAACCGTATCACAATTAATCAAAAGACTTTTTTCTCTTCGAACATTGTAATAATTGATTACTTCATTTAGCAACGTTGTTTTTCCTACCCTTCTTGTTCCGAAAAGCAGAGCAACCTTTCCGTCTTCCAAACATTCGACAATTTCACCAAAAAGACTTCTTGTAATTACGTTATTCATAGTTTTATCCTCAACATGTTGAAGATAAATATCAATTTATCCTCAATACGATTATTATAAACAGCGTTTAATATTCAATCAATAATTTTCCTAATTTGAGTGAGAAGCATTTAAGATTACTTTAAATTATCCTAGGATTATTCCTAGAATTAGGGGCGAAAAAAGTAAAAAACTGTGATAGAAGGTATCCGTTGGTTCCAAAAATACGCATTAATCCAAGAAAAGTTTTGTAGTATAGCATCGATTTTTAAGGGGTACTTTATGGGGTACTTTTTAATAATTAAAATTTAAAAACACTGTAATTTAAAGCATTACGAAGCATGTGTGAGAGTTCGCTCTGTCCGCCACTTATCTGTTTTTATCAATCTTGTTTTGCATCTGGTTATCTATTGAGTTCCTCAAATTTCAGTACATAATGATCTTAGTTAGTTTGAGTGAGTCTTGAAAAAACTGCTCAAAGCTAAGCTTAAAAAGGGGTACTTTTTTGATAATCAAACAGGGGTATATATAATGTTAACAGAGCTGCAATGTAAGAACTTTCAACCACAAAGTAAGAGTTACAAAAAATTTGATGGCGGAGGATATTTCTGCTTGTAAGAACTAACGGGCGCAAATATTGGCGTTTAAAATATCGCATAGCAGGAAGAGAAAAACTGTTGGCGTTGGGAGTATATCCTGAAATTTCGCTGAGCGAGGCGAGAATAAAGAAAGAAGAGAATAGGAGAAAAATCAGATAAGGTATCGATCCGATATTAGAAGAGAAACGCATAAAAAGCGATTTAAAAGAAAAACATGGTAATACATTTGAAAAAGTTGCTTTGGAATGGCTCGAAAAATGAAGTCATGGAAGAACAGGTCGAGAGTCAAGCATCAGGTTAAGCAGGTTAAAGCGTCATATTTTTCCGCTTGCGGTCTTACTCCCCGCATTTGTGAATCTGGCTCTTCTGTTCACAAAAAACCCAGAATCTCTAAATTCGGAAATAGTTTTTTGCTCAATACGTTGTATTTCCCTGCTATTGTGGTCTTTCAGCATTGCGAACAATTCCGTCGGTATAGTCAGAAATTACTCTCCAGAGATAAATCCAAATTGATTTTTTGTATG
Source organism: Holosporaceae bacterium UBA3830 (assembly GCA_002393025.1). Classification (GTDB taxonomy): domain Bacteria; phylum Pseudomonadota; class Alphaproteobacteria; order UBA3830; family UBA3830; genus UBA3830. The sequence goes on along the minus strand of DGIE01000004.1, from coordinate 22,441 downwards.
AGACACCTTATCAAAACCAGTGTTGGAGATAGCAAATCTCGATTTTCCTTTGTTTTTCAACAAGTTGAATTGATATAAAATCATTCACTAACCAAGTGATACTAAAAACAAACTTTTCGTTAAATTTTTGAATTCTCTTTATAATTCAAATAGTTGCACTAAATTATATCGATTGGTAAGCGAGTGACTATAAAAATATAACAAGTTCTACTTTATGGAAGTGGTTATTTGGCTGGGAATATAAAACGCGTCGGCTCTTATAAAGAGTTTAGACGTCTCTTAATTTTTTCGTCCTACTCATTTAGCAACTTGATATTTTCTCTCGATATCATACTTGCTAGCTCTTCCTCTGTCGGCAAAATGGTTTTACATTTACTCGCAAAAATTTGCCGACTTTTTCAAGGCTGTTTCCAACACACTTTCTTTTCCTTCAATACCTTCAGGTAAATCCAGAAATTCCAGAACATATGGATCCTTTACAAGCTCTTTCGCGGAAATTTTTGAGGGTAACTGATTTCCTTGTTTTACCTTATTGCTCTCTTGACTGGATAAAAGCCTGTAATAGTATCCACTCCTAATGTTGAGCTCTAGCTGTCGATATGACCAATTCTGACTGGCTACTTCCTTTATGTAATAATCTCTTTCATCTGAACTATCTATCCTTAAAATTCTTGTTATATTCGACCAACTTACATTCGTTAGACACTGTCTGTCGAATTCTGGATACATACTGTAGAACTGTCTCATGTTTCTTAAATTAGCTTCAGAAAACCCTCAACCATCTTCGAACTCGATCCTTCAATTGTCGTGATTACTGCAATCTGCTCATTACTTAAACATAAGGCTTCATTTAGATTATATAATGGATGTGACTTATATCCACTTTTTATGCGAATATGATGTCCTTTCCCTTCTTTATAAGGTGTTAAAATGAAATTTCCCTGAGAATTTTCTGTCAATGTCGACTTAATTTCATGATTTGCCCCCGCCTTCTTCGCTCTCGACAACCTAAACAACTCTGAGATTTTGGCTCTAGAGAAAGCATTCCTCAGTGCCGGTGCTTTCCCTTTAACCCATTTGTAGACACCAACCGTTGACAATCCGATCAATCCCCATTCGACCATGGTGATTACCAAGTCAGCGTAGGACTGCGCTTCTTCTGTATCCGCCTGCGAGATTGCGTAGGTTACCGTGGCTTCTGCTCCGAAATCCGTTGCCTTTGCTGTCGCTTCTCCTGCAATAAATATCCCGGCTGCAGCGGTCAATCCCGCAAGCTACAGACGCTCCTATCGCTTGCAGCCCTTTATCAACACATTCTTAACCGACGAGTTCCATCCGCAATCTGTTGCAAAATTATCTATGCGATCTTTTAACGAAACTCCCAGATCCAGAGCCTTTTTGGCCTGAATATTCTTTTCGTTCAGCGCTTGCTGATATTCTTCTGCTGATATTCTTCTATTTACAAAGAATCAGCCCTTGTCTTCCTCAAGATTCTTTTCTTCCTGCTCCACCAAATATTCAAAGAAATCCGTAAACGATGGCCATTCATCATGCGGATGCGGGAACTTTCCGTCAATCGAATACCAATACATATCTCCCGCATCGCACCATATTATCGGTGTAGGCTTTTCCGGAGAATCCTGCGTTATCATAAACACGCTTCCTCCGTCATCGTCTGCTAACACCAGTATGTGCGACATGTCGGACCTACCTTCTGAGTATTCCGCAAATTCTTTTCTTAGTTCAAGGTTATTTTGCACAATTCCCCAACTTTTTTTTCATTTAGAAAATCGAAAAATTCTTGAAAAGAAAATACGTCATATCTGAACACACTCCCTATTTTTACAAAATCATTAGGCAAAACGACATTTAATATATCAGAAACGTCTTTGCAGTGGGTATCTCCTATAACCAGCCCCTTATAGTAAGTTAATCTCTTATTGTTTTCTATTCGTTTAATTAAGTTATTTAAATTGTTCACCGTAAGCCCTCCAATACGCCTTCCTTACCGGATTAAATTCTGATCTGATCACTGGATTAGTCGGATGTTTTTGTCTATATCCAAACTGATTATGTAAAGCTGATTTATGAGAAGTTTTTGTTACTTCAACGAATGGACCAAAAGCATCTTGTCCCATATATAGCTACTCTCTATCTCCCTCTAAGTTTTTCTCTTCCTGTTCCACCAAATATTCAAAGAAATCCGTAAACGATGGCCATTCGTCGTGCGGATGTGGGAACTTTCCATCAATCGAATACCAGTACATATCTCCATAATCGCACCAAATTATTGGAGTCGGCTTTTCCGGAGAATCTTGCGTTATCATGAACACACTTCCTCCGTCATCATCTGCTAATACCAATATATGAGACATGTCGGACTTGCCTTCTGAGTATTCCGCAAATTCTTTTCTTAATTCAAGATTATTCTTAATAACTCCATTCCAATCATCTTCCTTCGCATCAAATTGCAAAAACTGCACAGAATTTGACCCTTCATAACTAATGACAGAAGATATTCTCTCAAAATCATTCGGCAAAACAAGAGATAAGGATTCACATACACTTCGAAATGAATCAATAGCCAATTTTGGATTTGTCATATGCCATACTGCTTCATTTATGACCACCCCCCTTTCTATTAATTTACTTAAACTGTTCTGCATAAGCCCTCCAATACGATTCTCTTACTTTATTAAAATCTTTTCTATCTACAGGATTTGTAGGATGTGGCTTATTTTTACCGAACAGCTTGTGAGGATGTACCCTATGAGATTTCTCAGCTGCCTCAATTATTGGACCACGCGCATCTTGACCAACGTGATGTAAATTTATTTTTTCTCCTGACATTGTGTACGGCGTCTTACCGTCACGCATAGCATCTAGATTTGTTCTTCCAATGTAACGTCCTTCTTTTATTACATAATTCGGATCAATATCATTTCTCTGAAACACTCTAAACATCTGTCCCGTCTTCGGATCCTTAAATAACACCTGCTTTGAGTATACATTAGGCGAAAATTCCGTTCCAGTCAAAGCTTCCGAACCTTCTTTGAGTACCTTAAACTGACCTTTCCACTCACCAGGCATAGCGGCAGCTTTTTGCACCATCTCTGTTTCCGGAATAACGTCTAGACGAGTCGGTGCTTTGGTTGCACTAGCTTCACTGACAGAAGCTGTTGTCCCCGCCTTCTTCGCTCTCGATAACCCAAACAACTCAGCAGTCTTAACCTTATCCGCAACCCTACTGATGACTCCGTTTTTTACAGATCGAAACTTTTGATAAAACTTTACCACTATTTTTGATTTTGTTAATTTGCTCAATCCATAGCCAATTGCCGCAGTTTCTCCTACAGCAGTTGCTTGTCTTACTGCATTATCACCTGAAGAAATTTCTCCATGCAATTGCTCATTTGCTGCGCTTACATCAAACGGCGTCAACAAATCCAGCAATCCGCTCACGGTATTAAGTGTAGTTTTATCCACACTTTCCCTTATTTTTTCCCTCATCTTATTCGGATCTCCACAAGTGAACGCTTCCACCATTTCAGGCGATGGCTTTGTTAGTTCATCTACAAAATATCCGACATATTCCTTCGCCTTTTCTCCGAAAGACATTTTTTCTAGCTGTTTCGCTGCTAAATTTTTGGGACGTCGATGAATTCCTGAGCTTACGAACCCGGTTAAATATCTTCCCACACATTCATACCCGTAATGTTTTTATAAATCCGGTGGTAGATTCCTTTAAAGCCTTCAATGCTCACGGCTACAAAGTCTGTAAATTAACCTGAACCAAGAAAGGAAATTAAAATCGTTTTTGCTGTAAAATTGTAAATCCTATGAAGAGCTTCTCTCACTCCAACACATGGATATATTTCAACCCACAACTTCAGAAATTATAATTAAAAAATAAATATCTTTTATAAAAGTCTTTTGAGTCTTCCTAATTATTGCAAAAATTATTGGATAAAATTAACATGTACCCAGTTAACATGGTGTAAGTATGAAAATAAAAGCAGTGAAATTTGCGCGGGATGGATTTATGATGAAGTCGTTTGCGTTCGGCGGTGGTCTTGAAAAAGGTGCGATATCGCCTGACGAAAAATTGCCTTCTTGTTTGCAGAATTATCTCATTGATACAGGTTCGGAGGTAATTTTGGTCGACACCGGATTGCCGGCTGAGACCCCTGATATTCCCCCGCGCGAAGGAGCTTTGATCTATGTTGGAAAACCTATCCAAAGTTACATATCAGCTCTAAAAGAACTCGGATATGAGCCTGAACAAGTAACAAAAATTTTGGTAACTCATAAACATCCGGATCACACGGGCGAATTGCTCAGTTTTCCGAACGCTAAAATTTATATTTCGAGAATTGAAGCCGATGCGATGAAATTGCAAGGAGAAAATATCGTAAGAGTAGATTTTACCGATGGTCCATATCAAAATTTCGAAAAATCTCAAAAAATTACAGATGGAATTTATTATGTTTTTGCACCTGGTCACACTTTGGGAAACAGCATTGTAATTGTTGAAGATGAAGGACTTTATTATCTAATTCACGGCGACGTCACCTACACAGATGAAGCTCTGTACGAAAATCGTCAGTCTGTAGTTTTCGAAAATTTAGAGCAGGCGCATGACACGCTAAATCGAGTTCGTGAATTTGTGAAAAAAAATCCGACGATTTATCTGTCCACTCATACTCCGCAAGGATATCAAAATCTAGAAGCGAAAAAAGTTATAAGGCTTTCAGATGATGTAGTGTCGTCAGAGATATCTTTATCTAAACCAATAGAAGAAAAAACAGAAAAGTCAGATGGAAAAAGTAAAAAATGGATTTGCAGTATTTGCGGACATGAACACTACGGTGAGGAACCGCCTGAAAAATGTCCTAAGTGCAAAAAGTCTAAAGAAGTTTTTAAGGAAAAGGTTGCTTGAGATATTTATGAATGGTAATCGACAGGGAGTTAGATTATGTTTAGAAATGATGAAGTTATTGCTGGGTTACAGACCATTGTGACAGGGCTTTCTCAGCAAGCAATGGGACATGCGATTCAATCTAAGATTTTTGCTAGTCAGGGATTTTCGAAATTAGCAGAAAAATATGCGGAACATACGGAAGAAGAGCAAAAATATGTGATGCTTTGCATTGATCGTTTGCTTGATTTAGGTGCAGATGTAAAAAATGAAGCCAAGCAAGAAACACCGGTTTATAAGGATGTTGTTGAGTGGCTTAAATATGACTTAAAGATTTCGAAAGATGGACTTCCCTGGCTTGCCAAAATTATGGAAATGGCAAGATGTGATGTTTCAACTTATGATATGCTGAAAGATTATTATAAGGATGAAGAGGAAGATATGTATTGGGCAGAACAACAGCTCGAGTTGATTGAAAAAATAGGATTGCAAAACTGGCTGGCGATGCAGGTTTAAAGGTAAAGTCGTATTAATGGTTGATGCGGAGGCGTATTTATGAGCGAAAAAGAAATAATTTTGGATGCAATGAGAAAAGCTGGCGAGCCTGTAAGTGCGGGGAAAGTTGCTGAACTCACAGGACTCGACAGAAAGGTTGTTGATAAGGTATTTACCGAAATGAAAAAAGACGGAAGCATTGTTTCTCCTGTCCGTTGTAAATGGGAACCTGCAAACAAATGATGTTATAAGCCGTCGCGCTTAGTTAGCTGTTTCTTTATTTTACCATCATTTGGGATGTCGAATATGGAAAATAGTTACTTCCCGTGCAAGCTTTTGCACGACAACGGCTGGAAATGATTTGCTTATTGAAATCTGACTTATGCTGCAGTGAATTGCGTCTCCGTTGCATTGATGTAATCAAAATCGAAAATCTCAAATGTCAGGAGACGCTTTGGCTAGTTCATAATAATCTGTTAAATAAAATCGAACTATAGTTTCATTTTGTAATTTTACTTCAAGAAGTTGTTCTTCAAGATTCCGCCGTCGAATTATCCGTTCGCTATTAACCAACTCGAATTATATCGTGCAGAATTAACCAAAATAGAAATTTTCTGACACTAGCGAAATAGCTGGAGTTTGACAACCGCATGATGTAAAGGCGGGGAAGTACCTTTGTTCAAATTAACCAAATGTTAACGTTTTTTTGTTAGAACGAGACGCGATATACAAAATTACAGGAAAAGGTCATGCTGGATGAAAATAAAGATAGAAAAACAAAACTGGTTGAATACTTACTGAAGGTAACATCCCAAGTCAACCGTAAACCTATTTTATATATTCCTTCCGGCTATGGAGAAAGCAATATTTTATGGTTTGGCAATATCATTGACATTCCAAACTGTGTGCTGAAAGATTGGACAAACACGGACGGCGAATTGCTGAAAATTCAGCGCAAATTGAAACCTTCCATGCCATCTGTTCCCGAGATGTGCCTTCCATGGATTCATGATGAGGACGACAATTTACAGCCTCAATTAAAGGTCAGCATTTTTGAAGAAACCGAATCAGGAAAAATCGAGAAAAAATTGTCAGATCATCTCAAAGTAAAATCAACTTTTGATGAATACATCGAGAAATGGAAAAATTGGAAGCAAGAGCATGAAAAATGGGCAAAAGGAGAGAAGTGTTATCAAAACCTTTTGCGATCCGTCAGACACTGAACAAAAACAAAGAGCAGTATGAACTGATTCTGGGGCTGGGGCTTTTAAATATAGAAATAAGAATGGCCTAACCGTAACGCGTCATCTTCTTGTCTCGCAGACAGAACTTGAATTAGAAGCTGAAAGATCAGAGCTTATCGTTCGTTTATCTTCTGATGTCGGAAACTTAAATGCTGAGTTTGAAATGCTCGAAGATGACATAAACAGAGAAACCGAAGATGAGGTAAAAAAGTTATTGAATGAAGATAGTTCACTTTCTCAAGAAAATATCGATAAAATTCTAAAAACAGCGTCAGGTACACTATTCGATAATGGAGAATATTATCCTTGCCTTGAGAAAGCAAATAAGGTTTCTGAAAAGCCCATCATCACTTTTTCTCCGGCGATTATTTTGAGAGAACGTCCTCCGATAGGTTTAAAAAAAATCCTTAAAGATATCGCTCGTCAGACCGAAGAAGGAGTAAAACCTTCGGCGTTGTTTGAAGAACTCACGAGTATAGGAAACAAACATAGCAATACCGAAGAAAATAAAAATAGCGAGAACATAAATATTGACGCCGAAGAACTTTTTTTCTTAAAACCTTATAATGAAACACAAAAAAAGATCGTTGATAAAATCAGAAATGCAAACGGAATCGTAGTTCAAGGACCTCCGGGTACGGGAAAATCACATACCATCGCCAATTTGATTTGTCATTTGTTGGCTACGGGCAATCGGGTACTTGTAACCGCGAAAACTGATACAGCATTAAAGGTTCTTAGAGATAAAATACCCACCAGACTCGTTGAAAAAGCTCGTTATCAGTCTACCCGGAAACAGCATAGCAGAAAAAAACTTATTAGAAGATAGCGTTTCTTCAATTCTAAACGCAAGTAATAATTATGATAACGAAACAATCCATAAGAGTATTGATATCGTCACCGAAAAACTAAAACAACTGAGAGAAGAGAAAGCAGAGAAAGACAAAAGATTAGAGAATATTATTAACTCCGAAACAATAAATCAGTCAGTTGCTGAAGGAAAATACAAAGGAAGGTCATCAAATATTGTAAGAAAGATTAAAGAAGAATCTCAAAAATATTCTTGGTTTAAGGATGATATCGATCAAAACGCTAAATACGACTTATCTATGCAGAAAATGTCTGAAATCTTTGAAGGAATGCACGATCTTTATGATTCAAGAGATGAATTACAAAAAGATTTTGGAAAGATAACTGTTTCAGCAGGAGATTTTAATAGTTTGGTCAACGAACTAAGTACTCTTTCTGATTCAGATTTAGCGAATTTAGAAAACAATTATTTATGTCGCAACTTATCTAAGTTATCTGCAGAAAATCTCTTCCCAATTTTGCGATCACTCGAAAACTTAGATAACAAAAGAGAGGTAATTTTATCAAAACATAAAGAAGATTGGATAAAAGCAGAATTTGATAATATTTCTAACGGAAATGAAGCAAACTATGCGGAAATTCTGGAAGAAATAAATAAGTATATGGCGGAAGTAAGAGATTCCGAGAAAACAGCAAATAACTATAACATAGAATATCCGCCAGAATTAACAATAGCTGGTATTTATAACGATGCAAAAACTCTTAGAAAATATGCAGAAGAAGGACATAGTTTAAGTAGATTGAATCTCTTTAAACCTCGACACATACGCAAATGTTCATACATTTTTAAAAAGATAAAAATAAATGGTCAGTTATGCCAAAAAACAATCGAAAATTTACATATCCTAATAAAGTTTTCTAACTATCACTATAATATAAAACTTATAAAAGATAATCTTCGTAGATTTGTGGAGATCCCTGAAGACATACAGTTACAAGGAATTGATAAAAGAATTAAGGTTTTGGAGGAAATTTCTGAGATAAATAATTTGTTTTCACAAATGAAGAAGTCAGATCTTTTTAATTGCATAACAAATATATCGATTTCTAATCTTAACGAAATAAAACAAATTTGCTGCTATGCAATTATTCGTATTATCAAGAATCAGATACAAGAGATTACTGATCAAGGAAATGCTCACCCTGTTATTTTCGATTTGTTAACTGCAATAGAACAGCGAGATATAGATAAATATCGAAAATCTAAAGTTTATTTGGATAATATTTTCGAGAAACATAGTAGATTCTCAGAATTACAAAATTTAATAGATGAGGTTGAAGAGAAAATTCCACTTACCATACGTGAGATGGAGAAATCTTATAAAGATGATGCTTGGAAAGACAGAATAGCCAATCAGTTGGAAGACGCTTGGCATTGGTCACAAGCTAAAAATTGGGTAGAATCCTATATCAATCGGGATGATATTTCAAAAATTGAAGAAAGTCTAAAAAGTGTAGAAGATCGGATCAGAAACTGCATAGAGAAATTAGCCCAATTAAAATCCTGAGATTTTTGTATCACTAGATTAACAAAAGACCAAAAAGAACATGCGATGCTTTGGAAACAGGCTTTAGATAAATTGGGAAAAGGTACGGGGAAGTACGCGAACAAATGGAAAAAGCAAGCTCTGGAACATTTTAACGGTTGTCAGGAGGCAATTCCGGCGTGGATTATGCCTCTTTATAACGTTTGGAATAACATATCCGCTGCCCCTGAAATTTTTGATGTAATAATAGTGGACGAGGCTTCTCAATGCGGACTGGAGGCGACACCGTTATTTTATCTAGCTAAAAAAAAATTATTATTGTCGGAGATGATAAACAAATCAGTCCTGAAAATGTCGGGCTTGATCGAAGTACGACGAATCAATTTATGAATGAGTATTTGCATTCTTTCGGTTCTTTCAAAGATCGTTTTGATTGCGATAAGAGCTTATTTGATATAGGAAACGCAGTCTTTAACAGCAGCCAGATAGTTTTAAGAGAGCATTTCAGATGTATGCCGGAAATAATCAAGTTCAGTAATGATCTTTGCTATTCACATACTCCGCTGATTCCGCTGAAGCAGTTCGGTGCAGATCGTTTACCTCCGCTTGAACATGTATTTATTGAATCAGGTTTTAGGCAAGGGAAAGGAGAAAGTGTAAGAAACATGCCGGAGGTAGATGCGATTGTTCGAAGAATAGAACAAATTTGTGACGATGAAAAATATAACAATAAAACTATTGGCGTTATCGTATTGCAAGGCAAAGCGCAAGCTAAGTTAATAGAAGATGAGTTAATTAATAATAAATTGAGTACCGAAGAATATGAAGAACACGAAATAGTTTGCGGTGTTCTATCTCAGTTTCAAGGAAACGAAAAAGATATCATTTTACTATCGATGGTTGTAGCTCCCAATGAATCTTTCAATGCTTTAACTAAAAAATCAGATCAACAAAGATTTAACGTTGCGATGAGTCGCGCAAAAGAACAGGTAATATTATTTCATTCTGTAAGAATTAGCGATGTGAGCAAGAACAGTGGATGTTTGAGGCATCGTTTATTGGAATTTTTTGAAAACCGAAACACAAACGAAGTTAACGGAATATCAAAGGAGGAATTAGAACGGATTGCGCATCAATCCGAAGAAAAACGACAAGATATCATTCCTCCGAAGGGCTTTGATAGTTGGTTTGAAGTCGATGTTGCATTGGAAATAATGAGAAAAGGATATCAAATACAATCTCAGTATAAAGTTGCGGGTAAGCGTATAGATATTGTCGTGATGGGAGGAAGCGCTCGCTTGGCAGTTGAATGCGACGGAGATCATTGGCATACTCCAAACAATTATGAGGATGATATGAGAAGACAACGCCAGCTCGAACGATGCGGATGGGAGTTTTTCCGAATACGTGAGTCTGCGTTTTATCACAATAAAGAACAATCTCTGAAAAAACTTTGGGAAATATTAGAAAGCAAAGGGATAGAGCCTCGATTTAACGCACCTTTGTAAAAATACCACAAACTCCAGTGAACCCAAGGTCTCTAAGTCGCCGTTTATTGAAATCCGAAAAAATGACACAAATCTGGTGGAGGGGGAAAGATTCGAACTCTCGTAGACTTCCGTCGACAGATTTACAGTCTATCTACCATAGTGTCAGTATATATTAATAATGATCGCATTATATACTCAAATTTCAGCAAAACAAGAGTATGTGCCTTCAATTTTAATTAATTTACGTCAGTGTCTACAAATGCAAATATAGTGTAAATATAGTGTAAAAAGTATTTCATTATCCAATATTCCATGTTAATATTTTCACATAAACTAAGAATAAAAAGAATTTACTGATGTTAGAAAGGGAAAAGTCATGGCTAAGTTTATATCGTGTAAAACTCCAGGGGTAAGTTATAAGGAACACGAAACAAGAAAGCATGGACGTCAAAAAGATCGTTACTATACAATTAGATACCAGCGAGATAAAAAGCAAGTGCAAGAATATTTAGGCTGGGCTTCTGCAGGTTGGAGTGAGCAGAGAGCTTCTGAATTATTAGCGGAAATCAAAAGAAACATCCGTGAGGGCAAACATCCGCAAAGCCTCAAAGAAAAACGTGAAATGGCAGAAAAAGCCAGAGAGGAAGAGGAAGCTGTAAAGAAAAGAGAGCAAGCAAAAGTAATTACGTTACAGCAAGTTTTTGATAAATACATTATAGTTCATCAGGCGCAAACTAGCGGTAAAACATGGAAAGTTACTCAGGGATATTACAACACATGGATTAAAGGCCCTCTAGGGCAAAAGAATTTGAACGATATCACGATTGATCATATGGAACCAATTATAAATAAAGCCCTTAAAACCAGAGCTCCTAGAACCGCTGAATATATAAAAGTTGTTTTACGTCAGATTTTTAATTTCGCAATTAGTCGAGATCTGTACTTCAAAAAAAATCCAGCACTAAAAGTTGTCATTCCTGCCTACGACAATAAGCGTACCTTCTTCTTTTCCAACGAGCAAGCTCGAGAATTAATCAAAAAACTTTACGAACGCAGGGAGATAGTAGGGGACATTGTTAATTTAGCATTTCATACTGGCTGCAGAGCGTCCGAAATTTTTAATTTGGAGTGGAAAAATGTTGATTTGAAAAACCGATTTATAACCCTACTTAACACAAAAAGAAAGAAAACCACTCGTTATATTCCGATTGATGATGTTGCTTTTGAAATACTTTCAAAACGGTCTGGAATTGATAATCAAGGAATAATTTTTAAAAATACAAAAAACGAGCCTTTTAAAGAAATGCCTCACTGCTACAAAGAAATACTTGAAAAAATGGGTTTACGAAGAGAGGGAATGAGTACGAAAGAGCTACCTGTTTTTCATTCAACAAGACATACTTTCGCGAGTAATTTAGTCATAAATGACGTAAATCTAAGAGAGGTTCAAACGTTAGTAGGACACGCAACTTCAAGAATGACAGAACGTTATTCTCATTTGGCTCCAGATCATTTAAAAAAAGCTATTTCTAAATTAAATTATGGGAATTAGTCAATATGAAGGATACCTTAAAAACTCAATCTTCACAAAACCGCGTGAGTATAGAAGATATTTTGACCGCCCTTGACGAACTCTCGGAGACGTTGGTGGATAGATTTGGAAAGAAAACGATAGACAAATCAAATGAAGAAGCTGTTAATAATACCGAACCATTTTAACCAAACGGTTAATATGGTTTGTTTGTTAAAAAAAATGAGGACATCAATCATTTTACCGACGTCAGGAAAATGATAGAGAATTAAGCGCATACAAACTTTGCACATACTGAATCAACTTGTAAGAAATCCTCACAAATTCACGGCATATTCAAAGTCATCTCCAAAATAGTCTGCTTAAAATCCAAAACTTCTTTTTGCAGATCTAAAACAACTTGGCGATAGTACAGTAATTTCCATAAAGACTTGTCGCTCTTCGCCTTATCAATTCGGAATGAAATTGCGGCAAGAAGATTATTCATGTTGAAATAAGTTACTTTTTTATAATCGGTCGGATTCATCAATCTACGGGTAATATCGCGTTTTCTTCGGTTTAACCCCTGAAAGTAGTAATACATTTTTAAATCCGCTTTATCCCTTTTTCCCATTCGAAAATAATTGTCGTACAAGAAATATACACTATCTCCATAAGGCTTCACAATCTCCCAAGGATAAGCTCCGTGCTCGTTTTTTTGAGACAATTTTGTGGTATCAATTAGACTATCGTGTACATTCGATGTCGCAGGAGGTACGTAGTACTGCCGAACATATAAATTTTGATTCACCATATTAACAAGAGACATTTGCTGGATATTTGTTAACGCCGCACATAACAATAATTGATTAAACATTAACCAACCTCGTTTCTTTACATTAAATCACAATTCCTCTAGAAATGATCACAAAGTTTAATAAAAAAAAAGTAAAGAAAATCTCATTATCCTTTACTTTCAGAATAAAGTTGTAAAGGTTAGTGATAGAGAAATTTTGGCATTTAACCGCACGGTTACAAATTGTAACCGTCTTGAAATTTGTGTTTAAACCGAAAAGGGTATATAAGTTAAGAGTGTTATTGTGGAGTGAAAAGCTATGGATACAAAAATAAAAATGCAAGATGTTTGTGATATAGCGGACTATTTCTTAAATAGACAGGAAGATGACTGTCAAGATGTTATCACTCATTTAAAGTTACAGAAGTTGTGTTATTACGCGCAGGGGTTTTATTTGGCCATGAATAATTGTCGTCTTTTCGCTAACGATATTGTTGCATGGCAACATGGTCCGGTAGTTGCCGAGTTGTATGATAAATATAAGGGGTATGGAAGTGAGGCTTTGCCTTTATCTCCAAACTTTGATTTAGATAAAATTCCTGTAGATATTCAAGATCTTTTGGATGAGATATATGCAGAGTATGGACAATATTCTGCTTGGAAGTTGAGAAATATGACGCATTGCGAACCGCCCTGGAGAAACGCCATGAGAAGAGATGGCATATTATCAGATAAAGATATGATTGATTTTTTCAAAACACAGATAGCGTAGTTACATGGCAATAGGCAAAAAGATACAGCGGTGCAAGAAATGTCCCTATTATTCTGAAGAGATGGAGGATTATGACTTGCATCCGCCTATATTCTCTCTAAGGTATCTGCAAAAAAATTATGATCTTGAAGGAATGAACGATTTTAAAGTAGCGTTTTTCGATCAAGTTGTTAAATTATCTCAACTTTCGTGGAAGCAGTTAAATCAAGCTTACAGACACGGGCTAGGTTATGAAAAGATAAAAAAGGAAGCAATACACGCTCCTATTCCCGATTTTATAAAACCCGATGTCAATCTTATAGCTTTCCGATTTTGCGGAAAAGCTCCTATGGTAGGATTTAGAGACAAAAGCACGTTCTATATATTGTGGTTTGATGCAAGGTTCGATTTATACGATCATTAAATTAAAGAGATAACGGTTACACTTTTTCGACCCTAAAATGTGCAATTCGATACACTTTTTCGACCGTATTTTGTGAATTTGTCTATTTTGACTAATTGGCTCTTGTAAATTTATATGCATCCGTTAATATAATTTTAAGGAATGTGTTGTAATCTTTTAGGGATATTTGAGGAATATGAGACATGTGTAAAAGCCTTTTAGATCCAAAACTTGACTTTGTTTTCAAGAATCTTTTCGGACAAGAAAAAGAAGTAAGTTCGTTGATCTCCTTTCTCAATGCTCTTTTCAAGGGAAGGCCTCATATAAAGTCCTTAGAGTTGAAAAATACGGAGATTATGAAGATTCTCGAAAATAATAAAACCAGTAGACTTGATGTTAGAGCGCGTACCGACAACGACATTGAATTGGATATCGAAATTCAATTTAAAAATACCGGAGAAATACGAGGTAGATCGCTTCATTATGCAGCAAATATGTTTCCTCTGCTTTTGAAAGAAAACGAGTCGTACGAAAGAAGTCGAATTATAGCGATTTGGATACTGGGAGAAAATGTTACCAACAGGAAAGATGCGATAAGCGAAGCGTACATGACCTTTCAGCCGTCCAAATCTGATGGTTATGAAATATTATCAGAAAACGAGCGTATCTTTTTTATAGAACTACCTAAGTTTAACCCTAAGGACGCAGACAAAAAAGATTTGTTAAATGGCTGGTTAGAGTTTATTCAAGAACCTAGTTTGTTAGACCCTATTTGGTTAAAAAATAAAGAAATATCAAAAGCCATGGATAGATTAAAATATTTGAGTGCTGATGACGATATAAGAGCTATCGCCGATTTGAGACAGAGAGATTGGAACGACAGAATTAGCGAAAGAAACGCTGTCAGAGAAGAGGAACGCGCCAAGGCTGATGCTGAAAAACGGGAGTCGGCAGTAAAGCTTTTTAAAATGGGGCTGTCTGTCGAACAGGTTGCCGAAGCTTTGAGTCTTTCAATCGAAGAAATCAACGAGATAAAGAAGAAAATTCAGTAAGAGGTCGCGAATGAACATAGAAAAAGAGGAATTTTTAGCAGCCCTCAAGTTTGCTTTTTCCAATGGTTTTATGAATGGCGCAATGTCTGATTGTAGGATCACCGATTATAAATACTGTTTTAAATTTAAAGAGATTAATGAAAAATTCGACGAACTGATGAATGGATTTTTTATTCTGCGTTATCCGGAAATAAAGAGTAATTGAAACCAGGATGAATCCTATTTTACAAAACTGCCAAAATTGCCGGTTTCATAAAACAGAGAGGCAGTTGCCCCTCTGTCTATTCTTTGAAAATAACAAGTTTCGAAATGCCCAATCCAGCCAGACACATTTCGATAATTTTATCGATGTGATCAGGTGTATAATACATAACGACAGCTGCGATAATCGCAACCATTCCTTGGACTTTCTCGTTGTTAATCAATAATGCCAATTTTCCCATTTTCTTCCTCCCTAAAAAAGTTGTTTATACGCCCTATTAAGCCAGCCATTGAGAAATTTAGCCATTCCCGGCTTGCTACACACTATCATTCGATAATATCCTGCCGCTTCCGACTTGATCGCAGCCAGCAGACAACGCGGGTCAGAATTCGACACCGCAGAAAGCGTCTGAGAGCCCATCAAACCATCTTCCGTGACTGATTTATCACAGGAACGCAAAGCCCTCTGTAAAACGCTTACAGCGACTCGAATTCCCAAATTTACTGACAAATCAAAGACTTGCGTTGCAACAGCATCGTCCTCAATTTCCTCAAATCTTCCTTTGTGCCAAAAATCACAAAAATATATCTTCTTGGCGTCTTTCAAAGTCAGGTGTTTGATATCCAAATTCGGATAACTTCTTTTGGAAATTCCGTAATTCGTTTCACCCCCCGGATCATCTTCATCAAAAACGTATCCACCTTCATTTTTAATTACATAATTAACTGCCTTTTCAAATTTATCCGAAAAAATCGCTGCCATCACTTCCCTCCGACACATTCGACATTTGAAACGAAACCACTGGAATTTAATGTGTGTTCTACTCTGGAAATAATCCAATTCGTTGGAATCTTAGTTGGAAAACCTCGAAAAATTATCGGACCTTCAGCGAACAAATCCGGACGACCCTCTGTCGTAAATCTAAAAGTCTTATTATTCTTTTCCACCTTTTTTACCTTGGCTTGTACTGCGGCTAAGGCGTCCTTCTCCGATGAAAATATTTCATTCAACTCTATTTCTGGATCACCTAAGCCAGCATGAACCAAATGATATTCTCCGGACTTTTTATCATACCAACTAGCGTAAACTGTTCCTGTCGCTCCGTTCGTTTCTGTTTCTTTGAAATTACAGGAATAGTTAGCCACTTCAGATGCTTCTATATATTTTACAGGCAAGCTTTTCCCTGATACTGATTTGGCTGTCATATCTTCAGAAAAAATCAAATGATCATCTACTGGCTTCGTAACCGCTCCGACTTTGTTTGCAATGCGAGTAAGATAATTGATGTCGCTTTCCCCAAATTGCGGATTATCGGACAAATCTATATCTTCAAAATCTTCGGACAATTCGGAATCTAACTCCGAATCAATTGAAGCTATATACTCGTTTAGCTTGATATCATTTGTCTTTGTTTTCTGCGATCTCATGGATTTCGGCAAAGCATTTGCAACAATTTTTATCGTCCGTCGCGCTCCATCTATTGCGATTTCTCGAACATAATAAGTGCCGATTTTCGTTAGGCCTTTTTCTTGATAGCCAAGAGAAATTGCTATTTTCGCCTCAGTATTCGGACACTGAAGTGCATTATCAAAATCATCTAATTCAATCTCGCAAGAATCTGAAACAAATCCTGCTTGATCTGTAGTTCTGACCGAAATAATCCGTTCTTTCGGAAGACTTGATTGTCCGTTAATCGAAATAGAAAAATCAGGCGTTAGCTCCATAACTTCACCTCTTTATCTGTCTTTTGAACCGTTTCAATGTAAGGCAGTTTGATAATCATTCCCGCGTGGAATATTTCATCAGTAATATCCGGATTAGCCTTCATGACCTGCTCCAAAGCGGACAGCGTTCTGTAGTGCTTCCACACAATCCAATCCAGAACATCTCCTTCTTTTGTGATGTAAGTAATCATCTACCACCTCAAATATGTACGTGCTATATTCGTAATTGCTCCGACAACTGAGTTTTCAGAACTGCTCCACGCAATTGAATTTGTCGATCCCGGTGAGCGTTTCAAGATTAAAGTGAATTCGATTTTCTGAGGCTTCCCGTTTCGATCAAAATAGCTTTGAATTTCTTTAATCGATGAAATCACGAATTTCCCCAGAATTTCGCCGTTATCGTTGATCAAATTACTGGCTATCTTGCACAAATCAGATGATCGAATTGCATCGATGCTACTATATCCCGAATTTTCCGATAGGTTCAGGAAGTTCATGATTTTTGATGTTACGCTGTTTCCGATGGTATTGATTACGGAATTTTCCTTATTGAACTTCGGATAAAACACTCCCTCAATCTCAATTTGATCTTTAGCCACGCCGAGATTCTGTAAATTTGGTAAGTCTCCGACTCGTTCTGCATCAGACCAATTATATTCGGTCGTGCGAGTCATCGAGTTCGGCGTCATTGTTTTAAGATTAAATTGAAAATCGCCTAGAATCATATTGCCTCCGCCACTTCGTCATACAAAAACGTTTTGCTGTAGTCACTAACTCGATTCATAACTTTATTTGCGATCATCTCCGGATTATCATTTTTGTTAGCATTAATCGTAATCGAAAAGTTATTGCTTTGATTTCGAGTTATATTGGAGTTCGCCGGTTTTATCTCACGTGGTATTTTCAGTTGAGGCGATGATGATTTTGAAGAACTAAACAGATTTCCGATTTTCTGCACACTCGACTTCGCCCCATCCCATAAGTTAGACAATGGCTTTGTAATCTTATCGATAATCGGAGAGATTTTATTCCAAATTTGCAGGAAGAAGTTTTTGACTTTAGTCCAAGCATTGATAATTCCGTCTGTAATTCCGAGTTCTCCTGCTTTTGATTTAAACTTATCCCAGTAGGGGGTTACTTCGTTCCATATACTTGAAAAGAAATCTTTTACCACCGTCCATGCTTTTGTTATGTGTTTCCCATATTCAGTCATAGTATTTTTAAAGGAGTTCCAATACGGCTCTATTGGCTCCCATATCTTCATCAAAAAAGCCTTTACAGTATCCCAGTTTTCGTATACTGCCCATGCTGCAGTTGCAAGAGCAAATGCCCAACCTAGAAAACCCTTACATGCAACATTTGCAAGAGTAAAACCAACTCGAACTGCTTTTAAGCCAATAACTAATCTATTCAACCCACCAAACAAAAATGTTAAAGCATAGCCAAGAGCGAAAGTTGCTATTCTGAAACTTATTAATCCGGCGATTGTGGTTGTTATAGTTGTCGTAAGTTCTTTATTTTTCCCCATCCACTCCACTATTGGAGACAGAATTGAATTAATAGTTGTTAGAACGCTCTTTAGCGTTGGTAATAAAGAATTTCCGATCTCTTTACTCAAAGTTGAGAACGAATTTTGTAATAATTGAACCTGCGATTTTGTTTCTGAAGCTACAATATTAAAATCCTCATCTCGAGAGCCTTTATAGATATTTTGGTCGGAAACCAACTGTAAATTTTTTCTGTATAGTTCGAGATTCTCTATAAGTTTCCCAACGGTCTTGCTCGCTCCACGACCGAAAATTGAATATAGAGCAGAACTCCGATCTTCAGCTTTTAATTTTGAAAATCCTTCAAACAATCGAGTTAAAACTTTTTGCGGATCCTCCGCTATCATCTTTGGTAATGCTGCAGCCGTTAATCCTATACTGTGCAGAACTTTTTGAGCAGGCATTCCAAGTTGTTTTGCGTTTGATAATTTCTGAAGCATATTTCCGACTGCCGATCCAGCTTGCTCCGCTCCTTCACCAAAAGACATTATCGTACTGGTTAAAGCCGCAGCTTGTGGTAGGGAAAGTTTGAAATTTGCGAGACCATCTGCCGATCTATTCAATGCTTTCAAAATATTATCAGCAGTTGCTCCGGTTTTATTCCCCAAATAATTGATAGCATCAAAATATTGCGGTAATTGAGAAGTTAAAACATTAAAAACCTTCATCAGGTTACCGACTTTTTCCGCTGTTTCTTCTACAGGAGATCCCCAAGCAATTGCTGTTTTCCCGATTTCTTTTGAAAAGCTAGCTAGGTCTTTTTCTGCCACGCCAAAGCGACCGCCTATGGAAGCAATTATCGCTAATTCATCCGCAGTTATAGGAATACTTTGAGACATTTTATTGAAAGTGTCTCCCAATTTCTTCAACCCTTCAGGTTCGGAAAAATTGACTACAGATTTTATTTTGGCCAGTGAATCTTCGAACTTCATTGCTGAACGAATCGGAACGGCAAGAGAAGCGCCAAGAGCAACCATCTCCATTATTTGCGATCTATAAAAACCGCGTTTTTGGATAATCGCTTGTTGACGATTCATTGAGCCGAGCAAAGAATTGTATCGATTCTTTAACTTATCCAAAGACGAAGCACCTAATAGAGACTGTTTCTCCATATCTTTGATGGCTGCTCCCACACTCTTCAGTTTCGAGGTGCTTCCCGAAATAACAGCATTAAAATTGTTTCCTAATGCTGCTCCGATGGTAATTAAGAGTTGTTTCCTATTTTCCGCCATCTCTTTGTAAATCCCTTAATGCCTCTAGCCATTCCATAAATTCATTACTGCCCATCTCTAGCCATTCACAAATTCCTCCTTTAGCATGAGAAGCCATAATTAATACAGCTTTTCTTAGTTCTAATTGGTCGGCTGCACTAAAAAATCCTTCAACCAGTTCTGAATTTTGAGATAATCTCTCAAATCCAAATCTTCGACTGCATCAACGGGTATTTCGGATAAGTTCGCAATCAAATTCACTTCGCGTTCAGCTTCTGAAACGTTTTTCTTGCTTGAAATCAACAAATCGCGAACTTTCGGTTGACGTAGTGATATCTCGTTAACTTCAACTCCATCAATTTTTATCGAGTTTTCTAACTTAATTTTTTTCATTTTCTTTTCTCCTAAATCTGCAACGCCTGACGGACTTCAGACAATTGATCAGTTCCGTTGACATTGCGAATCATATTCACCGGATCAATTTCGATCAGTTCAACTCCATCAATCGTAAGTTTGTAATAGTTACAAGTTACAGAGCATTTGAGCGTGGCTTTTTCTGCAGGCTTCCAAGAATCGAAGTCCATTTCCTTAAAATAACCTCGAACATTGATAACAACAGGAGAAGTTTCTCCCGTACCTTGCAATGCACCACGAATAGTCAGTGCAAATTCAGAGCCGTTGGTTAAGCCAAACAGTTTGAATAATTCCTGATCATACTCGGAAAAAGTCAGATCCATTTCCAACTTTTCCATACCCATATCGATTTCAACCGGAGCAGACATTCCCGCTCCCTGGTATTCCTCTGTCTTTACCGTCAACTTCGGCAAGGTGATTTCATCAACTCGACCTGCGTAACCTCGACCATCTACATATACATTAAAATTTTTCAGTATCTTTGGCAGCATTTTCTTTCCTCCTTATTGCGCTAAATTTTCCATTAAAACTGTCTCTATATTTTCGTTGTTCAAGTAAGCTCTAAAAGTGACCTGTTCTGCCGGATATGCCGGGGTAAACTCGAAATCGAAGTAAACTTTCCCTTCGGAGATATTCTGAGCAGTGTTGAGCTCCTTGTTTGCAACACACTTTCCTGCAAGAATTGCTCCTTGAGATTTTAAGGTAGCCAAGAAGGCATTCACGTTTTCAGTGACATCCGTCAAATAGTTTTTCACGATATTTCTGTCAACCGCCCATAAATGAGATTGCAGAATTGAATCCGAAATAACGTCGGCCGTCCTTCTTACACATAAAAATTGGTAAGCTCCTTCGCCTGCGGTCGATCTGTTTCCCCACAATTTGTAGCCATTTTGGTTGATGATAGTTGCGATTTTCTGTTCATTCAGATAGTTGGCACGACACGAAGCATCTCCCAAAGCAAAGTCGATTGGCTTGCTGAGTCCGATAATTCCGTTGATTGCTTTGTTCGAAGGCGATACCCAAAATCCGTCATCATTATCAGTTTTTGCTATGACTCCTGCGACATAAGGACTCGCAGGAACTGTCTCATTCTTCGTATTAATTACCTCAGGATATACAGCGTAAACTCTTGCGCTTGCGCAATTTGTAACAAAGCTCAGTAATTCTGCATTTGTAGCATTGGCCGGACAATCTGCAACGATTATCGCTCTTAGTCTGCCGGCAATCGAGATCAATTCTGTAACGACTTCTTGTGCCGAAAATCCAGGTGCGCACAAAATTTTTGGAGTCAATCCAAGCTTACTTTTTGCAGCCAAGAAAGCGTAAACTCCACTGTATTCTCCGCTTGCAGAAACCGAACCAATAACATTAGCTATAGTTGCTTCAGCAGCTGTAATGGCTTCGTTACCTTCACCACTAGCTTCTCCTTCAGCGACACGGACAACAACAATCATTGCTCCAGTCTGATCCAAAATTCCCTTAACCGCTACGGGAAGAGTTCCGGTCGTTCCGAGTTTTGCCGCTTCAGTTAATGAGCCAGGAATTAACACCGGGGTATTTAGCGGAAAATCTGCCGTAATCGCATCAGGGGCTGTTCCGATTACTCCAATAACCGAACTGGAACTTGTACGAACTGTACTTATTCCCTCGTTAATTTCAGTAACTGTTAAACCATGTAAAAAATCAGGCATTCTTCTTCTCCTTTCTTTTGCTGCCAACTTTTATTTCCAAAATCTTATCCGCCATTTCAGAAAGTGACGCGCCCTCTCGGACTTCAACCCCTTTCGAAATTATCGCCTGCCGGATTTTCTCTTTCACCTTTTGAAATGTTTCCATTGTTTTTGATATATCCATTTTTCCTCCTAATATTCTTGAATTGTAGATTTGTTGATTAAGTTAAACTGATGGATTTCCGTCCTAGTTGCATTTGTATTTATTCGAGTAATGTATATCCTCCAGTATTTAAAAGTTTGAATATTACCTAAAGAATAAGAAGGATTTAAATTGTTATTATCAGTAACGGTAACTAAATTTGTGTATGTCGCGCCATCATTACTTCCCGATATTACATAATCTATTCCATAATGCTCACTATGCCACACTATATGGATACAATTAGCAGATATTCCGTTGTTGTTATATATCTTAAGCCAGTGCGGAGTTGTGGAAGTTGCGTCTTCAGAAGTCCAAGACGAACTACTCGATCTATCAAAAGCTCGCCATGCTGGATAGCCAGAATTAAACGTACTATCCGCACTTGCCACATATCCATCCTGCGAGTTCGAACTCATCTGCGGTACCGAATAATCGTATTTATCTAAGTATCT
>DGIE01000026.1 GCA_002393025.1 Holosporaceae bacterium UBA3830 | reverse complement strand
CACCTGACTTTTAATCAGGGTGTCGCAGGTTCGAATCCTGCATTGCCCACCACTGAAATTTCAATGGTAATTAAATCGTTAGAGATCTCTAGGAGAGCGGGGATAAGTCTAGGTCTGTTACTTCAGATTGCTAAAGTGAAAGCCTTATTTTTTGTAGGGATGGGCCGTAAATTTCAGAAAGCTGGCATAAATTTTACGATTATTCCAATGGCACACAGGAATTTATTTGTTATCCTAAACTTTGGCTTAGACAGATGGGGTAATAAAAAACGGGAAATGATCATAAGGTAGCAGGAATCAATCATAGCCCCTATAGACAAAAAGAAATATCCAATATAATCGTAAGAAGTAAATGCAGATAAGTTCTAACATTTCAGGCATCACAAAAAAATAATTTGACAAAATTGCAGTACTATTGTAGGCTCCCTTTCAAGGTGGGAGATTGAGTATGAAAATTTATTCTTATTCTGAAGCGAGGCAGAATTTGTCAGCTATTTTGAATTCTGTATGCGACTATAGCGAAGAAATCCTTATTTGCAGAAAGAACGGGGATAAAATTGTGATGATGGATGCGGATAGATACGAATCTATCAGGGAAACAGCTTACCTTTTGAGTTCAAAATCCAATAGAAAAGCCTTGTTAGAATCGCTGAATCAGACAGAATCAGGTCAAGTCCATCCGATAGAGGATCTATTTAAATGAAAGTTGTCTATACTGATAAGTTTTACGAGCAGTTTTTTCATTGGCAGCAAAGTCATCAGAAGATCGTAGAAAAGATCAAAATGTTGATTACGTCAATATCAAGCAATCCTTTTGAGGGAATTGGAGAGCCGGAACCTCTCTTTTTTCAGCTGTCCAACTGTTGGTCTCGCAGGATAAATCGAGGACACATGCTAGTTTACAAAGTACAAAACGGGGTGATTACTTTGTTAACTTGTAGATTTCATTACGATTAGTTTTCTTCTCATAGATATAGAAAATTGAAAACCCGAGGATCATTCGCAATAGATAGATGTGAGTGAGTTGCAAACAGCAATTACCGGATCCAGCATTCGATGGTTCGCGGAAACCCTGAGCACATCTTCATCGCACCGCAAAAACTGTGTCCCCCATTTTTTACTGTTTCGAAAAAAAACTTAACTCCAAACAAACCCCGAATATGAGAAAACAAAGTCGCTTTCCTCCTCCGATTATGCATGAGCCAAATTGTTAAACTGCCTTCTTGTGTGTAATTATCGATATAATTCGAGAGATCATCGTTTTTAAATCCTTTCTCTCTACCACCATATCAACCATTCCATGGGCAAGTAAGTACTCCGATTTCTGAAATCCATCCGGAAGTTTTTCTCTTATCGTTCCTTCAATAACGCGCGGTCCGCTAAATGCAATCAGTGCTCCCGGCTCTGCAATATGAAAATCTCCCAGCATAGCGAAGGAAGCAGATACTCCCCCCGTGGTTGGATTTGTTAGCAACACAATATACGGCAGACTCGCTTCCTTTATCTTGTTGATCGCAACTACGGTTCTCGGCATTTGCATTAGAGAAAAGATGCCTTCCTGCATCCTGGCTCCTCCTGAACAAGGAACTATTAACAGTGCACATGACTTCTTTAAGGCATACTCTGCCCCAGCAATAATTCCTTCTCCTACAGCGCTCCCCATGGATCCGCCCATAAAATCAAAATCAAATAAAACGGCAACACACTTATTTCCATTCATTCTACCGTATACAACACTTACGGCATCTTCACTTTGCGTCTTCTCCCTTGCCGCCTTCATTCTATCCGAATATCTTTTTGAATCCTTAAACTTTAACGGATCACTTAACTCCGATTTGTATTTTACTTTTGTAACTTCACCATTATCAAATAGACTGGAAACCCTCTCGCTGACAGATAACCTAAAATGATAACTACAGTGAGGACACACCTGCAGATTACCTGATAGATCAGAATGAAAAATCATTTGATCGCAACCAGGACACTTTCTCCACAAGTTATCAGGAACATCATTCCCAACCAGAGCTCTTATTTTTGGTCTGACAAAGTTCGTAAGCCAATTCATTATCAGTCCTCACCTTCAAACAAACCATCCTCAATATACTCACTATTATTAACCGCATCCCTCAACTTTTTACCTGCTCTAAAAAACGGGACCTTCTTGGCTTTTATAGTGACTCTTTCCCCATTCCTTGGATTTCTCCCCTGACTTTCACCTCTTTCTCGGGTAGAAAACGCACCAAAATCTCGCAACTCTATTCTACCCCCTTCTTTGAGCTTATCAACCATCAAATCAATAATGATCGATATAATTCTCTCAACATTCCCAATATTCACATACGGAAAAATCGCAGAAACACGAGAAACCAAGTCAGATCTAGTCATTGTAATTCCCAAAAATTAAAAAATAAACAATCATAAACTCGACAAATCAAAACAACTTTGTGTAGACTTATCTTAGGGCTTATTATACATGTACGAATGAAATATTCAAATATTACTTCGCTGGAAGATTTTTACTCATCTCAGTTAGGAAATTGTTTGGTTGAAAAAGTTTCGCAATATTTGTTGGATAGGATTTCTCCTTCAGAAACCTCGTTAATATTGGGGTATGGGGCTCCGTATTTAAATAAATTGGAAAGTGAAAATTTATTTTATGCTATCCCCGTCGGATATAAGATAACCAGATGGCCCCAGATTAGACCATTTCAGACTGTTGTTGTAGAGGAAGAAAATCTGCCTTTTTTATCTTTTAGTTTCGACAAGATTGTTGTTATAAATTTTTTTGAATTTTCAAAACATTCCAGACAAACACTAAATGAAATTTCTCGATGTTTAAAAACAAATGGAGACCTGATTGTAGTTGTTTTGAACAAAAGTGTATTATTTCGAAAAATCAAGCATATTAGAAATTCTATAACCGAAATTGTTTCTTGTTTAAACAGTAAGAACTTTGTGCCAAAACATGTTTTTGAAGTTGGAGAAAAATCATTTCATGAAATAGAAGTTCTTTCTCCTTTGTTGCTGAAAACTGCTCAGATGTTCTACAACATGGTTATTTTAGACGTGACCAGGGAAATTCCTGCTCCTGAACCTATTTACGATTTACAAGGGGCCTTGAGCGTATCATAGGAATGACAAACTGGTCCCTCTCTCATGAAGAGGACTATTATGCTTTTTTCGAGAATTATTGTATAATCTTTCTCGTTACTTATGGAGACGAAATATGGATAGATTAACCTCATTATTCAGCAGCCCTTTATTTTTAGGTTTTGATCACTTTGAGAGATTGGTTGACACCATATCCAAAGCACAGGACAATTATCCTCCTTACAATATAGAGCAAATAGGAGAGTACGGTTTCAGGATTACGCTGGCTCTGGCGGGATTCGAGCGTAAAAATATTAGAATCTCTCTGGAAAATAACCAGTTAAC
Organism: Holosporaceae bacterium UBA3830; assembly: GCA_002393025.1. Lineage (GTDB taxonomy): Bacteria > Pseudomonadota > Alphaproteobacteria > UBA3830 > UBA3830 > UBA3830. The sequence continues at coordinate 821 of DGIE01000026.1, read as the reverse complement.
CATTCGAGGACAGCAAGAAAGCGACCCTGATACGGTTTACATATACCGTGGTATCGCAACACGCCAATTTATAAAAACATTCGTTTTGGCAGATGGGGTAGAAGTGAAAAATGCAGAATTTACGAACGGATTGCTATACATAAATTTGTTAAGAATTCATAACGAGAAGGAAGTTAGGACCATAGAAATCGATGAACCTACCGTGATCACAAAATTGCCAAAACAAATTGAGGAGACCAAATAAGAATTTTATATATGTTTTTTTTATAGCGATCATTTATGTTAGTATAAGTGTGTATTTAATGGGGAGGTAAGGTAATGAAGGCGTTCGTGTATTGTAGTATAATTGCCGTGGGATTGGCGTTTGGTGGGTATTTTTCGGCCAGGCAGATCTCTTCCGCTAAGCAGTTGATTGAAGTAAAGGGATTGTCTGAGAAGATTGTTAAGTCCGATATTTGTGTCATAAACATAGCTGTTGAGAATTTAGGAGAGACAGTAGAGGCAACCCAGAAACAATTGCAGGAATCCGTTGATATTATCTTAAATGACCTCAAAAAAATAAATTTAAACGACGAAGATGTCCTTGTTACAAGTCGTACTTACGATCGGAATATTGAGGATTATAACAATGGTCAGAGGGTAAATGTTAGAAAATTTGAAATGACAAAGTCCATCAAAATATCAACAACAAACATTGATGCTCCTAAAATAATAGAAAGTATGCTTTCAAAATGGCTGGCAAAGAATATCCTGGTTCGTTGTAGTTACGAATACAAATTATCTGATTTTAACAAATTAAAAAAGGAAATGATGAGAGAAGC
>DGIE01000015.1:22436-36781 GCA_002393025.1 Holosporaceae bacterium UBA3830 | reverse complement strand
AATATCTTGTGACGATAGGATCTAGAAAGACAAAGACAAATGCCATTTTTCGAAAATCTAGCTTTTAATTCTGTCTTTTTTTGAAACTCCAGCAGGCCATAGAGAGTGTGATTGTTGCGGTAATAATTAATGGAATTAAATTTATTGAAACATCTGCAAAGTCCATTCCTTTGAGAAAAATTCCTCGAGTGAGAACCATGAAAAATCTTATGGGATTAAGCAAAGTCAAATATTGCAAAAATACCGGCATATCTTCAATGGGAGAGATAAAACCTGAAAGCAAAACTGCAGGCATCATAAAAGTTATCACTCCGAGAATCGCCTGCTGTTGAGTTCTGCAAATCGAAGAGATATAAAGTCCCACCCCAACCAAGGACAGCAATGATATCAACATAGAAATCAAAAACAAGATGATCGATCCTTTAAATGGCATTCCGAAGAAATTATTCACAACGAAAGTCATGACGCAGGTTAAAGCCATCGCAATAATCAGAGGAGGAACAGTTTTCCCCGCTAAAATGTCAACTGAGGATAACGGACTGACAATCAACTGGTCGAAAGTTCCCATCTCTCTTTCTCGTGCAATGGACAAGGCTGTCAAAATCAGAGTAATAACCGAGGCCAGCATTGCGACAATTACCGTTAAAATGAACCATCGATATTCCAGATTCGGATTAAACCAATTTCTCGTCACGACATTAATTTTTACACCGTTTGTAGGAGCAATTTCCTGATTGTAATTTGCAATTATTTGAGACGCATATCCTGCCACGATTGCGGCAGAGTTCGTTTGGCGCCCATCAGTGACGACCAATACATCCGTTGGAGTTTTCGAAGTTATGTTTGTAGAAAAATCGTTGTTAATGTACAGCCCCATGCTCACGTCTTTATTATCGATTTTATCTTGAAGCTGTTTCATATTTTTCACTCGATAGATACGGCGAAACTGCGGAGAAAATTCGAAACGCGAAATCAACTCGCGTGACTCAGCAGAATTATCCTGATCGACTACGACCACATCGATATTTCTGACCTCCATCGTGATAGCATAAGAAAACAAAATCAACTGAACAATCGGCAAAGCGACTATGATCGCTCGACTTTTCGGGTCCATCCATGTGATGATAAACTCTTTTTTTATCAGTGCGAGAATTTTTTTTAATCTTTCAATCATGAGTTAGCCTCATATCTGTATTCTTGTAAACGGCAATGAACAGAATTATTCCCAAAATCAGTAAAAATATAGATGATTTTATAGCCACACTCGGAATAGTTCCTGCCATAAATTCGCTTTCGATAAAAGTAATGTAATATCGAGGTGGAAGAACTCTCGTAATGTGTTGCAAAATCTCCGGCATAGAACTTATGGGAAAAACCAAACCTGACAAAAGCAGCGCCGGAAGAAAACCTATTCCTATTGAAATTTGGCTCGCAAAAAATTGATTTTTGAGTTTTGTAGAAATCAACAGACCTATTCCCATAGATGTAAACAAAAACAATGCGCTGACAAAAGTCAAAACTAAATAATTTCCATGAAAAGGTACCTGAAAGATACCGATACACAATATCATATTAAATATCATAGATAACATTCCAAGAATGAAGTACGGAATATATTTTCCAAGTACGATATGCATGCGAGTGACATTCGAACTAAGGAGAGATTCCATCGTTCCGCGTTCCCACTCTCGCGCCACGACCAATGCAGTGAGCAGAATTCCGATCAAAGTCATGGTGATTGCGATCGAGCCCGGCAAAATAAAATAATATCCGTTGGAATCCTGATTGTACCAAGTTCGAACTTGCGGATTCACAATTTGTGGTGACATCAGTTGCGAATATTTACTGGTCGCAAGCCATTGATTGGAAATTTGCAGAATATAATTTTGCAGATATGTTGCGGTATTGACTTCTGATCCGTCGGTAATCACCATGAGATCTGCCGATTGTTTTTGCTCCAACCTGTTTGAAAAATCGTTGGGAATTACCACTATTCCTTTTATCTTCGAGCGAATCAGTTTTTGAGATAAATCGAGCATATTGTCAGAAACTTCTGAGTTAATGTATTTGCTGCAACCGAATGAATTTACTAGCTGCGAGATTTCAGGAGAGTTATCATCGTTTTTTACTCCGATATTCACCGTTACGAAATCGAGATTTATTCCGTACATATATATAAATATTGAAATGAGAGGAAGAATAAATGCGATGATTACACTGCTCGGATCACGTATGATTTGCAAAATTTCTTTTTTTACTAAAGCGTGCAGTATTTTCATTTATCACTCTCCAGAATTAGTTTCATGAAAGCTTCTTCCATATTTTTTGCTTTGACTTTCTTTTTTAGAGCTGACGGAGTACCAATTGCGACCGTTTCTCCCTTATAAAATAAACTAATGCGATCGCAATATTCCGCTTCATCCATAAAATGAGTTGTAACCAGAACCGTTACGCCTTTCTGCGCTAAAGAAGTGATGTGATTCCAAAATTCCCGACGGGTTATGACGTCAACTCCAGAAGTCGGTTCGTCTAAAAACAGGATCGGCGGATTGTGAATCAACGCGCAGGCCAGAGATAATTTTTGTTTAAATCCTAAGGGTAATTCTCCAGCTTTTTGCTTTTGAATCTGAGAAAATCCGAAAATGTCTATAATTTCGGAGACTCTGGTTTTTAAATTTTGGTCGTGAATTCCGTAAATCTCCGAGAAAAAATCCAAATTTTGTTTTACTGTAAGAGATTCGTAAAGCGAAAATTTTTGTGCCATATATCCGAGATTTGATCGAGCTTTTTCAGGATCTTCCGTGATATCTATTCCCATGATATGAGCTATTCCATTGGTTGGTTTCAGAAGTCCGCACATCATCTTAAAAGAAGTCGATTTTCCTGCGCCGTTTGGACCTAACAATCCGAAAATTTCTCCTTTTTTTATTTTGAAAGAATTATTTTTTACTGCATAAAAATCACCGTAAAGTTTTTCCAAATTATCTGCTACGACCGTATATTGAACATCTGTTTTTTTTGAAATATAACTTTCGGCAATCCGTGACTTTGTTTTTTGATATCCTCCCATCAAATCGATGACTTTATTTTCGAATTCTTCAGAAGTTTTTGCAAGATCGGAGGGGTTTCCTTGATAAATAACTTTGCCCTGATCCAGCACAATAGCAGTATCGAAACTATGTGCTTCATCCATATATGAAGTTGACCAAAGTACTGTTGTTTTAGGAGAAATCAAGTTACATACCATCTGCATGAGATCACGGCGAGATATTGGGTCGACCCCGACAGAAGGTTCGTCCAGCAACAGAAATTCAGGAGATCCAAGCAATACGCAGGCCAATCCCAGCTTTTGTTTCATTCCACCAGACAGAGCTCCTGCCAACCGTGACTGAAATTTTTTGAGATCTGTAAATTTCAACAATTTTTCGAAATCATGCGGAACATTTTTTAAATCAGCATAAAGTTTCAGATTTTCAATGACGGTAAGATCTTCATACAGCCCAAATTTTTGTGGCATATATCCGATTTTTTTATTCAATTCATCTTTTTCAACGGAGGGATTCAAATCTAGTACAGAAATTTCACCGTAATCCGGTAGCAACAATCCTATAATCAATCGAATCAAAGTAGTTTTTCCCGATCCGTCTGCTCCGATCAGCCCGGTAATTTTTCCTTTTTCGATTTTCAAAGACAAAACATTTATCGCGGTTATTTCCTTGAATTTTTTGGTTAGATTTTTAATTATTACCGCATCCATAGGAAACTCCCTGATTGTCCTCAAAATCTATGATTTAAGATCAATTTTGATTGTCGTTGGCATTCCTTGCCGCAAAAATTCGTCAACATTATCGATGTAAACTCGAATTCTGTAAACTAAATTCTCGCGCTGATCAGTCGATTGAACCGTTTTCGGAGTAAATTCGGCTACTGGCGAAATGTACCCGATTTTCCCATCATACGTACGAAGTTCATTAGTTTTCGGATCTATGGTATCAGTGAAAACCTTCACTTTCATTCCGTATTTTATGTTGCCCAGATTTGTTTCGCTAACATAAGATCTCACCCACATCGGACGATTTTTGCAAATAGTATAGATCCCCTGACCTGCAGCAACTATTGCGCCGGGTTCTTGAATGCGAGTTGTAATTATTCCGTTATCCGGAGCGCAAATTCGTGTATATTCCAGTTTGTTTTTCGCCAACTTTTCTGTTGCAACTGCCGCCAAATAATCCGCCTCGGCGCGATCTTTATTACTCAGTAAGGTATCATAATCCTGTTTCGCCAAAACGTTATTGAGACACAACGGACCATTCCTTTTGTATTTCAAACTCGCTTCTCGATTGATCGCTTCGGCTTTTTTTACATCGGCATTTGCTTTTTCCAGAGAATTTTTGTAATCGACATCATCCAAAATTGCAATTACTTCTCCCTTAGTAACGGTATCACCTTCTTCCTTATTCATCGAAAGAATCTTTCCGGGAACTTGAAAACCAACCGTCACTTGCCGAATTTCAACATTTCCGTAAAGGGTCAACTCAAAAGGATTCTTCTTACATTCCAGCGTTATAAAGTAGGCGACAACCGCTAAAACAACAGCAAATATATACGTAAGCTTTTTCCTAACGTTCTGAAATGACAGGACTTCTTTCTTCATTCAAATCTCCCTTGCTATATTTCAGTTTACCATAAAATTCTGAATATTTGCTTAAATTTACCTGGTATGGTTCTAAAGGTGATTGTTTTTCCGTTGTATAATCAGTAGCGTTGAGAGTATTTTTTGGTGAGTGTATATTATATGCTTGCAGAATGGAAGGTGTAAAATAAGATGATATCTATCAAGAATATGAATAATTGTATGCCATCTTGCGAATTTGACGTACGCATCGATAGAAAAACCGTTTTTGGAAATCCTTTTCGGATTGAGAGTGAAGAACAACGTAATTATATACTCGACGAGCACAAAAAATATTTTTATGAACGTGTAAAAAATAATGCTGATTTTGAAAATAATATCAAACAATTGATGCAAATTTACAAAAGAAACAGACTCCTTAATCTGTTTTGTTGGTGCTATCCCAAAAGATGTCACGCAGAAACAATCAAGGAGTACATTCTGGCTAATGCCGATTAAGGTTTTTTAAACCACGGTGTATACTGCATAAATCTCATCACCCTGCTTCCTCTCCCTATTTTGCCGCCTCGTATCCGGACCACGATTTAATATTATTAGCGATTTCATTCAGTTTGTTCTTCAGATCTGTTTCATTTGATATGTCATACAGATAATTTGAAGAGGTTGCGCATCCATCAACCGCAGAATAATCGTGATTTTGATTAGTTTGGCTGATTCCGTACATCGGAAAACTTTTATACTGAGTCTGTTTCCGATATTTGAGGACATAAATTCGCAAATTATTTCCGTAATCAGATTTTAATTTTGAGCAAGCTGCTTTTGTGATTTCTGCTGCCGCCGCCGTCGGAGTTATAGATGTACTCGATTGATATCCTCCCTGATACAGTATGTAATTTGCTGGATATGTGATATTTGTTATCAACAAATCCAGCGCCCCGCCCGAAGTCGTCGAGTCCGATCCTGATTTTTCCATCAAAGTTAAATATTTGTAGGTGGAATTTCTAGAAATCGGAGCGAAGATCCTTGTTGTTCCCGCGACATAGTAATTGGCTGATCCGTTTTCTCCGATGATTGCGTTTACATAAGGAGGTCTGTCTCCTGCCGGACTGTTCTCTTCCATCACGTGTATAATGTCACCCCATAATGTTCTAGGAGATATATATGAAACATTATTGTATGAGGAATTCGCCGCAATTGCCTGATTCAATCCATTGTAATAAGTGGAATAAGATGTATACAATTGGGAAGAATCATAAGAAGGGTTGCTCGAATTTGCATAATCGATATAGCGAGTATTTATTCCTGATTTTTCGATTGCGTTGTATCTGTAATCAGTTGAAGGAGTTGTTACAAATTGAGCTCCGTAAGAAGTATCCAACTCTGCTTCTTGTAAAGTTAGCGCTACTCGATATCCCGAAGAGGTTTTTTCATAATAGTGAGTTGTCGGGTCTATTGTTATCGTCGAGGCTGAAGCTCCAGAAACCGTGCGAGATGTTCTTCCTTGGTTTGGAGTTTTATAATATATATACCCATCAATTACATTCGGAGTGATTTCTACCGTTATGGTAGAGTCTCCATTGAATCTTATATATGAACTATTCGCCGAAATCCCTTGATTGTTGTTTACCCAACTATCTGATTGATTCATTCCACCCCACGTGATTGCTTGCCCGTTGTTTTTGGCGTAGAATTGAGTCAATTGCTGTCCTACTGCTCCGGTGTTATTCACAATGTAGAAGACGGCTGATTTTCCGCCCGCTCCAGAGTAGGTTCCATATGACGAACTAGCGCTCTGTGAAGAATATTTAGAAGGAGCAGAAGTAGATCTCCATGGACATGAGTTACTGTAAATATCAGTTCCAGATCTTACGTTTGCTGTGTTCAAGGCAGAGTAATACATTGTACCGGCACTGCCTTTGTATCCTGTGCATGTCTGAGATACTGTTTTGTAACATGTTCCAGTATATGATCTTGTACATGTTCCGGTGTATGATCTTGTACATGTTCCAGTGTATGATCTTGAACAAGTATCACATGATCGGCAAGTGTCACAGAGTTTTCTTGAGCAGGTACTGCATGTTTCTTTTGAGCATCTATCACATACTGTTTTATTACTGCTCGATTTACATCCATTATACGTTACACCAAGAACTTTACTTGAAAGGTTGCTTGAATTAGTATTACATCCTGAACATCTGTAACATGGACTTACAGAAATGCTTCCACACGAACAATTGTAAGCACTAGGGGTAAAAGTCTGACAGTAGTTATCAGGAGTTACTGGATAAATTTCACTCGAACGATTGTGAGTGGTAGTTTTATTTGCTGAATGCTGATATTTCCAACCACTTGAAGTAAACTCAAAATTTTTGTAGGTTATCCCGTACTCGTGTGATGTACAAACTGATTGGGTTGAGCAATTACAATCGTAGTAGCTGGTTTTGCAGTTACACGAATAAGTGTCAGTGTAGCAATTACAACTGTATGAGCTGCAATTGCAATCGTAATATTCATTCTTAGTACACGAATAAGATTCCGTTTTGGTACACGAATAATTTTCATATTTTGTACATGAGTAAGAATCTTGATAAGAACAATCGTATGAGTAAGAGTCTTGTTTGTAGTTTGTCGTCCATTTTGTATAAACATTGTTTAGCCCCATCATAACTATTGTCCAGTATTTATAATATGAACTGGTATATGAAGATAACTCGCTGGTTCCCGTATTTGCATTGTAGATAGCTAATCCAGAATCTTTTCCTGAGGAACTATAACGTAAAACTTGGCTACCTGCTGATATATTTGCATTCGTTATTGTAGCATTGTCCAAAGTGTACCCTATTTTATTAATTCCATAGTTTGATCCGAAATTCGAGCTTGAACTATACCCGCTTGAGGACAATGATCCGCCTGGGAATGTAAATGTTTTTGCTGCAGTTAAAGTATGAGTAGTACCTGAAGAGTAAGAAGTTCCATCCATGGTATAAGAGGATATATTACTGAATTTCACTGTTCCCGAAGCAGAAGTTGGTCTTACTTTTACGTAGATAGGCTCTAAGACATTTGTGTTCACGTATGCCGTTTGCTGAGTCGATCCTGTTGCTCTTGTTGTTCCTGATAATGAGCAGCTTGGTGTTATGGATGAGTAATTTCTGTTTGATATTTCCGCGAAAATCAACTTAATATTTGTCATTGTGAACTCGACATAATAGTTTCCATCGCTGTCCTTGGTATCTGAGATGTTTGACGGAGTCACACAAAAGGTTCTCGGCCTCGTTATGGTATAAGAAGTGCTGTTATTCGCATTGGTAAATTTAAAAGTTGCTGTACTGCTACTGCTGTAGCGGTCTACTCTTATCATTACCACTCCTTTGTGCGGGAAAGATAACCTACCAGTTACCGTTCCCGAAGCGTAATAGTATGTGCCTTTTGAAAGTGTTCCTCCTGTATATTTCAGTATTTTTTTCGGACCAGCAATTGTTCCATTGTAGGAGTTATTATAGAAGAGTTTTTTTGTTGTATCACTGTAATTTATCGAGAAATTTATTCTGTCAGACTCATATGTTGGTATATCAGAATAATCGTTATCAAATCCAACATAGGTCAGTTCTCCCGGTTCAAAATAATCGGGTTTGTTCACTAACAGTATTAGTGCTTTTTTACGTCCAGAAGCTTCTTTGGATGGAATCGAAAGTCTTGCATTGTTTCCCGATCCCGTGGTTATTGAAACTCCCGGGTTTGTTGTCCAACTTTTCCAGAAATTATTCGTCCATGTCACAGGAATAAATATGAAATTTGAGACATTGTATGGATCTTCTATCGGATAGAGCGCATTGCACATTTCATAGATCTTCACCATGTCAGCCGTTGGCTCAATCATATAGTATGGGTTCGGCAAATACGATGTACAATTTTTATCACATTTCATCGATAATATGCTTGCGTATCCCAAATAGCACGGATTTAGATTCATTTGTTGAAATTTTAGTGCATCAGTGTTCGGGTTTTCGTTAGATAGTATGTTTCCTTTTGCAATTTTATTCTGTCCATAATCTTTTGGAGTCCACACATCACCCCTGCGACACATAATTGGGGACCCTGTCTGCTGATTCCCCCAAGAATATGCTGTCGACAACCTATTGGATGTATTTCCATTTGTTCCATATAGCGCTGCTCCTATTATTTTTTTCATTGATAATGGATTGGACAGAAAATAACTTTCTGAAAATGATTCTATTTTTCTCGTATATGAAGATTTATCAGGAGAAACTGATACTTTTCCTGAATATGGTATCAATCCCATAGTTACTCCTCGCATATGGTAGAAATTTTTCACAAATTCTTTGCATGACCGCCCCATTTGCCGAACCGGAGTATCAACACTTTCCCCTGTTGTTGGAGATCCTGCTGTTACTGATGCCGCATCTAGATTATCTTTATTGCTTGCTGCTCCATTTACTGGAACTGCCAATACGATATCAACATTACACTGGGCTGGCTGGGCAGTGGCTTCAGCATTTCCCATCTTTACCTTAATTTTGTCTCCTGACACAATAGAAACTTCCATATAATTCGATTGTTCTCTGCTTTGATAGGTTTCTACTTTTGAATCATTAGCTATTTTGCTAGCTGTTCCTGAATAACTTTTTAATCCTGAATATGTGCTATAATCATCCGCAAAATTTGGTGTTGTTATTAAAAATTGCTTACTTCCGTAATTAACTACCGGATTGCCAAAAATACCTTGGTGATCCAGTCCGTATTCCTGATTTTGCTCATCAAATTTACTTTGCCTATTTTCCGGATTCGTATTTACATCTATTGTCCTCCACATCACATAGTTCGGATTCCAGTTACTATTTGTAAATGAGTAGCGATTCATGTATTTCGATTTAGGTTCATAATCGACCATTTTTCTTAATTTAATATCTTTCACCTCCATATCTATTGGCATAAATACATTTTTTTGTTTATTGGATTTTTTCAATTTGACTATGTCCATTTTGGGTATTGCCTGATTTAAAACGTCCGTATTTACCTCTTTATCGTATTTTCCGTCAGCTACCTTGTATAGAGCATCTATTTGTTGCCCCAAAGTTAACCCGGGATTCCAATTTTGTGCTATTGTTAACGCTACTTCTTTTGATAATCTCTCAGTATTTATTTCCTCTCCATTTTTTAGCTTAATTTCATTTTCTGTTGACCGATCTAAAACCAATTTTGCTCCCAAAAGCAAAGCAGGAATAACCGTCAGCATCAGAATTAGGACATAACCTGAAGAAAAATTCTTCAATTTGCTGCGTTTTTTCAGATCTAAAGTTTGTAGTACCGAAAACTTGGTTTTCAAGAATTGCTGAATGCTCGCAAAACTTTGCAAAAATCTGTCAAATTTTCCTTTCCTTAATTTGATCCTTTGATTCTTTTTGATGCTAAATTTTCGGGAGTTTGTAAAAGTTTGATGATTGATATTAGAGGAAGTTCTTTTGGTCTCTTGACCGGTTTGAGAAGTCCTTACCCCCCCCCGTCAACTTTTTTTGTCTCGCAGGCACCCTGCTTCGTTTCTTCGATCATTATAATCTCCGTTCTTCTTCATGCCAAATTGTTCGGCTCTACAAACTTTCGTTTCTTATTCTCTCACTTGTTCGTTAATTTTTTCTTAATTTCTTAGTGATTTTTTCTATGCTTTAAGACGAAACCGAAAAGTGGCTAGCACCTATATGGGGACAGAAAAGTTTGATTTCCTTTCGATGTCAATAGAGCTATAATCTCTCGCCTTCAAAAGCATCTTATACTTTCACTTCCATTCATTTTTGAATTTAAAGAAGTAGAGCGAATCGCTACAAATTTCTAAATATTGATCAACAGAACTTCTGAATTTCAACAAAGATATATGGCGGAAGAGGAGGGATTCGAACCCCCGGTACGCTTACACGTACAACAGTTTTCGAGACTGCCACGATCGACCTCTCTGTCACTCTTCCAAAGCCCAGCAATGATAGCACCTATCTAATTTTTATCCAATTGGTTTCTGAAAAATTTCCGTTTAAAATCAATTTTAAATCGTCTGTATAGTCATTGTTATTTTTATGCGAAACCAATCCCGGCAGGATTTTGAGAGGCTCTCTGCTCATTTTTTTACATCTTATTATGATTCTTTTGGCAGGTTCGTATTGGCGGGAATATATGGGAAATATTTCAATTTTGCCAGCCAGGTTTACGAGAGACTCCAATATATGTTCCAGTCTTTCCGGCAGATGAATGATGTAAAAGTTTCCCCTAGGTTTTAGTCTTTTCAAACAAAAGGAGATCCATGATTTTAAATTGACTGTTTCGAAATTTGATGTGGATTTTTTTTCAGAACTTCTAAAATTTTTGGGACAGTAGAATGGAGGATTTGTTACAACGGAATCAAAAATTTTGTTCCGCAAAAGATTTGTTCCAATCGGACTATTCACTATGTTTAAAGGCAGATTATTAAGTTCTGAATTAATTTTGCAGAGTTTTGTCATGGTTGAGTCGATATCAACACTCGTTATATTTTGAGAATCGTCCATGTATTTCAATATGAGAGATATTGTGCCGACACCGCATCCAACATCCAATATTGTTTGTTCATGTTTTAATTCAACTAAACTCGCCAGCAAAATAGGATCGATTGCGACTCGATATCCGTGTTTAGGTTGATACAACCTTATTTTCCCATTTAAAATCAAATCCTCAGTAAATTCTGTGGTTTCCATAAAAATCCAATAAACAAAACACACCTGGGCATTATAAATTTTTTTAATATTAAGTAAAACGAAAAACAGGTTACTCTATTTGATATTAACTTATGTTATCTGTTATCCTTACCGATAGAGTGCTATAAGGGACTAGTGGTATCGTTGGGAAGTAATAATGCGTATTTTTGCGACTTTAGGAAAGTATACTTTAGCAACTGTTCAAGAAGTTGGGAAGATTTCGATATTTTCCGCAAAAGGGTTTAGATCTTGTTTTACGCCTCCTTTTTATTTTAAAGAAATATGGCGACACATGGTTGTTGTTGGGTTTTATTCGTTACCGATAGTCGCTTTAACGGCGCTATTTGCAGGGATGATTATTGCGTTGCAGACCTATGTGGGATTTACTCGATTCAACGCAGAGGGCGCCGTTGCTACCGTCGTAGTTATCTGTATTACCAGGGAGTTGGGACCGGTATTTGCGGGGTTGATGGTAACTGGAAGGGTGAGTTCTGCAATTGCTGCAGAGATAGGTTCCATGAAGGTTTCAGATCAGATAGATGCATTAACGACTTTAGGTGTAGATCCGTTCAAATTTTTGGTTGCTCCGCGTATGATTGCCGGAATTTTTATGGTTCCGTTTTTAGTTCTAGTTGCAGATATTATAGGGGTTATGGGAGGTTTTTTAATTTCGACTTCTGTGTTGGATTTTTCCGCGGGATCTTACATAAGTCAAACAGTGCAAAATTTGGAGGCGATTGATGTGATCTCTGGTCTGGTGAAGGCATCATTTTTTGGATTTTGTATGTCTGCGTTCGGTTGCTATCACGGATTTTATAGCGACGTAGGAGCAAGAGGGGTAGGAAACGCTACGACTAGCGCGGTTGTTGCTTCTTGTATTGGGGTTTTGGCTTTAGATTATTTGTTAACTGCAGTGTTTTTTGGGAAATGAGCAAGATATTATTCGATAATGTAAAAAAAGCATTCGAGGGTGGGATTCAAGTGTTAAACGGAGTTAACCTGAGGATAGAGCAAGGTGAGTCACATATCATTCTGGGACAGTCAGGAGGTGGAAAGTCCGTTCTGATCAGATGCTTGTTAGGGATTTTGGATTTGACCGACGGAGATATCGTTGTGGACGGCATAAGTGTTAAAGACTCCAATAAAAAAAAGGAGTATATGAAAAAATTCAGTATCTTATTCCAAGGAAATGCCTTATTCGATTCCATGACCATCTTGGAAAATGTGAAGTTTGCAGTGTCTCAGGTTAATAATGATAAAAAAGCTGTTATCGAGATTGCAAAGGAGAAATTGCATGCTGTTGGGTTGGATGATCGCGTGTTTGATTTATATCCTGCAGAAATTTCCGGTGGTATGCAGAAAAGAGCTGCTTTAGCTAGAGCGATTTCTCTTGAACCCGAAGTTCTGGTTTTCGATGAACCGACGTCGGGATTAGATCCGATTACGGGTGGCATCATCTGTAATCTTCTTAAGGGTACAGTACAGTCTCTCGGAGTTACGGCAATTACAATTACTCATGATTTGAGAGTTGCAGAGTTTCTGGCAGATAGAGTGTCTTTATTGAACAAAGGTGTGATGGTTTGGACGGGTAGTGCCCATGATATGAAGGACTGCGACAACGAATTCGCGGAGAATTTTTACAAAGCATCTAACGCAATTTTAGTAAAGTAATGATAAGAAAATAACGAGTTTGGTTTGGGGTTTATTTTTGTATAGGTTTTGTGTATGTTGATTTTAGTTTTTGGGGAGAGAAGATGTTCCAAGTAAGAATTCACGGTAGGGGAGGACAAGGAGTTGTTACTGCTGCTGAGATGTTATCCATTGCCGCTTTTTTAGAGGGTAAGGATGCGCAGGCCTTTCCGAGTTTCGGATCAGAAAGAATGGGAGCGCCAGTGGTGGCGTTTTGCAGGATTTCCGAGAAAGAAATTCGTTCACGTGAACCGATTTTAAATCCTGATGCGATTATTGTTCAGGACAAAACGGTCATTGAATCAGCTCATGCTTTTGAGGGAATTGTTGATAACGGCTTTGTGTTGATCAATTCTCCTGCTGATATCGAAACAAATTTGAAAAATGCTCGGGTTAAATGTATCGGTGCGACAGAAATAGCTCTAGAGCAGGTGGGACGTCCGATACCTAATGCAGTGTTGTTAGGAAGTTTTGCCGCATTGACCGGAGCTATCAATATAGATTCCGTTATAAAAGCGATTAACACGAAATTTTCAGGAAAAATAGCTGAAAAAAATGTAAAAGCAGCACAAGTTGCTTATGAAAAAACATTGGGAGAAAGATAATGTTGTATCAGTTGGAGGGCTCTCAGGCTGTAGCAAGAGCAGTAGCTCTTTGTCGTCCGGAGGTTGTTTGTGCGTATCCGATTACTCCGCAGACTCACATAGTTGAAGGAGTAGGGGAGCTCGTTCGGAGTGGCAAGCTCGAGAATTGTCAATATCTTAATGTTGAGTCCGAAATGGCGGCAATCAGTGTGGCCATAGGATCTGAAGCTGCAGGTGTTCGAAGCTACACAGCGACTTCCAGCCAGGGACTTCTATATATGATGGAAGCAGTTTATAACGCATCGGGGTTGGAATTACCGATCGTTATGACTTTGGGAAACAGGGCTATAGGTGCTCCTCTGAATATATGGAATGATCATGGTGATGCGATGTCAGCTAGGGATGCAGGATGGTTGATGATGTTTGCCGAAAGTAATCAGGAGGCAGCGGATCTTCACATTCAGGCGTTTAAGATCGCTGAAACTTTGAAATGTCCGATAATGGTTTGTATGGACGGATTCATTCTAACCCATGCCTATGAGAAGGTTGATCTACCTGAGCAATCTGAAGTTGACGAATTTTTACCTCCTTATAAACCTGCATTCGCTTTGGATCCTGAAAAACCGTGTGCGATAGGTGCGATGGTTCCGACGACTGAGTTTATGGAAGTTAGGTATATGGCTCATCGTCGTCAGTTGG
>DGIE01000015.1:0-22372 GCA_002393025.1 Holosporaceae bacterium UBA3830 | reverse complement strand
CAGTTGGAAGCAAAAACGGTTATTGAAAAAATCGGACAGGAATTCGGTGCAAAGTTTAAACGCAATTCCGGAGGGCTGATCAGGACTTACCACACAGAAGATGCGGAAACAATTATAGTTGCGATGGGTTCTGTGTTGGGTACGATCAAAGATACTGTCGATAATTTGAATCAGGAAGATGGTAACAATAAGTATGGTGTTGTCTCCGTGGTTTCATACAGGCCGTTTCCTGATGATCAAATTCGTGATGCGGTCAGGAATGCTAAAAGAATTATCGTTGTAGAGAAAGCCTTTGCTTTGGGACGTGGCGGAATTCTTGCTCGAGAAATAGAATTGGCCGTTAAGGGATTAGATATTGAAGTCATTACCGTTGCTGCAGGATTGGGTGGACGTATTATCACTGAGTCGATGTTGTCAGAAGTTTTCAAAAATCCGAAAGGTCAATTGATATTCTTGGGATTGAGAGAAGATGTTATTCGGCAAGAATATAAAACAGTTTTAGATGAGAGAGGAGCGTAGCATGTCCAGCTTAACCATGGGAAACAGATTCGGACGAAATACAACAATTCAGTCCTCTATCGATAGACCGAATACGTTAACGAGCGGTCACAGAGCTTGTCAGGGGTGCGGTGAAGGATTAGCCGCCAGGTGCGCGATTGATGCTGCATATACTGCAGCTAAAGGGAAAATTGCGGTGGTAAACGCAACAGGATGTCTCGAAGTTGTATCCTGTTCATTTCCTGATAATTCGTGGAATGTTCCTTGGATTCATTCACTGTTCGGCAATACTGCAGCGGTTGCCAGCGGAGTTGCTGCAGCTTTCAAGAACAAAGGACAGACTGATGTCAGGGTTATTGCTCAGGGAGGAGATGGTGGTACCACCGACATTGGAATGGGATGTTTGTCAGGTATGTTCGATCGAAATGATGATGTTTTATACATCTGTTACGACAACCAAGCCTATATGAACACAGGTGTGCAGAGATCCAGTGCGACTCCGGCTTTGGCGAGAACGGCAACTACTATGCCGAACAGTCAGTACAATGGAAGCGATCCTGAAACGGGGAAAAATGTTCCCGATATTGCAATGGCACACGGGATTCCTTATGTTGCGGTTGCAAGTGTTGGGAATCTTCATGATTTGGAGCGCAAAGTTGCAAAAGCTGTTAACATTCGAGGGGCGAAATACATTCAGGTTCATTGCCCATGTCCGTTGGGTTGGGGATTTCCGACGGCAGAGACTATTCGCATTGCGCGACTAGCGGTTAAGAGTGGGATGTATCCTTTGTTTGAGGCCGAGAATGGTAATTTAGTGGGATCAACTCCTATAGAAGAGCAAGTTCCGGTAGAAGAATATTTAAGGGTTCAAAAAAGATTTGCTCACTTGTTTGGAAAGAATGCGTTACCTGAGAATATCGGAATCTTGCAGAAAATAGCGAATAATAATATCAAAAAGTACAGATTAGGAGGGATGTCTGATGAGTAAGCCTTTTGCCACAGTTGTGGAATCGAGAACAAGTTTAGCAAATAAGACAGGTTCTTGGCGGACAATGCGTCCGGAATATGTGCACAGATTACCTCCTTGTAACGTCACATGTCCGGCGGGAGAAAATATCCAACAGTGGCTATCTTTAGCGCAAGAAGGAAAATTTTTTGAGGCATGGCAGGAAATAGTGAAAAATAATCCGTTTCCGGCGACGATGGGCAGAGTTTGCTATCATACCTGCGAAAAAGTTTGCAACCGTGGGCAGTATGACGGTTCTGTGAACATAAATTTGATAGAAAGATCCATCGGAGATATGGCTATAGCGAAAAATTGGAGTTTTAAAAAGTCTGATGCACAGAGCGATAAGAAAATTTTGGTTGTTGGATCAGGTCCAAGCGGATTAACAGCAGCTTATTTCTTAAAACAATACGGACATAGTGTCGATCTTTTCGAATCTCACAATTATCTTGGGGGAATGATGCGGTACGGAGTTCCTAAGTACCGTTTGCCTCGTCACGTCTTGGATGCTGAGATAAAGAGGATACAAGATTTAGGAGTAAATATTGTTTGCAACAGGAAAGTTAATAATCTAAAGGATGAACTTTCGAATTACGACGCAGTCTACTTGGCTATAGGCGCCAGCATTGCTTCTTCGGTAAGTATTGATGTTGAGTCCGGAGCAACTGTTATGAATGCAATAGACTTATTCAGAAAGATGGAGGACGATCCGAAAGATTTTCCGAATTTGGGCAAATCAGTTGTTGTTTACGGGGGAGGAAATACGGCAATAGATGCAGCACGTACGGCTTTGCGCTTGGGAACAGAGAATGTGAAAATTGTTTACAGACGCACGGTTAATCACATGCCGGCACACGAAAGTGAAATTCAGGAAGCTCTTTCTGAGGGTGTAGAAATTTTGTGTTTGCGTACAATCTCTGCAATCAATGGAAATAAAGTCATTCTTGATAAAATGGATTACGATGAAGAAAACGGCGTTTTGTCACGATCAGGTGAAAACGAAATGATTGTTGCCGATAGTGTGATATTCGCGATTGGACAGTCTGTTGATAATTCTCTTGTGCAAGGAATAGAGGGTATTACTGTAACAGAGAAAGGGCTTATAGATGTCGATAATTGCATGATGACCGGATTAAAGGGAGTTTTTGCCGGGGGTGATGTAATTCCAGGAAAGAGAACGGTAACTAACGCTATTGGGTATGGGAAGAAAGCCGCAAGATGCATTGATGCTTTTTTGCGAGGATACGAATACGTTCCAGGCTCAAAAAATGAAGTCGCAAATTTCAAAAAACTGAATACCGAATATTATAAAAAAGACGCAAGGAAAGAGATTTCACGTCTTGGAGATCTGAATTTTGAAGAGAAAGATGTGTCTTATTCTGATAATGAAGTAGTCAAGGAAGCTATGAGGTGTTTTTCTTGTGGTAATTGTTTCCATTGTGATAATTGCTATAGTTATTGTCCGGATAATGCGATTACTAAACATGAAGATGGGACTTTGGAGATAAATTACGACTACTGTAAAGGTTGTGGAATCTGTGCTTCCGAATGTCCATGCGGTGCCATTAAGATGACGACTTAATTAGTGCTGAAAATTAATCAATTCTGTTTAAACATGTCTCTGAGATGGTATGTTTTCAGGGGCGTTTTTTGTGCCTGGTAGAAAAATATGCCAATTGGTGATTTGATATTTGAATTAATCTATAGGTGAAGGTGTTTAGAATAATATTATGAGAAAGTTTTCTATTTTTATACTAATGGTATCTGATTTGTGGGCAGTGGGGCCAGAGAAGGTTTTTGAATTGGCTCGTTGCGAAAATCCTACGGAGCAGCAACTAAAAACAATGTATGATGCATGGGATAAATGTTTAGAAGATCGGAGAAAATGGTGTGACATTGCGGACGAAGAATATAAGAAGGATCCGTGTTCAGAGGAATACAAGAAAGCTTGTAAAAAGTCAGAGGAATTAAATATTGAATTACAAACTTATTTATATAACGAATTGACGGTCATTTCTCGTAATATTTTTTCAGAGGAAGAGTCGATTGTAAATAACATAAGACATTCGTTTTCTATAAAAGGAAAGACTTCTGTTTATAATGTGCGAGTGATTGATGCAGAGTCCTATATAAATGGATTATACCTTAGTCGCGCTGAAAAGAACTATTTTCTTAAAGCGCTAACATCAGATGAAGAATTATTGCGACAAATTGATATATTTTGCAAAAATCATAGATTCGTGGATATGTCCTCGCAACTATTAAATAATTTCGACTCTGGAAGCGCGGAGGTACCTGGTGATCTTAAGAATAATCCGGTATTGAAATACTCAGTTAGATCTCACTTATTTGATGATTCAAAGAAGAGTCGAGTTTATAGAGAAGCAATGGTTTCATATCTTGCAAAAGAGTGTGCTTTTGATTTTGTATCAGATCATTATTGTGCTCCGAATAAATTCAAAGACAAACTGATTGTCAGAGATACAGAAGGAAAGTTCAATTTTTTAGGAGTGCTGTGTTATCAATATACGTTTGGGTATGTAAATTCCTTATTTAGGAGTGTTAACTCAATTCCAGGTTCGAATGCTCCTTGGCAGTTTATCTTAGATCCAAAATTAATATTTTTTCATGAAGTTGGACATGCGAGAGATTTTTTCACTACCTCACTTTCATGGATGGGGATGGATCAGACTGCTAAAATTCTTCCTAAGTTGATAAAAATAGGGGCAGATACAGATGTATTTGATCAAATCCGACCGGTTTTGTTGGAAGGTTTAAACAGAGATGTAGAGACTTTGCAATATCTAAAAGGCAAGTTAAAAACAAAAGAAACTGATTTTAATAAAATTTTAGATTTATTGAGATTAAACTTAACAAATCCTGTTTTTATGTCTGAGTTTTCCTTGGATAATTCTTGTGAAGTTTGGCAAATATTGGGGGTATTTTTTTCTAGTTTTAATGGTAGGAGAAACACTTTTATAGATACGTTATATATTAATAAAATGAGTGATTTTTCCTTGTCTTGTGATTTAGGATTACCTGTAAGGTGCGACCATTTGGGATTTATTGAAACCTCAGATACAACAATTGAGCTTGATAATGATAGAAAAGAAAAACGAAAGTTTATGAAAAATAAGTTAGAAGAAATGCTAGAGTACGACCTTCCGCTTGAAGCTTATGGTGCATTAATGGAATTTTATGGTACCAGTATGCAGGCATATGTTCTGAGATTAATGTATCCTTATGGGTTGATTTCACAGTTGCAGACCGAGTATCGCTTAAATTCGAACTTGGAGGGGTTTAAGCAAATTTATAAGCAAACTTTGCAATAACCTTTCAAGTGGTTACCATATTCGTTCTAAGGTTATTATCGGTACAATACAAATATAAAACCGCTGAGGTAACAACCCTCATTTACTGGATAGCTTTTACCTTGTTGCAAAAAACAGCTTACAATGTCTTTATTAATTGGCAGCGGAGGTTTTGCTCTCATCTTGCGAAAGTACGAACTTCCCAATCAGGCTTTCCAAATTCACCGGTCCGGTTGTATGCTCAATTTCTTCCCCGCTTTTTAAGGTTTCATCTTCTCCTCCCGGAGTAATAGACAGATATTTTCCTCCAAAAAGTCCGTCGCTGGCGACGTTGGCACTGCTATCCGTGGGTAATTTTATTTCTCGAGAAATATGAAAGGTTACAACTGCGAAAAACGTTTTTGGGTCGACTTCAATACTGTCGATCTTTCCGATTCGAACTCCGCTGATCTTTACATCCGTTCCTTCGGATAATCCATCGGCTCTATCGAATTTTGCTTTTAGCACGTAGCCGTCTATACTCTTCCAACTGGACTTGGAATAAACATAGTTGAAAAAACAAGCTGCTACAATTAAAACCAAAACCCCGACAACTGTCTCGAATACTCGACCCTTTTCCATATTAAAACCCTACAAATATTGTCCACCATTCACGCTTAGAGTTACCCCTGTCACGAACGATGACCTCTCGTCTGCAAAGAATAACACAGCATTGGATATCTCTTCAACATTTCCAAAACGCTTCATTGGAATCGTTTCGGTTATTTTTACCTTGATATCGTCACGGATAGCATTGGTCATGTCCGTTGCTATATATCCAGGAGCAATTGCATTCACGGTAATTCCTTTGTTTGCGGACTCTAATGCTAAAGCTTTCGTAAAACCTATGATTCCAGCTTTTGCGGCAGAATAATTTGTCTGTCCCACTTGTCCTTTCAATCCGTTGACGGAGCTAATGTTAATAACTCTTCCAAATTTCTTATCGCGCATAGTCGGAATGACTAATCGCGTCATGTAGAAAACCGAATTCAAATTCGTACTAATGACCTTTTCCCAAGAAGAAACATCCATTTTATGCAACATCGAATCTCTGGTAATACCCGCATTATTTACCAAAATATCTACTGTTCCGCCCATTTCTGCACAAACCGACTCAATTCCCTTAGGACAAGCATCGTAATTGGAAACATCCCAGGAAAAAACAGGAATTCCCGTTTCGGCGTGAAACTGCTCAGCCGTTTTAAAATCACTATTATAATTTGCAGCAACCGTATATCCGGCTTGTTTTAAAGCGATTGAAATTCCCTTACCAATTCCTCTAGTTCCACCTGTAACCAATGCTATTTTTTTCATGTTCTTTCTCCTAAAAAACTATTGCTGTTAACTAATGGAAATATTATCATTTTAAAGGTTAACAGACTATGAAAATATGGGATTTAAGCAAAGAAAAATCGTTGGACATAGGAAGCAACTTGAAATTATCGCAAAGTCGATAAATTCCAATAAGATATTTCCAGTCTGGATTTTTTGGGGGCCCAATGGTATTGGAAAGGTCTCAGTTGCTTACAAATTTGCAAAATGTCTATTGTCGGATTTGGATTCGGTAAGCGATGATCTCGATATTCCTGATGAAAGTAGGATTCACGACTGGGTTGATAACAAAACGCATCCGGATTTTTTCATGCTGGATAGTTTTTCTCCGTCAATAGATGAAGCCAGGCTTTTGATGGAAAAGGTACGTAAAGCCCCGAGTCAATCAAAATGGAGAGTTGTAATAATAGAAAACGCGGATGAGTTAAATAAAAATATTTATAATTCATTGCTGAAAATTTTAGAAGAGCCTCCTCGTAATACCGTTTTTATTCTAATCAGTTCCAATATCGGGGTTTTGCCGATTACGTTGTTATCTCGGGCGGTTAAGTTAAAATTTAATCCACTTAGTGAATCTGAGATGGTATTGGCTTTGAGTTTGTTTGGCATAGAAAACGCTGAAATTTTATCTTCAATTTCAGACGGGTCCGTTGGGGACGCTTTGTATCTTTACGAAAACAATGGGATAAGCATTTATCAGCACTTATCGAAAGCTTTTTCATCAGATTATGAGACTTCTAGTAAAACGGTGAAGTACATCATTGAAAACAAATTATGTGATAATTTTGGACTGATTAAGCATCTAATCATCAAGGTGTTAAAGGAGTATATAGAAACTATAACCGAAGTGAGAATTAGCAGTAATTTCAAGCAATCGATCGGACAAGTATCAGTCGATCATGAAACGGAGAAGGTTTTGCGGATTATTTCTTGTTTGAACAAAGGTGAATCCTTGATGCTTGACAGAAACGGGATGGTAGCTGAGGTTTTCGAAATTTTTTACAAGATGAGTGAAAAGTAGAGTCTTTCAGTATTTGCAGAGTGAAAGGAAAATAATATGAGTCCTGATATAGAAGTGTTAATTCAAAAGATTTCCCGGCTTCCGGGGTTGGGACCTCGTTCGGCTCGCAGAATTGCTATTCATCTGATTCAACACAATCGAGATATCCTTGAACCAATGCTCAGTTCAATGAAAAAGGTTCACGACAATGTAAAGGTATGTCCAATTTGCGGAAATATTGATGCATTTGGAGAGTTTTGTTCAATTTGCTCTGATCCGAAAAGACGGGATGATGTTATTTGCGTCGTGGAAAGCGTTGCAGACCTCTGGGCAATTGAAAGAACAGCCTGTTTTCGAGGGAAATACCATGTGCTTAAGGGATTGCTGTCATCCATTAATGAAAGAGGACCGGAAGTTTTGCTCCTCGATAAACTCAGTGCTCGCTGTCGAGAAAATGGGGTGACCGAAGTCATCAATGCCCTTAGCGCGACAGTTGAAGGGCAAACTACGGACTATTATATTCGCAACTTTTTTAAAGATCGAAATATAAAAGTCTCTGCCCTTGCCCATGGAATTCCGATGGGCGGAGAGTTGGATTATCTCGACGACGGCACGTTATTTACTGCGTTTTCAGCAAGAAAATGAAAAGTTATGATATTTTTCTACGTGAGCTGAGTCTAGTTTTATCGCAGGCTATGAAGTTATTCCAGGTGCTGCTTCCGATACGGCGCTTGTCCTTACTTTTATCCAATCCTCTATTCTAGATAAAAACTCTTTCAATAGTTTTCCGTTATCGTTCGTCCAAGCAAAGTTTATTGAAAATCCATTAGAAGAAATATTCGTTATTTCCGCGGCACCAACAAGATCAACTCCTCTATATAGAACTAATTTTTTTACATTCTGTTCAGAAAGCAGAGACGGGTTATTACCGTTAAGATCTTTAAGAAAATTACTTTTGATTTTATTGAAAAATTCAGATTCAGTATGTTGGGTTACGAAGCGAGAACATACGCCATCGAATCCTGTTTCTTTCAAAATGGAAACAATCATGTCATTCTTCAACAAATTATATTTTGTTATACCAGTTTCCACCTTTTCTGAAGCATTTTGCTTTTTGCAGGCAGAAATTTTTACCGATTCATATTGCTTCTTTGCTTTCTCATTATTTCTTAAATAATCGCGGAATAATAAATTTAGCTTGATTTCAGGATTATTTATGAGATGAACATGCAAATATATCTCAAAATTATCTTTTTTCCCGTATAAGTCCCTCAGTGGCAGATTGTATTCTCCTTTATAGCGGTATCCCAGCTCCTTTGACGTAAGTAATTCTCGAGTCGAATTTAAATCTCTTGTAACGAGTATCAAATCAATGATAGGTTTTGCAGCAAGAGAAGGTACCGAAGTAGATCCTATATGGTAAATTTCAATAGCCTTTTCTCCCATGACAGACTTAATTTTCTGAGATTCATTTTCAAAAAATATTGGCCACTGCGGATTATATTCTTCTATTATCAATAGTTCCTCTTTTTCCTATCTGGTTTTAAATGAAAAATATCGAAATTTAGTATTTGTCATTTATCTGTCTTACGCTGTTGTCGATTCCGCTTAGTTCAATAATGTTTTTTTCGTGATTTTCCATATCTTTGAACTTTCTAGCACTGACTAATACTCGACTTTCCAAACTTGCAACTGTCCTATTATAATGAGTAACTACATTAGAGACACTTTTCCCTAAATTTAAAAAATGTTGCGACATATCACATAATCTTTTATAAAGTTCCTGCCCCATCTTCACAATCTGCTTAGCATTTTCCGCTAAATTCTCCTGACGCCATCCCCATGCGATGGTATGCAACAACGCTAAAAGAGTCGTCGGAGTCGTAATTAAAACCTTTTTTCTCATTGCAAATTCTATTAGTTCAGGATCTTGCTCCACTGCAACCGAAAAGAATATTTCTCCTGGCAGAAACATAATTACGAATTCCGGACTGTCTTGGAACTGGGTCCAATACTCTTTCTTCGATAGCTTTACCACATGATCTCGTAATTGTTTTGCGTGTTCTTTCAGCAAAATTTTCTTCTCAATATCATCTGAAATTTCTAGAGATTTTAGATATGCTGCTAGGGGAACCTTTGAATCGACAACTACTTGCTTGTTTCCTGGATAATATATCACCATATCTGGGCGAATTTTCGTACTCTGGTCTTCCATGGAAATTTGCTCTTGAAAATCGCAGTGCTCGACCATTCCGGAAAGCTCAACGACCCGACGCAATTGTATTTCTCCCCATCTGCCTCGTGTAGTTGGAGTTTTTAGAGCTGATACCAAACGACCAGTTTCAGTTTTCAGAGAATTTTGAGAGATGATCAGGTCACCTACTTGTTGTTTTAGTGCTTCATAAGCTCCCACACGAGATTTTTCCAAATCTCCGAGCTTTTGTCCGACTCCGTCCAAGGCTTCCTTAATTGGATTAACCAAGTCTCCGACGGATTTTTTATTTAGTTCAAGGTCTGACTTCGCTTTTTCCTGCAATCGGGAAAATGTCGTCTTTGCTAAATCCAGAAAAGACTGATTATTTTTCGAAAGAGCATCTAAGCTGATTGCTTTAAAAGTATTGCTTAATTTTTCTTCCGCATTTTGTAATAAACTAATCTTTTCGGCCAGATTTCTTTTTTCCTGCTCCAAATTGGACTGCAATAATATGTTCTTTTTTTCCATTTCCGAATAGTTTTCAAACAAATCGGCGTATTTTTTTTCGAAAGGCTCTAAACAATTGCATTTTTCTTCAAGCCGAACCTTCTCCAAAAGTAAAAGAGATTTTTCCTTGAGTATATTGTGAATTACTATAAGCTGAAAAATAATAACAATTAGACAAAAACAAGCGCTGGAGACCAACAACGTTGTAGAAATCATATTTCAGCTTCCTCTTTTATTGCTGCAGAAATTTTTTCTAGGATACGATTGAGCTGATCTAAATCTTCTCCCTCCGCTGTTAATCGAATTAGTGGTTCTGTTCCGGAAGGTCTTACTATCAATTTACCATTATTTTCCAATTCCTTTTTACAATTTTCGATAACGCTTTTGATTTTCTCATTTTCTATAATTGATTTATCTTTCACCCTTATATTTTTATTTATCGATAGGCTCGGATCAAACAATCGTAATTCGCTAAAATTCTTCCCACTGCGTAACATCATTTCGATAGCCTTTAATCCCGAGAACAATCCATCTCCAGTCAGAGCATGCGATTTTATTATGATATGTCCCGAAGGCTCTCCTCCCAAATCCGCGGAGTTGTATCTCAGATATTCCGAGATATATCTATCACCGACATTGGTTTTTGTTAATTTTATTTTTCGGCGTTCCAAGTATTTTTCAAAACCGAAATTTGCCATGATTGTAGAGACGATTTCTTTATGGTTTCCCTCCAAAGATAGAATTGCAAGAATATCTTCTCCGTTCAGACATTGCCCTTTCTCATCGCAAATTAAAACGCGATCTCCATCTCCGTCGAAAGCAATTCCAAAATCAGCATCATTGTTTATAACTGCGCGAGATAGAACTTCAGGATGAGTTACCCCACAATTATCGTTGATATTTATACCGTTTGGATTGTCGAATAAGCTAACTACATTGAATCCCAAATTTCGAAAGACATGTGGGGCAATTTTTGATAAAGCTCCATTAGAAGAATCAATTACGATATTCAGCTTATTTGTAATTTCTTTATCGAAAGAAAAAACTCTTTCAAATTCATCTTGATATATCTTGTATGTCGTATGATCATGCAGTACTCGTCCAAATTTATCGTTCAATACATTATAATTTTCATTATTATTAAAAATAAAATCTTCTAACTCGATTTCTTCTTCATCGCTCAACTTCAGCCCGAGAGAATTGAATAATTTTATTCCGTTATCGTTGTATGGATTATGAGAAGCGGAAATCATAATTCCCAAATCGGCCCCGAGTTTTCTAGTCAATATTGAAACTGCTGGGGTAGGGATAATTCCCAGTAGTTTTGTGTCCACTCCCATTGCACAAAATTCAGCAGCTAGAGCATGTTCAAAAATATCTCCGGAGATACGAGTGTCTTTTCCGATGAAAACAATTTTTCTTTTTAAATCGTGACTCAAGAATTTTTTATAGACTGCTCGTGCTAATTTTTGACACATATCGATGGTTAGAGGATAAGTGTTCGCAACACCCCGTATACCATCAGTTCCGAATAATTTTTTCATAGTTATTTTCTCCATAACGAAACCACTATAGAATAGCACTGGAAAACGGAGATATCTATGCGAGAAGTTTTAAGTTTTTTGGAAAAACAGGGAAAATATCACACTCCGAATGTTATTAAGAGGTGTTTGAAGATTTTAGACATAAATTTTCCATCACAAAAAGTAATTTTGGTGACTGGTACGAATGGAAAAGGTACGACCTGTGTGACGCTGCAAACTTTGTTGATTGCCTCAGGAAAAAATGTCGGTTTTTTTTCATCTCCTCATATCGTAAAAGTTAATGAGAGAATAAAATTCAACGGAATTGATATTTCTGATGAAGATTTTTCTCGAATTTTTAAAATTATTCATGAGAAATTATCAAACTTTTGTCTCAGCTTTTTTGAATATCTTACTTTGATTGCGGCTTATTATTTCTATTTTGAAAAACAAATTGATTTTGCAATTTTTGAGATAGGGCTCGGGGGTACTTTGGACGCTACTAATGCTATTGATCACGATATTAGTGTCATAACTCGTCTCGGAATAGAACATGAAAATATTCTTGGGAAAAATTTAAAATCGATTGCCAAAAATAAGTTTGGAATTATCCGGAAAAATAACATCGTATTTCATACTAAATTTCCGAAAGAAATTTCAGCAGTATATTTGGAAAGTTTGATAAAGAAAAATGCTCGATTTTTTGAAGCTCCGAAGTTAACTCATTCTGTCCGTAGGAATAAATATCCAGAGTATTATATAAGCATAAATGATATAGATTATAAATTAAATCTACTTGGAAAACGTGCCGTAGAAAATACAAGTTTGGCTGTGGAAATTTTCAAATATCTGATACCAAATTATGAAAAATACCTTTCAGCGTTGGAATATGTAAATTGGCCGTGTCGTATGGAAAAAATTAGATACAAGAACAGAGATATTTTTTTATCAGGGGATCACAATCCGCAAGGAGTTCAAAGTTTATTGGAAATTTTGAAAAATTTTGAATTTGAAAATGTTTATTTTGTTGTTGGTATCTGTTCTGACAAAAATTCAGACCAAATGGTCGAAATATTGAATTCGATAAAAAATTCTCACATTTGTCTAACGGAAACCCCCGTAAAAACTTTGCCGGTGGAGGACTACTCCGAGAAGGTAAAGTCTGTTGCAGAATTTTCCTCAAAATGTCCGATTGCCGTATTAAGACAAGCAGCTGAAAAAGCAAAAGACAATGACCTAATTGTTGTCACAGGCTCTCTCTATTTAACTGGATTGATAAAGAAAGCAGTGCTGTAGGAAAAAAATTCACTGACGTTGCCTATCCGCAAGTATATCTTCAAGATTGGCCATTCTCTCTTCGAGTCCTTCGTCTTCGTAGTCCTTTGCGTAGACTTCGCGAGCTTTCCTCATATTACCACTCAGCCCATAGGCCAAAGCTAAATTGCTTCGATAATTTCTATTTGCGTCGGGAAATGAGCAGGCATTCTCCAGATAAAAGATTGCCTCTTTGAATTTATTCTGTAAAAGCAACGACAATCCCAAGTTGTTGTATGCATCTATATAACTGGGTTCTTTTGCTATTACTTGTTTATAAAACTTTTGAGCTTTTTCGTGTTGACGTTTGTTATCATAAATTGCCCCCATAGCATTCAGAGAATCGGCAGTTTCAAATTTTGAAAACTCCTTTTCGGCGAGATCTAATCTGCCAGACAGTAAGTAGATTTTTCCACGAAGATAGCAGATCTTGTCTTCAGAAGCTCCATAATTTTCCGCCATCTTAAGATATTCAGTTGCGGCGTCCAGTAGTTTCATGTCTGTATAGGCTTCGCTAATACCCAGATATATCTGACCATTATCGGGGTCAAGTTCTTTCGCTCGTTTGTAGAAGTTTAATGCAGCCTCTGGATTACTGCTGTTCCTTGCTTTTTGAGCAACTCTTATTAGGTGCACAGAATCACTCTCGTACGCTGGACCAGTGCATCCGAATAACAAAAAATTCAAACCAACAAGTAACGTTACGTTTCTTTTCATTTTCTCCTCCTAACTTGAAAACCGAGTCAGCACATCAGCCGCCTACATGGTCTCTCTATAAATCTATACAACAATTCTGTGCTTACCAACAAGATACCCAGAAAAATTAAAAATTGATAAAAGAAAAATTCATTTTTAGATAGACTTTCTTTTGGAAAATAAATTGAATTTGTAAACCACAGTACAATGTTTGCCAGAGTTAGCTGTATTGAATAAAATGAAAATGAACGTCGTCCCAGATAATTAAATATCTTGTTAAGCCCGGAAAAACTCAAACTTTTTTCGCAAAACACGCATAACATTACAAGCAAAACAGAAACAACCGTTTCCATGATCTTTCCGTAAAAGACTTTGTCGATATCTCGAAGTACGGAGGGATAAAACCAGATTGCAAACATTAAAAATAACGCAAAAAGGCTTGCTTCTACTTTTGATAAATTAATTTTAAAACCACTTTTGTACAAGTAAGCCAAAAACGATCCTAAAAATAACTCGGAGACATTATTTGATGTCCAATAGTAATGGTCACCTAAACAAAGATTACTTAGCGGAGTGATAAATAGTGCGAATATTAATCCCAGTGATAGAGAAACAATCGCTCTCTGATTATTATTTCTGCATAAGATTAAAACCAATGGCCACAGCACATAAAATTGGGATTCAACAGCTAAAGTCCAAAAGGGTCCCATACCCGAAACATAGATAACATCTTTGGATACAAAAGCTTCGACAGAATTGTTAAAGGTCCCAACTAAAATTTCCAGTGGACTTCTCAACAATGCTAAATGCCAGTCTGTTTTTGCTTCGTTCATTTGCAAATAGATTCCACAAATGATCGTTATAGCAAAGACTAACGGAAAAATTCTGAAGAATCTTTTTAAATAAAATTTTGAAATCCAATCTCTAGAATTTTTCAGGTCATCCAAAAAGTTCCCGTTTAAATTCTCTAATTTATTCGATAACGAATAAGTGATAACAAAACCCGAAATTGCGAAAAAAATATGCACCGCACCACTCCCGATCGAGAGCCAGTTTGGTACGATGCCAATCACAAAATAATAAGGGCAAATCCAGATCAAGTGCTGAAGCAAAACCAGAATACACGCAAAACCGCGCAGTCTTTCTATATCATCAAAGAACTTCATTGACTGCTTCATTTCCTATCTCATCATTCCAAACAACTTCGAAAAGCCGCCACCTTTTTTAATTCGTTTAAAGATGGTTAACGCATTTTCATACTGCTTAATTAGCTTATTAACTTCCTGAATTGTTGTTCCGGATCCCTTCGCAATTCTTTTCTTTCGTGAACCATTCAGTAGTTTATAATTCACTTTTTCTTTTTTGGTCATGGATTTTATGATAGCCAAACTTTTTACAATGGTCTTATCTGATAATCCCTGAGCATCCATTAAGTCCTGAATTTGTTTGCTTTGTGGAAGCATTTTTATGATCATTTTCAGTCCGCCCATTTTGGACATTCTTTCCATTTGGGACGCAAGATCATCAAAAGTAAAAACTCCGCTCTGCATTTTTTTTAAATCAGCAAAAGCTTCTTCCTGAGAAAAATTTTCTTGAGCTTTTTCGACAAGAGAAACGATATCTCCCATATCCAACATGCGACTTGCGATTCGTTCAGCGTTAAATTGCTCGATATCTTCCAATTTTTCTCCGACACACAAGAATCTAATCGGACAATTCGTAACAGATTTCATGGAAAGGGCAACGCCACCTCTAGCATCTCCATCAACCTGAGTAAGAATAATTCCGCCAATATTTAAAACTTCAGAAAAACGCTTAGCGACGTTGAAAGATTCCTGCCCCGTCATGATATTCGATACTAAAATTATCTCATCCGGTTTTATAATTTTTTCAAGTTCAACTAATTCATCCATTTTTACTTCATCGATCTGTAAGCGACCTGCCGTATCGATAATTAGGACGTTTGATTCAGTTTCTTGTAAATTTTTTAGAGCGTTTCTTGCTATTTCTGCTGCTGAAAGATCTTTATCTTTCTCATTTTGCAAAAAAACGGCATTTTTAACTTTACTGGATAGAATTTTTAATTGGTCAATCGCTGCAGGACGGTATATATCAGTCGAAGCTAATAAAACTTTCTTGTTTTTTTTAGAAAAGAAGTTTGCAAGTTTAGCTGCAGTAGTAGTTTTACCTGCTCCTTGTAATCCAACTAACATAATTTTATAAGGGGACTTATTCAGGTTAATCGGATCTGATTTTCCCAAAAGTTCAACGATGTAATCGTAAACTATTTTAATAACCATCTGTCCTGGAGAAACCGATTTTAACACATTCTGTCCAATAGCCCTTTCCTTGACCTCAGAGATAAATTTTCTTGCGATATCTAATGAGACATCCGCCTCCAACAAAGCTATTCGGATTTCCCTCAGAGCCATATCAACGTCTTCTTCTTTCAATACCCCACTGCGCCTTAGTTTGTCAAAAATTCCGGAAATTTTTTCAGAAAATGAATTGAACAATTTAATCTCTCCCTTTTGCAGGCTATTTTAGCATAGTTGAGTTTTCTTAACCAAATAGTGAATTTGAAAATTCTATGTACAGAAGAACAAAGAGCATTGTTAAAACATCAAAAATTTGTAGAAACAGAATTTAATATGAGGTATATTTACCTCATTGAATATTGAGGATATTAAATGAATAATTATGAGCTCGGAGAGAAAGGCGAGCGTCCATGGGGATGGTGGAGAGTCGAAGAAGTTGGTGAGAATTTTATCAAGAAAACAATTTCAGTTAATGTGGGTGGGTGTTTATCGTTACAGTCCCACAAATATCGTTCCGAGAAGTGGGAGATACTCGAAGGTTCTGCCGAGGTAACGGTTGGAGAGAATGTTGCAGTTTATGCGGAGGGGCAGACGGTTGAAATTCCCGTAGGAGCGATTCACCGGCTAAGGAATGCTGGTAACAAACAGCTGCGGGTGAGAGAGATTCAGTTGGGAGATGTTCTCGATGAAAGCGATATAGTTCGGTATCAGGACATTTATGGAAGAGACCAAAATGTTTTTTTGGCAGATATGGATGGGACTTTGACTCCTGCCCGCCTGCCGATGACAGATGATTTTGCCGGGATCTTTTTAGATTTTATACGGAAAAATATTTTCTATGTGGTTTCTGGATCGGATCTGAAAAAAGTACGCGAACAAATGCCAAAATTTATTTTGGATGAGATCGCTGGTTTGTTTTGCTCCATGGGAAACGAGTTTTATGTCAAGGATAAATTAATCTATAAAAATGATTTCAACCCGGGGGCGGATTTATTAGGACGCCTGGAAAACTATCGGAAAAATACGAAATATGAGGGACAACTGTTCGATAACTATATTGAGCGTAGACAAGGAATGCTGAATTTCAGTGTGTTGGGACGTAATTGTTCCCACGATCAGCGCAACGCTTACAAAAAATGGGATGACCAACATCAGGAGCGCGTTCGCATAGCAAAGGAGTTATCGGAGTTATACCCACAGTATGATATCTCTGTCGGAGGAAATATCAGCATAGATATAGTTCCTCACGGACTCGGGAAAGAACAAGTTGCAGCGAAGGTACGAGAAAAGTATCCATGTGCTAAGATTTTCTTTATCGGGGATCGTACCAAAGAAGGGGGAAATGACTACAGCTTGGCTCAAGCTTTGCTGAAGCTTGGCAATGCTGAAGTCGTAGCAGTAGACGGACCTGAAGATACTTTGAGATTCTTGAAAAAGAAATAAAGGCTAAGAGTGTTGTGTCGCAATGATACAGGTTTGCAATTTGATGTGACGATTTGTTAAATTAAAGAGGAGAGACATGAGCAAATATTATATAGTTAGCGGAGGTTTTGACCCTATTCACGAGGGACATATCGGTATGATTAAAGATGCTGCAAGTAAGTCAGATGGGGTTATTCTTTTACTGAATTCAGACGCTTGGCTTTGCAGAAAAAAAGGAAAAAATTTTATGGAATTCAAAACCCGGCAGACAATTTGTGAAAATATCAAAGGGGTAGTTGAAGCTTTTGGATTTAATGATGATGACGGTTCAGCAAGTGATGGAATTCGATTGGCTCGAGAAAAATACCCTAATGATGAGTTGATATTTGCAAATGGAGGAGATCGTACTAAGATGAATATTCCGGAGGGTCCGGTCTGTGAAAAGTATAGTGTCAAATTAGAATTCGGTGTTGGTGGAGAGAACAAAGCAAATTCTTCGTCTTGGATTTTAGAAAAGTGGAAATGAGTTTGTGAGATGGCTCAGGGAAAATTGAAGCTGGTGTACGACGTTACTCTTCTGAAAAATGGTTTAAAAAAAAGTGGTTTGCGTAGTGGCGTTTTTTTTGTCACTTTGAACGTGTTGAAAAAACTTTGGGAGAGAACAGATGTTGATCTCAGTTTGACTTGTAAACCGTCAGATTTTCATTGTATCGAGCACGTGTTGGACAAAGAAATTCCGCAGGCACGGTTTGACTTTAAAATAAATGAAAGCAAATTTTTTGAGTTTTACAGTAAGATAAAATTTCTAAAAAAAATCGCATCCGTGAAAAATCATCGTTTAGAAAATATTTTGTTCGGATTAGTTGAGGCAGTCTTTTCCCCCATTTTTAAGTTGGTATCCGCCTTAAGACCAAAGTGTAATTTCGGGGAATATGATGCTTTTTTATCTTCGGCTTATCTAATTCCCAATCAAGTTAAAACTAAGAAGTTTGTGATTTTGCATGATTTAATACCATTGTTACTTCCGGAATATAAAGCAAGAGATTGGAAACCCGGAAACTGGTTGTATGATTTATGTAAGACATTGAACCATGACGATTATTATTTTACAAATTCGGAGTATACCAGGAAGGATTTCCTGAAGCATTACCCTCAAATAGATCCTAATAAGATTACGACTACATTGCTGGCGTGTGATGAGCATTTCAGACCGAGTTTGATGCATATAGAAACAGTGAAGGAAAAGTATAATATTCCGAAAGGCATGAAGTATGTATTCAGCCTTTGTTCTCCGGATCCACGGAAGAATTTGCAACGGACCGCCTGTACTTTTGTCGAATTTTTGAAAAAGAACGACATTGAGGATATGGTTTTTGTGTTAGGAGGAGGTAATTTAAGTTCATTTCTTGAAAAACTGTATAGAGATATTGAAGGTTTTGGTGAATATAAAAATAAAATAATAAAAGCAGGATATATTGACGATGAGGATTTGCCGGCGCTATATAGTGGCGCAGAGTGGTTCACCTATACCTCCATGTACGAAGGATTCGGGTTGCCTCCGCTGGAAGCAATGAGTTGTGGATGTCCTGTAATTACCTCGAATAACTCGTCTTTGCCGGAGGTTGTCGGCGATGCAGGCATTTTAATAAACTGGAACAGCGATCAACAGCATATTGAAGCATATGAGAAATACTATTTTAATCCTAAGTTGAGAAAAGCGAACAGCGAAAAAGGGTTGGAACGTACCCGAAAATTTTCTTGGGACAAGTGCGTGGATACGATGGTTGAGGTGATGAAAAGAGAGACCAAGAAGTAGTCGATATTTTAAGCTATAATTCCAATTAAATTTCTCGTTTCGAAATGAAGTAGTGTCAACGGATGAGTTTTATTGTAACCATATTATAGTTTTTTTGGTACAATACAAACCGGGCTAAGACTAAGTCAGAAGGAAAAAGAAAAATGGATAAACAAATTATAGAAATAAGCTCTGATGGATTCAGTTTATCAGTGAAGCATGGTTTTTTGTGTATTATGAATAAGGCCGAGCAGAAGCAAGTTCCGTTGGACATGGTTTTATCAATTGTTGTGTCTGCGCATGATACGATTTTCTCAAAAAATTCTCTGATTTCTATATGTGAGAGTGGGGGGAATATTATCTTTTGCGATAAGAAATATAATCCCAGTGCAATAACATTATCATGTCAGGGACACTGGCTGATTTCTCAGAGGATAAATTGGCAGATTATGGCCTCTGTTCCATTGAAAAAAAATTTATGGAAGATGATTATTACGCAAAAAATTAACAACCAGGCTTCGGTATTAGAGGATCTGGACCCGGAAAATGGTGCAGTGCAGAGATTAAAGCAGTTATCAAAAACAACATTAAGCGATGATTCAAAAAATAACGAAGCTCAGGCTGCACGCATATATTTTAAGGAATTGTTTGGAAATGATTTTGTACGAGATCGTGAAAAAATCGATATTAATATTTTATTGAATTATTCTTACATAGTTTTGCGATCCATGGTGGCACGATCTGTTGTCGGAGCGGGATTGCTTCCTTTCTTAGGAATAAAACATTGTTCAAAAACTAATACTATGCCACTAGTTGATGATTTAATCGAACCATTTCGTCCAATAGCAGATAAATTTGTGTTGGAAGAGATGAAAGGATTGAAAAATTCTCGATTTGTCGAGTTGTCTCCGGAAATAAAAAGGAGATTGGCTCGCATTATTGTTTATCCAGTAAGGATTGAAAAGGGGGAAGTTCCTCTTAATGAAGCGATGCACATTTTTGTAAATAGTCTTGTAAAAAGTTTTGAATGCAAAAAAGTTTTGCTCGAATTTCCGAAAATACTGTAAAAATTAAAGGAATCCCGTAATTTTACTGGGAAGCACGAAGATTGTGTTTGTAACTGATAGTGAGATAGTTGTGGCAGAAATTAAAATATAAAAAACTAATAAATGGGACTCGAAATTTCTTATATTAATTGATACAGAAGGTTCAGCACAAAGTTACCAGGAATAAGTTGATTTTTTATCTAAATGAGCTTGTTCGTGTGAGAATTTAGTTTATTTTTGTGAGAGGTTGTGAATTAGATATTGACAAAGAAAAAGTTCGAAATTATATAATAGGTTCGGATAGTTGATACTGTTATGAGGTTGTTTCTATGTTTCTTTCTCCTTATCGTTATTGGACGGCTTTTTAGCGGTATTGCTATCTTTTCTTAGCATTTCATTTATCAAAATAACTTGATATGATCGGTTTGTGTAACGGGAGTTGATTTGATGGTCGATGTTTTAGTTATAGGAAGCGGTCCGGCAGGATATACAGCGGCGATCTATGCAGTAAGAGCAGGATACAAAGTAAAATTAGTCACAGGAAATCAGGATGGCGGTCAGCTTACAATTACTTCGTTTATAGAAAATTATCCTGGATTTTCCGAAAAGATTACTGGACCTCAACTCATGATGCAAATGAGGCAACAGGCTGAAAACTTAGGGGTTGAGATAGAATATGATGTAATTGAATCCGTTGATTTTTCAAACAGGCCTTTTATCTGCAAGGGAGAATCAAGCGTTGTCTACGAAAGTCGGTCAGTCATTGTGGCAACTGGAGCTAATGCAAAATGGCTTGGATTAGAGAGCGAAAATAAATATAAAAACAAAGGCGTTTCTGCATGTGCTACCTGTGACGGATTTTTCTTTAAAAACAAAGTCGTGGCTGTTATCGGCGGAGGGAATGCAGCCGTCGAGGAAGCCATCTACTTAACGAATTTCGCTAGCAAAGTTTTTTTGATTCATCGCAGAGATTCTTTAAAAGCTGAGAAAATTATGCAGACCAGATTGATGGAGAATTCGAAGATTGAGGTCATTTGGAATAGTAGAGTTGCGGAAATTTTGGGCGATGAGAAAAAAGTCACGGGGGTGTTGCTCGAAAATAACGGAGAGCTGAGAAAAATTGATCTGGACGGAATTTTTGTCGCCATAGGACATGCTCCTGCAACCGCAATTTTTAGCGGAAAATTAGATTTGGACGAGGCTGGCTATATCGTTGTCAGCGGGACCAGAACTTCGGTGCGAGGGGTATTCGCTGCAGGAGATGTTTGTGATCCGATTTATCGGCAGGCAATAGTTTCGGCAGGGCAAGGGTGCAAGGCGGCAATTGATGCTGACAAATTTTTATCTATAGAAAGTTAATTTTTTCTGATATACTCACGACGATTTTTGTAAAGCAAAGGATGTTTACAGGATGGAATTTATCCAAGGTTTGTTTCAAGTTCCGACCGAGAGTTTGCATAGTATAACGGTGTTTATTCTCGCTTGTTTTGTCGGATACTATGTAGTTTGGAAGGTAACGCCGGCTTTGCATGCCCCGTTGATGTCTGTTACTAACGCTATTTCCAGTGTCATTATCATAGGTGCGATATTTGCCGCGTCCGGCAGTGTATTTTCAAGCTCAAAAATTTTCGGATTTTTTGCTGTGCTGTTGGCTTCGATCAATATTTTCGGCGGGTTTTTGGTCACGCACAGAATGTTAAAAATGTTTCAAAAAAAGTGAAGAAGGATTGTCGTAAATGGTGAATGTTCTCTATTTAATCGCAGCGGTATGCTTCATTTTCGCGTTGAAAGGATTGTCATCAGCGAGTAGTTCTCGGTGTGGAAATCTGTTTGGTATTTTCGGTATGGTTTTGGCCTGTTTTGCGGCTTTTATTTCGACATCAAACATTGGACTGGTTTTATTGGCAATGATCGTTGGCGGAGGTATCGGGATTTTTATTGCTAAAAAAGTTTCCATGACTCAGTTACCGGAGATGGTTGCGGGGTTTCACAGTTTGGTCGGTTTGTCCGCTCTATTAATTGATTTTGCCGCTTGTTTTTCTCCGAAATTGTTCGGAATATGCGACAGTGCAGGACGCATTCTTACGTCGAGTTTATTCGAAATAGGATTAGGCGGAGCGATCGGAGCGGTGACTTTTACCGGATCCGTGATTGCTTTCCTGAAATTGAAGGGAATTTACAAAGGGAGAGCCATTCCGTTGGCTTTTAATTCTGCGTTATTGGCACTGATAGTAATATCGATCATAGGTTTCATTCTTACTGAAGACAGTCTGTACTTTGTTGTCACATCCGTACTGTCTTTGATTTTCGGAATTACCTTTATTGTTCCAATTGGTGGAGCGGACATGCCTGTAGTTGTATCGATGTTGAA
>DGIE01000014.1 GCA_002393025.1 Holosporaceae bacterium UBA3830 | reverse complement strand
CATGTCAGAAATTTTTAGTACCTTTGCAGTGTTTTTAAAACGTCTGCAAGAGTATGAAAGGTGAAGAGATTTTAGCATTGTTTGAAAAGTTTGAGCAAGCTGCAACGAAGGTTAACAACGTAGAGTGCTGGAGTGCGCGTAGTATTTGTCCGCTACTGGGCTACACTGATTGGCGCAATTTTTCGAAGGCTATTGAGAAAGCGAAAGAGTCTTGCATTTCCGCTGGAGAAAGGGAATTGGACCATTTCGTTGGCGTCAACAAAATGGTCAGTCTTGGTAGTGGTTCACAACGCTCTATCGAGGATATTTTGCTTACCCGCTATGCGTGTTACCTTATTGCTCAAAACGGAGACCCTCGCAAGCAAGAGATTGCTTTTGCTCAAAACTATTTCGCCGTCCAGACGCGTCGAGCCGAGCTGGTACAACAACGCATATTGGAGTCGGAACGAGTCTTGGCACGCAAGAAACTGCGCGAGACAGAGAGCCGTTTGTCGAAAGTTGTATATGAGCATGGCGTGGACGATAAGGGCTTTGCAATTATGCGATCGAAGGGTGACTCCGCTTTGTTTGGAATGCCAACAAAGGACTTAAAAACTAAGTTCGGTTTGGAAAAACAGAGTAAGCCGTTGGCGGATGTGTTACCGACTATTGGCATTAAGGCAAAAGACTTAGCGGCAGAGATGACGAGCACCAATGTAGAGCAAAAGAACTTGCATGGTTTAAACCCAATAACGCGTGAACATGTGGACAATAATATTGCAGTGCGCGAAATGTTAAGAAGCAGGGGCATTGAACCTACACGGCTTCAACCGGCAGAGGACGTGAATAAAGTTGAGAGACGACTGAAATCAGAAGAAAAGAAAACTCTACCCAAGAAGAAATAAGCTCACTCGTCTAATACGACAACCTTCAAGCGATTATTCCGAAAGCGAATAGTCGCTTTTTTATTTATGGAATCATGATGTCAAAAAAGAGAAAAAGACTAAATAAAAAGAGTCAAAAAATATCAATAAAACTGCGCACGAGGGAGTGCCAAGTGTGCCAATTGTGCCACCGACCGAAGAGCGGGAGATGAGCGGCACAAGACCGAGAGACAAAATAAACAAAAATAGTTGTGCCCGACACGGATGAGGGTGAAGAAAGAAGATAATCGAAAACGCGTAATCTACAGTTGCGGAGCGCAACTTAGTGGAATAGCTGGTGAAACTACATGTATACAAGCATCCGGATAGCTTTCACATCCATTCCACTTATCAGTACCAATGAATTGCCACTGATAGATTACTTGAAGAAAACGCGCTACGCGGAAGAAAACAGTTTTTATGCAAAATTGCTAACCCGCAATTTTTGAAAAGCATAAAATAGACAAGCAAATTTGTACAAGCTTAGGGCGAAAAGGAATAAGTCGAATTTAAAAAATAGACAAGCATGTATAAAAAATAGACAAGCAAATTTATACAAGCATAGTACAAAGACACAAGCTAGATGTGAGGGTTGTTCCCTTTGGAGTCAAAAAAGGAACAAGCTTAGTCCGAAAAGGAACAGGTTGGGAGAAAAAGATACAGGGTGTGGAAGAAAAAAGATACAGGCTGGGAGAGAAAAAAAAGATACAGGCTGGGAGAGAAAAAAAAGATACAGGGTTGAGGTGAGAGTAATGAGATTTATGAGATTTTGAGGTGAGAATTTGAGACGATGAGATTTTGATGAGACTTTGTAAGTAGATGGAAGATAGCAGTTTAAAGACGAAAGTCTCAAAAATCCCAAAAATCTCACTCAAAAAACAAAAGTGCCAAAGTGCCAGAGTGTCACCGAAAAAATCGCAAGGGATACGCTAGGGATACGCAAGGGATACGCAAAGATTACGAAACGCAGCGCAACATACGCGTAACATATGCTCAACATACGCTGAGTGAGAAAAGGACCAAGTACAGTACACGGACGTACAGGATGCGAATGAGATGCGAATGAGAGAAACTGAAAAATACTAACATAATGATAGTTGTGCCCGACACAATAATAGGGCAAAAAGTTATGAAATCGCCAAAACATTTGAGTCATAAGCCGTTGGTGTCAGTTAATGACTATGACAAGGTAGATGGTATGTATAGAAACAATACAGATGCCAAAGCATTAAGTATTGGTTATGCTCAGTGGGATAACAACGAATTATCAATGAAAGTGTGGCGAAAGAGAAAAAGATGGAGTCCGCAGTCTGAGGAGTTACCGCTTCATCGAAATTTGGACTTGACTATACTATTGCTACATGTATTATTTGACGAAGCACCAAATCCGGATAGTTTTCTTGTAAAAGCACAGACTCTCTTTTCGGAAGATCAAAAGGGAGGAATTGAAGAAATCAAGAAATACTATCAAAAGAACAAAAGTTTTTTAGAGCCTCGTTTGAAAGAATTGCGCGAGCTCTTAAATAAAATGAAATAAAGTCGATAAAGCGACATGTCCAAAAAGACAAAACATAGCACGAACACGATTCCTGAGAATAGAATTACTCAAGAGGAGTTGGTTGCATTGGTGGAGAATATATGTCAAGACTCTATCAATGGACCTGTAGATGTTCGTCAGCGGCTGCACGGTGTCTTTGAGCAATATCATGCAGCGACGACGGGGAGGGTATTCCTATATGACAAGAATATGCCAGCTATTGATTTTTCTCAGATAGATACAACATCTCTTGAAAACAAGATTGGAAATATTCTTCTTACCAATTTAGTTGGCCGTATTGCAGAAAGTTTGGATCTGACACGTTCTTTGTGGAATGATGGCGTTTTCACGACTATACATGTTATCGAACCAGATCACCAGGACTATTACCGCACACGTATTAGCGATGCTCCATTGACTAAAGCAAGAGAAATGTTTCACACGCCATTTGAACTGCGAGGACTTGTGAAGACTGCGAGATTTAGCGTGTTGGGTTTTCCGAGTCTGTATTTAACAAAGAACATGTTTACCTCATGGGAGGAAACACGCAGATCACCTATTGAGACACTATATGCCTCGCGCTTACAAGTCAAGCAAAAAATCACTCTATTGGATCTACGTTTGCGTCGCTCTTTTGCTAATATTTCTACTGAAGAACGCGAATCCGCTGCGAAATCGTACTTACGAATGATTCCTCTGATTATCGCATGTTCCTTAAAGGTTAAGCGAGATACTGATTCCTTTAAACCAGAGTATATTCTTCCGCAGTTGATATTACATGCCGTCATTGATGAAATGATTCGTCGTTCTCAACTACATAGATTAAAAGCCGATAATATTAAGTACGTTGATTCAATCTTAGAAATCGCAGATGAACTGACAGAGACACTATTATCCGCATATGGTGAGGATAAAAAGAAAATGCTAAATGATATAGCAAAATGGGATCATTCATATTCAGCAGACTGGTCAAAAGAGAAAGTTGCCGCTAAACTTTTGTGGGCTATGTCTTTGGCAAAATATCACGAAGTAGAAACTACAGATGGGAAAAAACGTATGGCAGATGCCGATTGGGAACATTACGAATGCAACAAGGGTATACGTAAGTTTGCTGAGGATGGATTTGATGGCATCATTTATTCATCCACTCGGTTTGATCATGCTTATTGGGGTAAAGAAGATATTAATAGTGATTGTTTAGTTATTCCGGTCCATAGTCTAAGAAACTTCGGTTTTTGCAATTACTTAAGAGCTATATTTGATATTAGTGAGCCTGTTGGTTTTAAATCAGAATATTTTAAAAGCATTAACAATAAAGGCTCCGAAAAGAAAGAATATATTCACTCCTATTTTGGATTACTAGAACATGAATTACAACAAAAGCCGCTAACTCATATCGCAAACTTTTATGGGACGCCAATACAACGTGAAAAGGCTGAGTATCAAAAGGTGTTTAACGAACAAATAATCGCATTAAAATCATTATGTCAATTATTCGATGAGGGAAGTTACTTCTTTGCGCCCTTGATTGCGATCACATTATGTAACTTGCTTAATAATAACGATGGGTGTTCGTTGTGGCATCTTACGCAAGGCGATGGAAATGTGTTCGCAGATTCTGCATTCGATAGGACTGGTATTCCTCATCATTTCAGCGTAAGATCCGAAGATCCAAGCAGATTACCGAATCAAGTTATTGAGCAATCAAATGAAGAATACGATGGGTTGATTCGTAAAGAAATAAATGAGAACGGAGAGTACAACTTATTCCCATTGTTGGATTCCGCGAAACAAATCAAATGGAAATCATTCGATAGTTGGTATAATCAACCGATACACGCTTTTAGAGATGTTACGCTTAATAGAAAACAAATTATAGAATCAGTTGCAGAATCAGAGGGGAATCTATCACGTTCTTTACCAGATTATTATGCGCTATTCCGTGATTCTAAGTCACTCCGCGTTCGTGTCAACGGGAAGGATATAGTATTTAATCAAAATCCGGTTTATGTTTCCTTGCGACAAATTGCATGGGAAGTATTGGAAAGTTTGAAAAGAAATAGGGACAAAGAGTAAACATAAAATTAAATGCATATGTGTAAAAGATTTTTTAATTGGCTAAAATGCAATCAAACAGACAAAGAAACGGTTGCCGAGCCAAAGCGCATGAACGAGGAAGAACTTAATAAGCGTAGCTCATTATGGGTGCCGGCCGAAAATGATGTATACATGAAAATCGGAAATGTTGCTGCGATTTTAGATGTTCCCATGGTTGATTTAACGGCGAAAATGCCACCTATAATGAAACAAGTATGGATAAATCGCGAAAATTGTGTGAGTCACGAAGACTATTTAGGTTTTGAGTTGGGGCTCAATCTCCAAGATATATGCTATTTGGCAAATAGTTTAGGCATTAATGATGGTGAGTCAATTGCAATACTTCAAAGTGAGTATAAAAAAGCTCGTTATAATGCCTATTTAGACTGAAAAAACTATAGAGTATAGGGCATTAGGTTGTCCTATGGTCTCAAAAAAAACACGCTCGTACACGTGTATATAGTAGTGATAATAAAGGTGTATCATACAAAAGGATAACCATTGCTTAGTCCATATAATAATGAACTATGCAATGAATAAAGATACTAATAATAATGTAACATAAAATACTAAAGCCCCAAAATGGCAAAAACGCCAATAATAATTTTGTCATTCCGTGTGCTACTACTAACACCAACAAATTTTTAAAAACATTTTTAATTTTCCTCATAATTTTATCTCTTTTTAAAAATTATAGAGAAAAAATTGAAAAAGTCTATAGATAATTGAAAAAAATATAAAAATCAATATGCAGACAGAAAAAAACAGCAGATGGAAAATTGCAAGCGAAGTGGCAACGGTAATATTGACGCTTGTCACTTGTGCTTTCACTTTTTTGCAATACCAGATTAATAAGCGACAAATGAACCTGAATATCGAACAACAACAACCCACATTTCAAGTTGCTTTTAATGATTGGAAATCATCGGGCAGTGCCATCTATGATCATACGGATGTTACAATTTTAAACACAGGTGATATAGTACGTGGAATAAAAAACATAACCATAGATACCTACCTCCAATTTAAGTATAGTCCAGACTATCCGGCAGTAGAAATATCTATGTGGTATGTACCTATAAAAGATTACTTTAATTATATAATGCAGACTGGAGATCGGCAAGGAGAAATAGCCAAAACATACAGCCTAAATTATCCGAATAATCTATATTACGACAATTTATGCAAAACAGCACTAGACTATGTTTTTACATCCCAATTTGTAGCGCTTGAATTAGTACATGTTACCCATATTGTATATGTGGATAAATTCGGTACCGAACGAGAGTCATTCTTGGTTAATAAGAACCTCTCTGACAAAGAAGAGGCTCTTAAAATTATAAAGAGTTGTCAAGTGCAGTTTGAATACGCTAAATATGACATTAGTTCATTAACGGTATCAAAACTCATTATGATGATTGAACAAGAAAATAAGAATGAGGTCAAATAAAATTGTGCGCGTATGTGCGTACCTTAAATAAAACGGAATAAATATAAAAATCAAAATAATATGAAAAATTCAATTTTTAATGCAGTCTGTAAGACAAGGTATCTTGCACTGCT
>DGIE01000083.1 GCA_002393025.1 Holosporaceae bacterium UBA3830 | reverse complement strand
CCTTCCGGGCGCACCATGTAACTGAAGAGATATTGTTTTGTTCGAAAGTTTTATAAAAGCTTATGGTTATTATGCAGTTTTCCTTTGTGCGTGTATCGAAGGAGAAGTGGCGGTTTTGTTTGCTGGGGTTCTGTGTCGACAAGGATTGATGTCTTTACAATGGGTAATTTTTGTCGCGTTTCTCGGAACAATGATGACAGAGCAGGTTTTGTATTTCGTCGGCAGAATCTACGGAATGGAACTAATTAATCGTTACCCGAAACTAAAAGAAAAATCCCAAAGAGTAATCGAGTTTTTGAGAAAATATGATTCGGCCTTTATTTTCGGGTGTCGGTTTGTTTACGGAATTCGAAATGTCAGTCCTATTATGATTGGGGCAGCCAATATTCCTCCGTTAAAATATTCTGCGTTGAATATTCCGGCAGCGTTCATATGGGCAGTAATTGTAGCAGGCGCGGGGTATGCATTTGCCGATGTGATGGAAAAAGCAAAAAATAATTTGCAGTATGTTCAATATGGGGCTTTAGCTCTTCTTATTGTAGCGTTAGTGTACTTCATTTATAGAAAAAACCAAAAAAGAAGGCGTAGAAAGAAAAAATGCGACTAGAACATTTCTCTTTCTCTAATCATCTTCAATCTGATTTTTTCGTTCAATTAATTTTTCGATAGAGGAAGAAGCTAGGTTTTTTAGATGTTTTCGAATATTTCGAGAAATTTTCACTTTTTTATTTCCGACTGCGATAGTTGTAGACTTCAGTTTATTGATAAAATCATTTGCGCGCTTCAGATTATCGGTTAATTGCTGTTGCGAAAATTTGTCGCTGTTTTGGGAGAAGCTTTTAGCAAGATTTTCTAATTCAATGACTTGCGAATATATTTCCTCTGCGGTATCTATCTCTCTTTTCAGAAAAAAATCAGAATTAAAGTAATCCGGTCCGTCTTCCGGAGTAAGATCGTTGCCGATGTTGCTGTACTCTATGACTTTCCTTAAGTTATGCGCAATATCAAG
This sequence comes from Holosporaceae bacterium UBA3830, assembly GCA_002393025.1. Classification (GTDB taxonomy): domain Bacteria; phylum Pseudomonadota; class Alphaproteobacteria; order UBA3830; family UBA3830; genus UBA3830. Next base: position 11,842 of record DGIE01000083.1, on the reverse strand, counting down.
GCATTCGGACATTTTTTGGCTACTTAAATGTATAAAAATTTCCGACTTTAAAAGCCTCCCCAAATTTGTGACTTTGTCTGAAAATTTTTCACCAGCATGATCTGAGTAAATCCAATTTAGCTGTTCGAGAAGTGAATTGATTTTCTTTTTTAATTTGCTATTGGAAATAACATTTGACTGTTCTCGCAAAAATGAAATCAAAACATAATGAATTTCCAACAGATTTTTGTCCGTAATATCCTTTTTTCTCGCAGATAGGAAATCATAAATCTCTTGTGCATTGGTGGTGTTTAGGGCATTAATTTCCTTTTTCAGATTGATAACATCCTTTTTTATCATAGTTGTACCGGGCGGTTCTGAAATGTAAGTTACTGTATCTGCGTTTGCGATATCTCCATTTGCGAGCAACAGAAGAATAAGACAGGAAATCCCAAAATTTTTCAACATTTTTATCTCCGAATTTTCTTATATTATCTTATATCTTGGTTAAATAATGGTTAATTGGACCTGGAAAGAATTACGAACATAGTTTAAACTCAGAACGTGGTGTTTAGCGGAGAGAAGCTTTGTCAGCAGAAGAGAATTCAATTTTTGATGAAATTAATGAAGAATTGAAACACGATGAGATTCTAAAATTTTTAAAGAAACATCAGAGTATTGTTTCGTGGACAATTATCTTGATAATTATCGGAATAGTGGGGTACTCAGCATGGTATTCTGATAAGAAAAAGCGTCTAGAAGTAGCAACAACTAGTTTATACGATGAGCTTTATTCGTCGGCAATGATGAGTGGTATCGAGGATAAGAAAAGTAAAGCTTCCTTGGAAAATTTAGTGCAGAATGCTCCTTCTGAATTGGTTCCATTGATATCCCTTATTAAGGTGGGGCGTGAAATTGGAACTACGACCGATGTTGAAAATGCAGCGAAGCAGCTGTTGGAGTTGTCTGAGAAGAAAGGAGTAGATATTGTTTGGCGTGACCTGGCAGTGTTGATGTATGTTTCATATCGATTAGAGCCAGAGGATAAGTTATTGGGACGTTTAGAGAAGTTGGCAGAGGAAAATCGTCCATTTAGATTTACGGCAATGGAGAAGATTGCTATGATCTATGCAAACAAGAGGGAAGATGATAAAGCGATCAGCTTTTTGATGAAAATAGTTGATGATAGAGAAGCTCCTGATACTTTGAAAAAGAGGATCACTAAGTTGCTTAATTATATCAAGAATCATAAAGATGATTCTGAAAGATTTGTGGAAGATGGAAGCAAGGAGAAAAACAAAACTTCTCAGGGAGAAAAGGGAAAAAATAACTTCGTGAAGTCCAAGTCAGGCAAGTCAGCTAAGGTCAGTAAAAAACGTAAGCAGGTTCGGAGGTAATTTTTCAATGAAGAAAGCTATTATTTTTTCGTTTTTAGGTGTGATTTTGGTTAGTTGTTCCAGTAAGGAGCCATTGGAAGGGGTCAGAAGGGATATAATTCTTTCGGACATTCCACGAGAGGATGTTGACGATATTCCAGTTGTTCTAGATCGGGTTTCGACAAAATTGAGTAAAGAAATGCGATTGTTATGGTCGAGTGATATGGAGTACGGATGTTCAAACTCTCTTAAGATAGCATCTTCCGTGGTGGCGGGCAAAGGGAAGGTATTCTGTCTCGATGCAGGAGGATTGGTTTATGCTTTCGATGCTAAAAGTGGTAAGGGAATCTGGAAGAGGACTACGACGATAAAAGGAAAGGACGGACAAGTTGGTGGTGCTTTATCTTATAGTGACGGGAAATTAATAGTCACGTCAAGTTTTGCAGAAGCATTTGCTTTCGATGAGGTCAACGGTTCGATATTATGGAGAATAAAACTTCCAGCTTGTTGCAAAGGAGATGGAATTACAATTGCTGACGAGAAAGTTTATCTACTTTGTGACAATAGCAGTTTGCAGGTAATAGATATACGGGATGGTAAATTGCTTTGGTCTCATTCCGGTATGATGATGGATACAACCTACTTAGGAAGTGCCGGCGTGTCGATTAAAGACGGTGTTATTTATTTATCCTATCCGTCGGGGGAAGTGTTCTCTCTGCTTGAAAATGGTTCTGTTCTTTGGAGTGCAATGCTTTCCAAGTTTTCGTTTGTAAATGCTGAAGAATCTTTTTCACATCCAAGGGCCTGTCCTGTTATAAAAGACAATTTAGTTTATTTCACTGGTGCTAACCGTCAGATTACAGCATTTGATATCGGAAGTGGTAATGTAGTGTGGAAGAAAGATTTTGGTGGGTTGGAAACTCCTCTTATTAGTGGAAACAGTATTTTTTTGATAAATTCTTCTTCAAATCTGGTTTGTCTAAATAAGGATAATGGAAAAATGAAATGGGTTCGCTCTCTTAAATCTGAGAGAGAGAGTTCTTTTGGATGGTTTGGTCGGTCGAAAGTTCCTACAGAATGGTTTGGTCCGATTTTGACGAGCGATGGCGTTATAGTGGTATCATCTGATGGAATTTTGGTTACTGTGTCAGCGGAAAATGGGAGTGTAAAGTCGCGAAAATGGTTAGATAATTTTAGCCAGGGAATAGTGGCGTGTCCGATAATTTCCGAAGACGTGTTGTATTCCGTATCTGGCGATGGCGTAGTGTCCGCCTATAAGTAGTGCAAATTCTTGTATTTGCATCAGAAATGTTTTCAGTGCGATGGGTTGTCTTTGTGTGGGCACATGTTCATCGGCTGATGGGTCTGTAGCTGATTTTTTGACAATTCCTTGGATTTATGATAAATTTTCACCAGATGGAGTGGTGAGATATGTCAGTTGATATTGACGGACAAGATATAGTTTTAAGCGGGGATTTGACGAAAAAATTTTCTATACCCATTGCTATCGAATCTTTGAGGAAACGAAAGTATTTGATAGTAAAAAATGGAGGCATTTCCAATTGGAATCAAGAATCGGTGGTTACTTTATATTCATGGCTTAGTCAGTTGTCCGCTTCGACAAATTTGCAAATGAAAGGCCTACCCGATGAAATGAGTTGTTTGTTGAGGTTAGCGCTAGAAAAACCACAAAAAAATATACAGTCGAATTTACCAAAAGAAGGTTTGTTAGAGAGGTGGGGAACCAAAGGAATTGTCCTTGCTCATAGTATCAAATTGGGGGTGGGTTTTTTTGTAAAAATGATCGGCGCTTGGGAACAGCAAATCACAGGTAAATCAGTTTATCGAAAAAAAGATTTTTGGTTGTCTTTGGAAGATTGTGGTCCTAAAGCTGTTATGATTGTTTCCTTAATCAGTTTTATGGTCGGATTAATTTTGGCTTTTGTAGGGGCTTTACAACTGAAAACTTTTGGCGCCCAAGTATATGTCGCAAGTTTAGTTACCATAGGCATGGTGCGGATTATGGGAGCGGTGATGACGGGAATTATTATGGCAGGTCGCACTGGATCTTCTTATGCAGCGACCATTGGAACAATGCAGGTTAATGAAGAGCTGGATGCCTTACGGACTATGGGCATTTCACGGGTGGATTTTCTGGGATTGCCTCGCACGAATGCGTTACTGTTATCTATGCCGATCTTAGTTTTGATTTCAGATTTTATGGGAATTTTAGGAGGTTGTTTTGTATGCGTTTTCCTATGGGAAATTCCTCTTAGTGAATATGTTCGATATTGCACGATGTCCTTCAGTTTGGCTAATTTTTTAGTGGGTATTTTCCATGGATTGGTTTTTGGATTGGTGATTGCTTTATGTGGTTGTTATTTTGGTATGACTTGCGGTCGTAATGCCGAAAGTGTAGGTAAAGCGACTACGAATGCCGTGGTTTACTCGATTGTATGGATGATCGTCATGACAGGAATCATTACCTTGATTTGTGAAGGATTAGGAATATGATTTCTCCGATCATTAAAGTTCAGAATTTAAGTATTGGATATGGCGATAACGTCATTATGAATAAGTTGTGTTTTGAAATAAAAAGAGGGGATATTTTTATAATAATGGGAGGATCCGGGTGCGGCAAAAGTACTCTACTGCGCACACTGATTGGATTATTGCCCGCGCTGAGTGGACGTATCCTGATAAACGGAATCGATATTATGTCGAATAATGCTAAACAAAAAGAGTTTTTAGCGACCCAGTGTGGAGTTTTATATCAGAGTGGAGCTCTTTTTAGTTCAATGAATTTGTTTGAAAATATCTCTTTGCCTTTGGAACAATATACCTCTTATTCTCCAGAAAAAATTCGTGAGATAGTAAAGTTTAAATTAGCATTGGTGGGATTAGCTGGGTTTGAGCATTTTTATCCATCAGAAATTAGCGGAGGAATGCGTAAACGGGCAGGTTTAGCGAGAGCCTTGGCTTTGGATCCGGAAATTGTTTTCTTTGATGAGCCATCGGCTGGTCTTGACCCGGTCAGTTCAAAACATCTAGATGACTTAATTTTGGAGATAAACAAAATTTTGGGAACGACTATCATTGTAGTAACCCACGAGTTGTCGTCTTTGTTTAATATCGGAAAAGACAGTATTTTTTTAGATAGTTCTATAAAGACACTTTCAGCAAAAGGAAATCCAAAAGATTTATTAAAAAATCCGCCTAATAATAGGGTATTGTCATTTTTAACTAGAGGTGTGTCAGATGAAGAGAGATCCTAATAAACATCTGGTAGGTATTTTTTTGATAGTCGGAATAATTTTTTTTGGAGTAATTATAGGAAAGGCTGTTTGGGATAAGTATTTAGCCGCAAAGAAAAATGTTTTCGTGATGTATTTCGATGAGTCATTGCAGGGGCTCAGTGAGGGGGCACCTATAGTGTTTCAAGGGGTAGAAGTTGGTAGAGTTGTCAACATAAAGCTGATTACCAAACCAACTGAGTTAAAGTTTCGAGTGCCGGTTTACGGTCATTTCAAATCAATAGATTTTTCATCTTATCAGAATGAATGGAGTTTATGGAACAATTCGCATCTGTTGGAAGAGTTGATAAAACGAGGTTTGCGTGCACGTCTGGTTACTCAAAATTATCTGACAGGGCAATTAATGATTGAGTTGGTTATGCTTCCGAATAGTGAATTAAAAAAATCAGAGGACCAAGAAAAAGATTTTAAAGAAATTCCGACGGTATTATCGAAAACAGGGGCTATTGCACAAAAGTTGGATAATATTGATATGAAAGCGCTTATAAGTAGAATTGATAAGGTTTGGAGTGTTATGGAAAAAGAAATTCCGATAATACTTCCTGCTTTGAGTTCCAGTGTGAAGAGCTTGAACAAATTACTGAAGAAGCTGTCAACAGGAAGTGGGGAAACACTCAATAACGCAAACAAAATGATGCAAGATATTTCAGATGCATCCAGATCTGTTCAAAATTTAGCAGACTATTTGGAAAGACATCCGGAATCATTGTTGAATGGGAAAAGTTAGATTAAGGAGAAATAGATGAAGGAAAGTTGTTTTATATTTCTATGTTTTTTCTTTATGTCAGGTTGTATGCCCGGAGGAGTCAGCAAAAATTCAAAATTCTATAATCCGACATCAGAAGTCGATTATGTTCTGTCGACAACGTATACGAATTCCGTTGATATATTACGGGTTCAACTACCGAAATTTATGGATAAACCGCAAATTGTAAGTCGAAATAAAGGTGATGTTCATGTATCAATCTCTGAATATAATCGATGGGTTGAGCCTCTTTCTGTTCTTTGTACCAGAACCCTGGTAGAGAATCTCAATACGCTGTTACCAAATGCTCCTGTTGAGATCTTTGTGGGAAATTATTCATCAGATTGCAGAGTATTTGTTGATGTAGTGAAACTAGATGTCTTATGGAATGATAAAGTTATTTTAGATGCCTGGTACACAATAAAGGCACGCAAAGATCAAGTGCTTGCTCGTTGTAAGTTTTCGGATTCGGTTCCTTTGGGAAATAGTTATGAGGATTTGGTTAGAGTCTATAGCAAATTGCTTGGAAATTTGAGCAAATCAATTGCGAATTCCTTAGTGAAACATAACAAAGTTTAAGAAGTTTTGCTAAAAAACTGTGGAACACTCCGCTACCATTGATTGAGTTACTCGATTGCAAGACTCACCATGTGTAAACTTTTCACATTATTCCATAATTTATCTGTTTAAGTTTTAGATAAAAACACCTTATTATTTCCAATCTCTTGACCAACTGAGTTTTTACATTTTCATGTGTCTCGTTATAACTTATTCACTGTTCAACGGAAGTATTTTGTGATGAAGCTGATGAGGAAGTTTTTTGTCCGTTATTCGCCCATTCTTGCGCAAACTCATCGGCAACTTCAAATACCTCCTTCTGCATTTCCTTATATTTTAGAATATTCTGTTGAGTCGGTTCTGATATAGCTTTATTCTTAGTTTCCTCAAATTTCTCCCGATATTTTTCCAGTTTAGCCGTTGAGGGATATCGAATTTCATAATTTTTTCCCATATCGGATTGACTATTTTCAATTTGTTCCTGATTTTTGTACGACTGTTCATTTTGGCCACCATTATTGTAAGAAGCTTCAGCAAAATGTCCAAAATTAAAAACCGCCAGCATCAAAATCATCTTTCTCATCTGTTTTTCTCCTTAAATTTCCACCTTACCAGAGTAGATGACACCGCTTTGTTACGCAATAGCAAATGAAGATAATTTAATTTTTTTAAGTTTTACCTTTTTCAGACAGTAACCAAAATGATTTTTTGTTGAAAATCATAAAGTTCGATCAGCAAAATACACCGACAATACAAATTTCGTAATGAACAACGAAATTTAATAAGAGCACTGAAAAGTATTATACTGGATTTTAGTTGTTAGGAAAATTTTGCAGCATAGCCCATGAAAAAAGTATACAAATATTATTTTCGATTAATAGGTACACGACAGGTGAACACCCCGACGCCATCGAATTAGTGATTCAATGGCGTCAGTGGCGTTAATTTTTTAGAAGCATACGTAAAAAACTATTTTTTCTCTCTTTTGATAAAAGATCCAAGTTCTTTATCAAATTTAAATATGAACTCTTCAATTTTAGGAGCGACAAATGCCCTCCATTTGCTCCCAGAGAACACGCCATAGTGTCCGACACCTGGCTGTAGATAATGATCATGCATTTCTGCTGGTAGGTTGGAACACAATCCATGAGCAGCATAACTCTGTCCGGGAGCTGAAATGTCATCTTTTTCTCCCTCCACTGTTAGCAAAGGACAATGCTTAATTTTCTTCAAATCGATTGTTCTTCCTTTATATTTCATTACTCCACGTGGGAGTTCATAGGTTTGAAACACTCTCTCTACTGTTTGCAGATAATACGTATCATCCATATCTAATACAGACAGATATTCATTATAAAAATCAGCATGTTTTTTGATTCCGGCAGCATTATTAAAAATTTTATCTTCTAAAAATTGTATGTGAGCCCTGTAATGAGCGTCCGGGTTCATATTAATAAATGCAGTGATTTGAATAAATCCAGGATAAACTCTCCTTCCTGCTCCGATATGTCCTTCCGGAACGATTGTTAAGAAATTTCTCTCGAACCAAGACAAAGGGAAAGTTTCTGCTAATTCATTAACTTGAGTTTTTTTCACTCTCGGGTCGATAGGTCCTCCCATAGGTACTATGGTCGCAGGCATGCAAGGATCATCATCTTCATCCATAATTGCGGCAAGTGCCATGATTTGAACAGCTGGTTGACATACGGCCATCACGTGAGTATTTGGTCCTATATGGTGCATAAAATCTATGAGATATGATAGATAAGTATCCAAATCGAAACTACCCGCAGATAGAGGTACATCTCTCATGCTTTTCCAATCAGTAATGTAAACCTCACACTTTTGTAGCATTCTTCTGACCGTATCACGTTGCAATGTTGCAAAATGCCCCGAAACCGGAGATATGATCAGAACTTTCGGTTCTTTTTTCTCTACTCCAACTTTTTTAAATCTTAATAAATTACAAAAATCTTTCTTCAAAACCGTTGTCTGGTAAACAGGAAATTCCTTATCTTCGACTTTTACCGAATCTATATTAAACTCCGGCTTCTTGACGTACCTGCTGCTACGCAGGAACATATCAGCTAATCCTTCAGCGAAACGTCCCGCTCCTAAATTCATTGCAAACGGGTTTTTTCTCAAGGAAGACCGAATCACTTGTGCTAGTCTTCTGGATGGCTCCAATAAATATGAAGCAGTGTCATATGTTGTATACATAAGTTATCCTCATTATTTGCTACTATTTTGGATAAAAATTGTTAATTTAGAGTTAATATTTCAAAAATAAATAGGAATTGCTCTAAAAATATTTTACAATGCCGGCGGGAGGATGTGGTTCTATGAAGTTGAAATTTATTCCTTTTATATTGTTTTCTGCGTGTATGTCAACTCCGGAGGATCCCGATCCGCATAGAGATTTCAATGAAGCAATGTTAGAGGTAAATCTTTCCCTCGATGAAAATGTGCTAAGACCGGCGTCTCACATTTATCGGGATGTGACCAATGAGCCCGTGCGTTTAATGTTTTCGAACTTTCTTGACAATTTAAAGGAACCATTTTATTTGGTGAATTACGCGGCGCAGATCGATGGAGAGAACATGGCTTCATCATTTTTTCGATTCATTGTCAACTCTACAGTCGGTCTTTTTGGATTTTTTGATGTCGCAGAGTTGATGGGGGTTTCGAAACATTCCACGGGGTATAAAGATACTTTACACAAGATGGAAATTCCTCATGGAGATTATATTGTTTTGCCGATATTCGGATTTTCTTCAACTCGAGATACCATAGCAGAGCCGATTTCTTGGTTTGCTGATCCCGTTCACTATGTCATCGGGTGGCCATTAGTTGCTTCGAAAGCTGCATTACAGTTTATAGTGGATCGCTATGAAAACTCAGATATGATTGATTCTACAATAAGTGAGTCTGAGAACCTGTACTTCAAAACTCGCAGTATGTATTTACAAAAATATGGAATAGGGGATGATGTACTTTCCGTTGAAGATGGCCCCTCTCCTGAGGATGGAGAGTAATCAAAAATTTACGACGGGTTAAGCGCTCGACAAGATTCTTAAATGATCTTAGATATTCCGTGGGGATATTTATGTGAGGGGCGTTGTGTTTTTTTACCACTCCATTCTGCAATACGCTTTTTCATTCCCTCGATATCGAGTACGCCAAAAGCAAACCCCTTTCTTACGAGTTCCTTTGGAAGATATTCGTCATATTTATCAAAAACTGGATTTTCCGTTGGATACAGTAACTCCATTGGATCTAACGGTTCGCTCAATTCGTCGGCAAGTATTTCAAAAAATTCCTTTTCGCCCACTTTCATGATGAATTGCATATAATAAGGTCGAACGGAATCAAAAGATTTCAGACCCAGTCTGGCTCGGCAACGAATTTTTAAAAAACGTTCTAGCGCCAGGAATGCGTAGGTGCCCAGCCACGGGATCAGACACCACATTTTTCCGCCAAGATTTATCAGAGGTTTGCTTATTGCTCCAGAATTAATGGCGGTTTTCCGAGCTTGAGCCAATCGCGCAACAGCGTTTTTCATAAGATAAGGGTAACCGCAATCTTCCTGGAGCACCTGTCTCATCCTTTCCAAAATTTTGGTATGTAAATTTCCAGCACACTCTCCGAAATAAGCCGGAACATTTCCTCTCACTAATTCAACGAAAACAGAGTGTTTTTTGTGATCGACGTCCAGGACTTTCCAAATACGGCCGGCAATGGCTAATTTTTCACCGACTGGGGGAGGGGAGACGACTGTGCCGAGTTCTTGGGACGCTTCACGAACGGTGTATTCCTCATTTTCTTGAAAAACTCCGTAAAACCGATATGAATTGATGACTTTTTCTCCGGCAATTCCCACAATTAAGCCGCCTTGTTCGGTTTTTTGAATATGATCTTCCTCAATAAGATGGTGCAGCAGAATTTTGTAATCATTCAAAGAAACTCTGTGAAAATAATGAAGAGAAAGGACTCGTTCAGCTAATTTCCGAGGAGACATTTCTCCGCCGGACGCTAACACGCTCATAGTTTGATGATACAACAAACTGAAAGAAAAACGTTCCAAACGAGGAGGCTCTACCCATCTCTCTTCCCGATACAACTGAACCAACGAAATTCCTTGCAGAAGTTTCCACGGAATTGTCGAGGGTAGCATAGCTCTCGGATCCGGAGGCTGTTCACGCATTACAAACCACATTTCAGGCGGAGTATCTCTCCGTCCGGTCCGTCCCATCCTCTGCAAAAAAGAGGAAACCGTCCACGGAGCGTCGATTTGAAATGCCCGTTCCAACCGACCGATATCGATTCCGAGCTCCAGAGTCGAAGTCGTGACTGTCGTGACATTTCGAGATTCGTCCTTCATGATTTCTTCAGCGGTTTCGCGACAAGACGCAGACAAATTTCCGTGATGAATGAAAAACCGATCGGGTTCATGCTTTTGTTCGCAATATTTGCGCAATCTTGATGTAATAGCTTCGCATTCTTCTCGAGAATTTACGAAAAGTAGACACTTTTTGTTGCGACTGTGCTCGAAAATGTATCCAAGTCCCGGATCTGCATTTTTCGGAGCTTCATCAGACGGGGAATCCAACTCTTTCATTCCCGAAACTTTCGGATTATCTTCAGCAGCTTGGGTATTCGCGATGTAAAAATGCTCCATGGAAATCCGCCATTTGCTGCCCTTCGCATCTGTCTTAGGGATGAGAGTTCTGCGCCCTGTTCCTAATGAAAGGAATTTTCCAGTAGTTTGCGGATCTCCGATTGTTGCAGAAAGTCCGATGCGTCGAGGATTTACACTGGCGAGTTTACTCAATCTTTCAATCAAACAGAGAGTCTGTCCTCCGCGGTCCCCGCGAAGCATAGAGTGAACTTCATCAATTACAATAAAACGCAGATCATGAAATAATTTCGGGATTACAGAATGTTTTCTCAGGAGAAGTGCTTCAAGAGATTCCGGAGTAATTTGTAGGATACCGGACGGATTTTTCAGTAATTTGCTTTTGTGGTTCTGTGAAACATCTCCGTGCCAATGCCAAATGGGGATGTCTGCTTCAGCACACAGATCATTCAAACGCAAAAACTGATCGTTAATCAACGCCTTGAGCGGTCCGATATATATACAACCGACTGATTCAGGAGGATCTTCACAAAAAAGAGAAATAATCGGGAAAAAAGCAGCCTCTGTCTTTCCCGAAGCGGTGGATGCAGTCAAAAGGAGATTTTCATCCGTATTGAAAATTACATCTGCCGCTGCTACCTGAATGCCACGTAAAGACTTCCACTGGTTGCGGTAGATATAATCCTGTACAAATGGTGCATAACGATCAAAAACACTCATAATTCAAATTCAGCAAATCTGTCTGAAGTTTCTTCCAATTCCACTTCGTTTTTTGCATATTGAAAATTCGCAGATCCCAACAATTCGGAAACTTTCATATTCGGATTTTGGTAAAGAATATCCAAAACTTCGATAAAATCTCGAATGATTTCTCGTGGCGTAATGTGGCTGTCTGCTCCAATTCGATTAAACTCGATCTGCAAGAAATCAACCATACCTTGCTGTTGAATAATTTGATCATAGCCATATAGCTGAGAATGAATTGCTGCTAATTTTTCTGTTAATACCAACAATTCTTCATAGCTTAAAGGTTTCAGTCGAATTACGGGAGACAGCAAATCGCGATGTTCTCCTGAGGCGGTAAAATGTCCCTCTGCCAATCTGGAACGCAGTGCCTCGTAACTGTAAATTCCTCGACGAGAATCCTCCATGCACTGAGGGGTACCTCCGAAAATCATACCGAGATATTGAGCTCGTCCCTGCATTGCATCGTTATACATGGTCAGGATTTTCT
>DGIE01000053.1 GCA_002393025.1 Holosporaceae bacterium UBA3830 | reverse complement strand
TGTTTTTATAGTTTCATTTTTTTCAACATCACCAAATTCGGAATTACCATCATCGGAACGAGGCAGAAGAATAGTCTCCAGCCCAAGAAGTTAGCAAATATTCCCGAAACGGACATGAAGATTAATCCTGAAAATTCATACAGCGCCCAGAGTACGGCATATATTGTAAGATCTGCCGCTATTGTGTAGAAAAACGCGATAAAGCAAGAAGTTACAGCACCGCCGGAGAGAGCTTCAAGGGTGATAATAAAGGTTAGGATGGAGTTATCCTTTCCGAACTCCGACAACAAGAGATAAGTTAAAAATGACATTGCATGCAGTGTCAAAATTAAGCGCATTGATCTTATCAACCCGAGCTTTTTGATCGCATATCCTCCGAGAAAACTTCCGGCAATAACAGTTATTGATCCGTAAAACTGAATTATGTTTGCAATTTCGATTTTCGAGAATCCAATTTCGATACAAAATATTTTGGACATCTTTTGCATCATAAAATCTGCTGCTTTATATAGCCCGACTATTACTAAAAACTTTGAACTATTTTGAGTTTTGAGAAATTGTTTGATTGGAACAAAAAAAGATTTTAAATAAGCGCGCTTCAACGAAAAATCTTCGTGATTTTCAAATTTTTTGCGAGGTTCTTCAATTACAAAATTGATTACCATTATTAAAAAAATCATCAACGCAGCAACTAGATAAGCAGTTCTCCAATCGAAAAAGTGTGCGACGTAAAGTGTTGAAACTTTTATAAAAATCGAACCGAGACGATTCCCGAGATTCACGCAACTGGCGATAAATCCAACCGAATTTTCTTTTTTCCCAATCAATTGATATGGATAAAGCACAATGTTTTTACAACCGTCAGCAATGGCAACCAAAGATGCTCCGAGAATCAGCAAAAAAACATTAGTGCTCGGATTTGAGTTCGCCATGATCACGATTCCGATGATCAGAAAAATGTAGGAACAAGTCATCCAACTTTTGTAACGACTCATTTTTTTCGATAACAACGGAATATCGAAATTCTCAATGATCGGTCCCCACAAAAATTTCAGCATAAATGGCCAATGAATGAAAGAAAATAATCCGATCAGTGTGTTGGAAATTCCGAGATCTTTGAGCCAATAATCGAGGATAGTGATAGTAAGCGGAAATGAAATTCCGTAACAAATACCAATAAAAATCTTACTCAGGTATTGCGATAACAATCTGGCTCTCCGGAATAATCTCTAAGAGATAATAAAATTATCAAACATGGAATAAAAGTTAGTGGGATAAATAAAAAGAAATTTGTCCAACCCAAAGCATCCGCAATAATTCCTGAAACTGTACGGTAAAAAGTTCCACCCAAATCATAGAACGCCCAGAGTAACGCGTACTGCGTCGCTGCATAACTTTTGTTGCTCATACTGTAAAGGAATGCGATAAATGCGGTGGTAACAGCTCCGCTGGTGATGTTTTCGACAAAAACCGAAAAGTAGAACATCGGGAGATTTTTCCCGACAGCCGCCAATGCGACGTAACATAAACATGATATCGCGTGAATTATTCCAAACCGAATCATCGACCTGATTATGCCTAATTTTTTGATGAAATATCCTCCGATGACTCCTCCGAACAAAGTTGCGATACTTCCGAAAACCTGCACGACGTTTGCGATGTCCAAAATTGAAAACCCTAAATCCATGTAGAACAGACGGGCCATTTTTTGCGCGAGAATATCTCCTGCACGATAAAGTACGACCACCGCAATAAGACTTTTCCAGTCTGGTTGTTTCATAAAATTTCTGAAAGGATCGAGCAAACATTGTTGCATTGTTGATGAAATAATTTGCAACGGACTTTGTTTTTTATCAATGTTGGAGACCATCTCATTTGGTTTCGGCTCATCTATTTTCAAAATGAAAAATGTACAAACGAAAATCGAAAACGCCATGATAAAATAAGCGGCGTTCCATCCGAAATAATGCGCGAGGTATAAGGTAATACTTTTGGAAAACAGCAATCCCATACGATACCCGAAAACATAAACGCCTGCCGTCGGACCATACATTTGCGAGTCGGTTTTGGACAACTGAAATGTGTAGAGCGACATGTCTTGGCAACCATCGGCAAAAGCAACAAGAGACGTGAAAAACAGCAAGCGAAACAGACTCGAACTCGGAGATGAAGTCGCCATCCCTATAACCCCGATGAAAAGCAACAACTGACTCGCGATCGCCCATCCTTTTCGCTGTCCGAACATCTTGGACAAAACCGGAAAATCAAATTTTTCAATGAATGGAGCCCACAAAAATTTAAAAGCAAATGGAAACTGAAGAAGAGTGAGAATTCCGATCAGCGAATTGGAAAGACCGTAATCTTTAAGCCACAGATCCAATATCGCCAATCGAAGTAAGAAAGGAACTCCGCAGGTAAACCCGATAAAAAATTTCGAGCTCAACCCTTTTTTAAAATAAACATCAATAAAGTCGTCAAAAAGCGACGCTAATTTCATTTTTCCTGTCTACTCATCTTTTTTCGCGTAATCGCATCGAGATATTTCTTTCTCAACCGAATACAAGTTGGTGTTACCTCAACCAGTTCGTCATCCTGAATATAAGATAAAGCTTGCTCCAATGTAATAACTCTCGGAGGTGACAACTTAATGTTATCATCCTTTCCGGAAGCTCTCATGTTGGTAAGTTGCTTCGTTTTCGTAGGATTGACATCCAAATCGTTTCCTTTGTTATTTTCTCCGATAATCATACCTTCGTAAACAGGATCTCCCGGATTTACGAACAAAGTACCTCTTTCTTCAAGGAAAAATAGCGCGTAAGGAACGGCAGATCCGTTTGAATTGGAAATCAAAACACCCTTATTGCGGTCTTCGATCGGACCTTTGTAAGGTTCATATCCATGGAAGGATCTGTTCATGATTCCAGAGCCTCTTGTATCAGTCAAGAATTCACTGTAATAACCGATAAGTCCGCGAGTCGGAATCAAAAATTTCAGACGGGTTTTTCCTGAACCCGACGGTCTCATGTCGACCATGTTTCCCTTACGCAAAGTGATTTTTTCAACGACCGCACCGGTAAATTCGTCGTCCACATCAACATAGAGCTCCTCCATTGGCTCGAGTTTTTCGCCGGTATTTTCATCTGTCTTATACAAAACGTGCGGACGGCTGATCGACAACTCGAAACCTTCCCGTCGCATCGTTTCAATCAGAATTCCTAGCTGCAATTCACCTCGTCCCGACACCTCGAAACAATCTTGAGCTTCAGATTTCTTTATGGCGATAGAGATATTTCCTTCCGCTTCCTTCACCAATCTATCCCAAATAATTCTAGAAGTCAGTTTTTTTCCTTCCTGCCCACCGAGAGGTGAATCGTTGATTGAAAAAACCATCGACAAAGTAGGTGGATCGATAGGAATCGCCTTAATCGGCTCATTTACATTTACGGAACAAATCGTGTCTGCAACAGTTGCCGTAGACAACCCCGCGATTGCAACAATATCTCCGCACTGAGCATGCTCGATCGGAATTCTCTTCAATCCTTCGAAAGACAACAGCTTCGTAAGCTTCGCGTTTTCCACGACTTTGTCACCACGCAGCGCATGAACTGATTCGTTAACATCAGCCGTGCCCGACAGAATTTTTCCCGTAAGAACACGTCCTAAATATTGGTCGTAATCCAACATCGTAACCAACATTTTGAAAGGAGCATTTTCGTCAACAGTCGGAGCAGGAATGTGCGAAACAATCTTGTCCAGCAACGGAGAGAGATCTTTTCTCTCGTCTTCCAAACTCAATGCCGCCCAACCGTTTCTTCCAGATGCGTAAATGATCGGGAAATCCAGCTGTTCTTCGTTTGCACCCAAAGCAACGAACAGATCGAAAACCTCGTCGATAACTTCGTTGACTCGCGCGTCTTGCTTGTCGATTTTGTTGACGACGACGATCGGCTTCAACCCCAACGACAGCGCTTTGGTCAGAACGAATTTCGTCTGCGGCATCGGACCTTCCGCTGCATCGACCAACAGCAGCACTCCGTCCACCATGCTAAGAATTCGCTCGACCTCTCCTCCGAAATCTGCATGTCCCGGGGTGTCGATGATATTAAATTTTATATCTTTCCACAAAAAACTTGTGCATTTCGCCAGAATCGTAATACCTCGTTCTCTTTCGAGGTCGTTGTAGTCCATAGCGCAAGTATCAACCTGCTGATTATCACGGAAAATTCCACTTTGTTTAAACATCGCGTCCACCAGTGTAGTTTTACCATGGTCAACGTGGGCGATAATCGCCAAATTTCTCAATTCTTTGCTCAATGTATACTCCTAATGATGAAAAGCGACGAAGTATAACATAAAAAATAATGGAGGCGAAACAATTGTGTAAAAACTCCAGCAAGTTTTTATTTTAACTCTACAATGTTACCTTGTTCATCTTGATATTTGAAATATCCGAGAAAGCTGACCATATATGGATATTTTTTTTCATCAAACAATCCTGGTTTCGGGGGTGAAGATGACGACGGAGTGAAATAATATATTGCTGTCTCCCTTCCTGGATTTAGAAAAAATAGCCAAACGCAAAATAGTCGCTTTTTCCCAAATTAGGTACCAACTTCGGGAGCCTTTTCCGGATCGAATAATCCAGGTTTCGGGGTAAATATGACAACGGAGTGGAAAAAATACCAAGTGCCAGTGTTTTCATCTAAGTGTTTAGGATCCAGTAAATAAAAGCCAAAAGCTTGTTTGTTGGATAAAGAAATTCCGTCAGGTTTGGTATATGAAGATTTTCGATATAAATCTGTAACTACGATTATTTTGTCTTGTCCCGGCTCAAGTTTTAGGAGAGGATAAATCTCGCTTGGTTGCACATTAGTTTTGTATCTAACCGGAGAACCTTTGTTATCTGTATAATAAACACCAGCATAGTGTGTCCGGGATTGACCTCTCACAAAGAGTCTCCATTTACAAGAGGCTGTTCCATCTTCATTTGCTTGTACATAATAAATCATAGTTTGATAAGTGTGTCCGAAACTGTAAACAGTATCACTTCCTTGGAAGAACATAGCTGATTCCGGATAGACAGATAGCCATGCTAAGCGAGAAATGCGTGCTAATTCTCGTAGTGTTACTGCTTTATTTTCACGGTTTTTTGAGATATTTTGAATCATATTTGCTATTTGCTGCGCGACAAATTCAGTTTGTGAGTAATATCTCTTAATTTTCACCAAATCGTGGATATAGAACAGCAAAATGATCAAAATGGGCATGCAAACGGCGAATTCGATAAGGATTGCCCCGCGATTAGCAACACGGAGAGGAAATTTTTGAAACAACGCCATTATATAATGTCCAAAATGGGTGCCACAAAATTTGCGGGCGACATTACGAAAACCACGGGCGGCGTGAAGGTTTATTTTCTCGTTGAAACTAATTAGAATTGATTTCAATTCAGAAACAAACTTAGCGGCGCGAAATTTACGAGAGATATCCCCAAAACCACGGGCGGAGCATAATTTTTGGGCAGTCGCATGAAACCTGAAGTTGGCGCGAGCGCCTACCTTTCCTAAAAATCGAACAAATCTAACTAAACAAAAGTCGACAACGCGGGTTGCGCGAACGCCTACCCCTCCATTTTTATTATATCGCTCAAATCTTAATTTTTTGTAAAGATTCTGGATTTTTTCGCATACCCAGGACACAGTGAACTCACTGAAATAACCGCCCGCGGAGGCTCTCCGCTCATACGCCGCAAATCTTAATTTTTCGTTAACCAGCGTGACGCCGGACTCGGTATTTTTTTCTGTACACCAATCCAACAGTTTGCCCTGCGAATCTGAAACAACTTTTGTGATCTCCCCGCTTACTGTTCGACAACCAACGTGACGCTGGACCCGGTATTTCTCTCCGAGAGGGTTATGCTTTTCTGCGAGCTGCAACTGATTTTTCCCTAAAATATCGCCCGCGGAGGCTCTCCGCTCATACGCCGCAAATCTTAATTTTTCGTTAACCAGCGTGACGCCGGACTCGGTATTTTTTTCTGTACACCAATCCAACAGTTTGTTTTCTGATAATAACTTTTTGATATAAAATTTTACAAGATTAAAGAATTTGAAAAAATAACTGAATGATTTACAACGATTTTTTAGGTCCTTACCCCCCCCCGTCAAATACCTTCTTGGCAAACCACTTCATTACAAACTCCGTACTACACAAACTTACATGGAGGCATTCTCGCAAGAATTGGTTAATTTTCTGTAAATAAATACAAAAGAATCTATTTAAAACTCAACACCAGCGTATCAATTAAATGAAAGTCCAGCTCAATCTTTCTAAGCATCTATGATTCGATTTGGTGAATAGATATTTATTTTTATTAAAAATTCAGCTCGATAATGTGCGCTTGCTCATCTTTTTCATATCTTATTTTGATCTTTTGATGTTTAAGAGGCTTGATTCCCTGTTTATAACCCTTCACATGTTGCTCTATTTCTGAGAAAGGAACCGAGTAAAAAGACCGAATCGGATGATCTTTAAATCTTTTTCCATCGGCATGTTTTCCTTCTGATTCCTCATGAATATAGACAATCGCTTAACAAGATTACACAAAAAGTTAACGAAAAGTTAA
>DGIE01000050.1 GCA_002393025.1 Holosporaceae bacterium UBA3830 | reverse complement strand
AATGTTGTAGGTTAGAGTTACTTCAATTTTAATGCCTTGTAAGCAGCGGGTCGTAGGTTCGAGTCCTACGGCGCCCACCAAGTTCGAGCGTTGCTAGTCGATGCCCAAAAGTGCTATAATCATGGTTAATACAAGCAAGAGCATTCTTTTTAACCACTCTTCATTGTTTTTTTCGAGTGCTTTTTCAATTTCTGTGTTTTCCATACCATTATCCTTTTTCTGAGGTTTTGAGGCCACTTTTTTCGATTTAGCTTCGTTCATTATTACCACCATGTTTTACTAAATACAGTTATGACATATAAAAGTTAATTTTTTATAAAGATTTCGAGAAATTTTTAAGTTTTTTAGAAAAACAATCATGATTAGTTGAAATTTGAAGCTGTATCCAGCGGAAAGCAGGGTTCAGTTTTATATATAGATAAGGAAGGAATATGAAATGAAAATTTTTAATAAAATAATGATATTGGCGAGTTTGCCGGAAATTCTAAAATTAGCGGGAACAGTGGTCGATAGAATGCTTAAGTTTTTTGACATTGAAATCGGAGATGAACTATGACGAACGATGCGTTTAGAACTCTGATGGAGAAGTCTGATATGCTTAAACGATCAGATTTACTGCAGCTGTTGCAGATGTCAGTGAAGGTAAACTCTATGCTGAACAAAGTCATAAATAAACAGGAAAATCAGCGTAATAAAAATGAAAAGGGAGCACTTATAGGTGTTCCCTCCGATTTCTCTGATTCTTTTGAAAACAAAATGAAAAATGGAGAAGATATAGGAAAAGGAATATCTCCAGATGTTGTTTTCGAGGAGTCTGATTGTTTTGAAAATAAAGATGAGAATAAATTTGGGAATAAATCTGAGAATAATTATGGAGATAAAACCGAAGAAGAGAAAAGCGGATGTACTATCATTCCCCTCCGCGGGGAGCGCCAGCGTGACGCTGGACTCGATATTTCGGAAAGTACCCCTACACAACAGTATGCCGAGAAATCTAAAGAAGGCGATTCAGATAATCAGGATATAGGAAAAGTTGATTCAGATACAAAAGGCATACCGTTAAATCAGTGTACAAAAAAATCACAGCCTGCAGCGGCTCGCTGTACAGAAAAATTACAGCCTGCAGCAGTTCGCTGTACAGAAAAATTGCAGCCCGCAGGAACCTCCTGCTGGGAACAAATTGCTCGAAAAAATCAGCTGATGCCCGAAGGAAATTGGCGCATATGGATGCTCTTGGCAGGACGAGGCTTTGGAAAAACTCGCGCTGCGGCAGAGGCTATTCGTAAATTGGCGCTGTCAGGAAAATATAAGCGTATTGCCCTGATTGCTAATACAATCGAGGAAGTCAAACAAGTCATGGTCGAGGGTGTCAGTGGTTTACAAAATATTTCGCAGGATGAAGATGGACTGACCTATATTCCATCTCGGCGAGAATTACGGTGGAAAAACGGCACGATCGCCACTTTGTACGGAGCGGAAAACTATCAGCAACTGCGCGGACCGCAATTCGATCTGGCCTGGGTCGATGAGTTTGCGAAATTTCTCTACCCTCGCGAGACTTTTGAACAGTTGTCTTTTGCGTTACGTATGGGAGATGATCCGAAGTTGATTTTGACGACGACTCCTCGTCCGATTCCATTTATAAAAGAGTTGATGGCCCGCGATGATGTCGTGACTATTCGCGGTTCATCCTTGGAAAATGAGAAAAATCTCTCGCCGACCTTTTTGAAGCACCTTGAATATCTGAAAGGTACCAGGCTGGAAGCTCAGGAAATTTATGCTGAAATTGTGGAAGATAATCCGAATACACTATGGTCGTGGCGAGATATCGAAAATTGCTATCGCGATCCACCACATTTCATAGACAACATAGTGATCGGAGTCGACCCGGCAATGACCAGTAGAGACAACAGCGACGAAACAGGCATAATTGTCGTGGGAAAAGATTTTAACGATCGAGCTTTCGTCCTGGAAGACGCCAGTATGCGAGCTGCTCCCAATGTTTGGGCGAAAAAAGTTGCTGATCTCTACAAAAAATACCGCGCGCGCAAGATAATATTAGAAACAAATGCAGGTGGGGAGCTATTAGAGCAAATATTACTTCGTGAGGATCCTTCTTTGAATATTAAGAAGGTGAGAGCTCGGGAATCCAAAATCTGCCGAGCGCAGCCTGTGGTAATTTTGTATCAAAAAAATCTTGTGTTTCATGCAAAACAGTTTCGCGA
Source organism: Holosporaceae bacterium UBA3830 (assembly GCA_002393025.1). Classification (GTDB taxonomy): domain Bacteria; phylum Pseudomonadota; class Alphaproteobacteria; order UBA3830; family UBA3830; genus UBA3830. The sequence continues at coordinate 13,383 of DGIE01000050.1, read as the reverse complement.
ACTGGAAATGGAGATGGCGACCTACGAGCCGGGACAAAAATCGCCCGACCGCATGGATGCGCTGGTTTGGGCTTTGACGGATTTATTTGAACTCGAAGCAAATAATTATGTACCGCGTGCGTTTTTGATATAATCAAGATGATCTTGGTAACTTTTTTTTAACCAATAGCTGCAAAAATAGCTTCGTATAGTTTTTGTGATGTGGAGTACGACATGAATTGGTTTGCCAAAAAGGTATTTGACGGGGGGGGGTAAAGGCCTAAAAAATCATTGTAAATCATGTGGTTATCTGTTTAAATTTGCAAAATCACCCAAATCTTTAACCAAAAATATCAAGAATTCCGCAGGTGCAGTATTGATCGAGTTTGCAATTTGCATGCCGATTTTAATCATTTTGTTGTTTTATATCCATGACCTTGTGAAAATTAAGAGATACTATTCGCAGACTGAATTCGTTGCGCAGCAAATGGCAAATATTTTGCAGAATATTTCACAGAAAAGGACCAATAAGGCGATAACGCTCAATGACATAAGATATGCATTTGCGCTGGCTTGGCAGACTCTTTATTCAGGAAAGTCAATGTATTGGGTAAATTCGGGACACGAATTAGTTCACTGTCCCATCATGCACATTTATTGTGTAAAAGGGACAGGAAACGGTAAAGCATCGTGTTTGTGGAGGACACTTACGCACGTAAATAACTCTGTGGCAAAAAGTCCATTAACATTACGTTGCGAATCCGCTCAAAGTGATCATTCCGGGTCTTCAATTTCCTACGGGACAGATGTTCTTGCTACGAGTATTCATCCTAATCTGAAAATCGATACTGATGAATTAAAAATTATCATAGAACCTATGTTACACTATGCGACGACTTTCAAGGATAACGAAGGAAAAACTAAGACGCCTCTCAAAAAAGCTCTGGGATTGTATCTGGCGAAGCCAAAATATATATACAATAACTATTATTATCCTTTTGGTTCTATAGTGATCTTCACTCCTAAATCTGGATTATTCAGTGAAACAGCTCCATCATGATGATAAAATTGCTCTAGCCAGAGATGCTTTGATAAATTCATTGAATTCTTGTGCCTCTTTATTTTTCGGGTAATTAATAATATTCTGAAGCTGTAGGTGTTGTGAGGGGAGCTATGCAGAAATTTGTCGCAGTATGTGAAAATCAGGATCTCGAACCGTTTTTGAGTGCGGAGACAATCCGTTATCATTTTGGAAAACATCATGCGGGGTACGCGAATACTCTGAATAAGCTTGTCGAAGGGACAGAATTTGAAAATCTTTCGCTAAATGAAATTATTTCTCATTCGCGGGGTACAAATCAGAAAATTTTTAACAATGCCGCTCAATTGTTTAATCATAATTTTTATTGGAAATGCTTAGCGATATCAGTTGATCTGCCGCGTGGGAAGCTTTCTGAGTTAATAGTGGAACAATTCGGAAGTTTGGAAAAGCTTCAGGACGAGTATATTTCTTTTGCTTCGACTATTTTTGGCAGTGGCTGGAGTTGGCTGGTTGAGCAGAACGGCCGGCTGAAATTCATTAATACCCAAAATGCAGAAATTCCCTTCAGCGAGGGGATGAATCTGATTTGTACAGTCGACCTGTGGGAACATTCCTATTACATTGACTATCGTAACGACAGATTAAAATATCTTGATAAAATAATCAGGAATTGTATTAACTGGAAGTTTTGCGCGTATCAGATTTTGTAACTAAAGGTGTTTTACTAAAATGAAAGTTCGAGCCGCATCTGTAGGAACGTGGCTCGGGCTGTGATTGTTTTACGGAACTACTTTAGAAAACAGCAGTACCAGCTTTGTCAGCATGTTTAAACGATTTTGTTTGACGACGCAATCTTCAGAGTTTACTAAAACTTTGTCGAAGAAATCGGAAATAGATTCTTCCATGCCGACGCAGGCATCTAGTTCTTTTTCGAATTGTGCGCAAATGTCGGTTTCCTGAAGCTCGATCTCCGAGAAGCGAGTTTCTAACTTATTGATTTTGTCGAACAGCACTTTTTCCTCATTTTCCGACATAAGAACAGCACTGACCTCTGTCGAGGAGTTATTCCCTATAATATTTTTGGCTCTTTTATAGCCTGACATCAGCTTTTCGCCCTTCGAAGTTTTCATAATCTCGTTGAGAATCGCTGATTTCTGGTAAATCAATAATACATCATTGCTGCTACTGGTCAGTGATGACACAATATCATGATCGATGCCGCTATCTTTTAGCAGAACTTTAAACCTTTCCATGATAAATGCGAGAACTTTTTCGACAGTATCCAAATTCAGATCGGTTCCCGGCAGTTGCTCGAATGCTTCTCTGATCAATTTTTCGAGATCTACGTCGATGTCATATTTTTTGATTATTTTTAGAATACTGATCGCGGCACGACGTAATGCAAACGGATCTTTTGACCCCGTCGGCTCTTTCCCGATCGCAAAAAAGCTCGTGATCAGTTCGATTTTATCCACCAATGAGTAGAATGCACTGATTGGCGAGGACAATTCATCTCCCTGCAAATATTGCTCGCGAATTGCCGTGCAGACTTCGCTGTTCTCTCCCTGAATTCTCGCATAATGAGCCCCCATGATTCCCTGAAGTTCAGTAAATTCATAGACCATGCTGGTAGAAAGATCACATTTTGCAAGAGTTGCGATACGAACCAGCAAAGTCTCTGTATTTTCGTCAATGAAAGAATTTTTCCCTTTCAATTCTCTCGCAGCAAACCGACACAGATTCGTCACACGCTGAATTCGATCAAACACCGACCCCAATTTTACATTGAAAGTAATCTTTCGGAGAGAATCTAAATAGCTGTCTAACGGTTTCTGCAAATCTGTTTCAAAAAAGAACAGAGCATCCGCCAAACGAGCATTCAGGACTCGTTCATTTCCTGCAATTATCGTTTTTCCGCCGTCAACAGCTGAATTATTTGCGACGAAAACAAAATAAGGGGCTAATTTCCCGTTCCTATCCCGAGTCGGAAAATATCTCTGATGAACCTTCATCGGAGTGATGATTGCTTCCTCCGGCAGTTTCATGAATTTGCTCGGAACTTTTCCCATCAGCACAACGGGATATTCGACCAATCCGATCACCTCATTCATCAAATCTTCGGAAATCGCAACCGAAATGCCGTGCTTTTGCTCGATGGATTTGATTTCATCCAGCACGATTCGGCGACGCTGCTCACGATCGACTACCACGAAATTTTCTTTTAATTTACCGAGATAATCTTCCGTGTTCAGGACAGAAAAGGCAGCAGGTGCAAGGAATCTGTGACCAACCGTTTGATTCGTCGACTTCAACCCAATCTCATCAAACGCGAAATTCACAACTTTTCCGCCGAACACCGCCAAAATATTTCTGATCGGGCGGACAAAATGCATCTGATGACTTCCCCAATGCATCGATTTTTTCCACGACAGCGATGAGATGGATTTTTTGATGATTTCCGCCAGACAATCGAGAGTATTTTTTGCCGCATGATGAATCGCTAAGAACAAAAAGTCTTTTTTCCCGACAGTTTTCTCGATGCAGTTTTCTCGAGAAACGCCATTGGCTTTCAGAAATTTCTCGATCACCTCCGGAGAAGCCGTAACCTGCGGTCCTTTCTTCTCCTCCTGAAAATCCAGAGTTTGCTCGCTTAAATCCGCTGAAAAAACGATTCTTCTTGGAGAAATAAAACTTTTTACATCAGAATACGAGATTTTCTGCTTATCGAATTCCTCCGTCATTAATTTTTCGAATTCCGCAATCGCTCCTGCCTGAAATCTTGCCGGAATTTCTTCAACCAAAATTTCCAATAAAAAATTATCCATGTCTCACCTGTGCTTCACAACATGCTTTCGCCAATGCTCTTACCCTGGCGATTCTGTCAACTCTTTCCGCGACACTTAAACTTCCGCGCGCATCCATCAAATTAAACAAATGACTTGCTTTCATGCACTGATCGTAGGCCGGCAGTGCTAAATTCTGACTCGCTAATTTCTGACATTCTTTTTCGGCGTCGATAAAATGCTGGTTTAGTTGTTCGACGTCGGCGCATTCGAAAGAGTATTTCGAAAACTCGATTTCCTGCTGCATACAAACATCTCCATAGGAAATTTTTTCCGCGCCTTCTTTTCCGTTCCAATTCAGATCATAAACATTGTCCACTGATTGCAGGAACATCGCCAGTCTCTCAAGACCGTAGGTTAACTCGACCATCACAGGATTGCAGCTGATTCCGCCGACCTGCTGGAAATAAGTAAATTGAGTGATCTCCATACCATCGCACCAGACTTCCCAGCCCAGCCCCGCGGCACCAAGAGTCGGACTTTCCCAATCATCCTCGACAAAACGGATGTCGTGCAATTTGTAATCAATCCCGACGACTTCCAAGCTTTTAAGATATATATTTTGGATGTCTTTCGGCGATGGCTTAATCACCACTTGGAACTGATGATGCTTCTGAACTCGATTCGGATTTTCACCATAGCGGCCATCGGCAGGTCTTCTTGATGGTTGAACATACGCTGCCTGCCAACTGTCCGTACCCAGCGCCCTCAAAAATGTATGCGGACTGAAAGTTCCCGCCCCAACCTCCATGTCGTAGGGCTGAAGCACCGCACATCCGTAATCACCCCAATATTTGTGCAGGGCGAAAATTATATCTTGAAAACTTTTCATAATAAAACACCAATTTTACGGAGCAGGATACCATATCACTGCCCAAAAATCTATGAGAACGGAAGACCTAAAAGTTTTGCTTAGTAATTCTCTGCTTTTTGCTCGAAATACGATTTTGGATGACTGCAAACAGGGCAGATTTCAGGAGGTTCTGCGCCCTCGTAAACATGTCCGCAGTTTGTGCAAATCCAAAAGATTTTTTCTTCTTTTTTGAATACCGAGTCGTTCTGAATGTTCGCCAAAAGTTTGCGGTAGCGCGCTTCATGTTTCTTTTCGATTTCTCCAACCAGTCGGAAGAGGCGAGCGATATCTTTGAACCCTTCGGCTTCTGCATCTTTTGCGAAATCTTCGTACATTTCCGTCCATTCGTAATTTTCTCCGTCCGCGGCGGCTTTCAGATTGCTGGCGGTGTCAGAAATTTTCCCTCCGTTCAGCAATTTGTACCAAATTTTGGCGTGTTCTTTTTCGTTTGCGGCAGTTTCCTCAAAAATTCGACTGATCTGTACGTATCCGTCTTTTTTTGCCTGAGATGCGAAGTAGGTATATTTGTTCCGCGCCTGAGACTCTCCCGCAAAGGCAGTCCATAGGTTTTTTTCAGTTTTTGTTCCTTTTAATTCCATGGTAAATACTCTCATTAACTCTTGCTAATAAGGATATTATGGATCAATGAGGAAATAAAGGGGGAAGGCGGGGATTTAAAAGTTTTGTATTTAATCAGGTCTAACTTCAGGAAATCCCGCATTAGGGGAGAAGATAATCACAGAGTGAAAGTATAAACTTTTAAAATGCTTAGGATTAACCAAACGGCATCTGAAGACTTCGCGATTGTTTGACGCTCTTCTCCCATCCACATCGTACATGGCAGATCCCCAATACAATGTGGATTCCAATATGATCTTTGATTTGCCTTCCTCTATTTTGAGTGTAGGGTAGATGGATGATGCGTTAACTTCATTTGCATTATATGTTATGGTGCTCCATCCTTGAGTACTTGTTATGTCCCGATAGTTAACCCAGGGCGGAGTTTGATTTGTTGTGCTTGTGATAGCCTTTCCCCATTTGCATTTAGCTTTTTCTCCCGACAAGCCTTCCACATAGTAAGTGACAAAAAATGGACAATGGATGAGCCCATGTCGATAAGCACCTTGAACAGTACTATACATTGTCGTTCCCGGATATATTGTCAGATAAGCTAGAGATCCAGCGTTACATAAATCATCAAATGAAATAGTTGATCCTGTAGCGGCTTTTTTTTTAGCCATATTCTGCAAAATGTTTGCCATTTGTTGGCCGACGAACTCAGTTTGAGAATAATATCTCTTAATTCTTATCAAGTCATTGATATAGAACAGCAAAATAATCAAAATTGGCATGCAGATTGCAAACTCAATGAGAATTGCTCCATGCGAATCGAGAAGATTGTAATTTTCCTTTTCTTGCGAAGATTCTTTTGATTTTCTAGCCTTTGCTAGGGAGTACTTCAAAACATAGCCTCCGAGAACTTCTTGACGGAATTTTTTGATAAAATTCACTAAATCCTCTCCCCATAATAACTCACTCTGAAACCATTGTCTCAAGAAAAGGTTAAAAAAGCGTAAATTAATCGAAAAAAATCACAACTTTTGCCTTGAATGATGATGTTAACTAATTCTTAATTGACTTTTGAAATGTATTACGAGAAAATTACTCATTTATTATGGTGTTTTGGAGAGTAAAAATCGATGAAAGAGAATAAGTTGTTGCTTGGTTCAGTAGCAGTTCTTTTGCTTTTGGGCGGATGTGAGGAAAAGAAGCCTGTTCAGATGGCTGCTCCTGTTGTCGGGGTATCGAAGGTAACGAGACAGAATATTCCTTTGAATATAGAGGTACCGGCGAAGATCACGGGGTCTTTAGAGATACAGGTCAGGGCTCAGGTCGGCGGAATATTGAAATCCAGGAATTATAAGGAAGGCGAGTTTGTTCATCAAGGAGCAAAATTGTTTGAGATTGATGAAGCTCCTTATCGTGCGGCATTGACCAGGGCTCAAGGAAGTTTGGCTCAAGCGGAGTCAGAATTGAGACGCACTACTCGTGACTATGAAAGGATGAAAAAGTTACATAAATCGAAGGCTGTAAGTCAGAAAGAATATGATGATTCGCTGTCGGCTTATGAGAGGGCTCAGGCGAACATGAAAGTGGCGGAAGGAGCTCTGCATGAAGCGGAAATAAATCTGGGATACACTGAAGTTAAGGCGCCGATTTCGGGAATCGTTCGAAAAGAGGAACAATCTGTCGGAAATTTGATTTCTCCGAATGGCGAGAGCAGCTTGTTGACTTCAATGGTACAGATTTGTCCGTTGCACGCGAATTTTTCAATTTCAGGGTCAACTTGGGCAGACATCGCAAAGAGTTTTCACAGCGGAAAGGTTCATCTGGCGAAAATGGATGAAGTGAAGGTTCAAGTGATTATGTCTGACGGAAGTGTTTATCCGCATGAGGGTAAGATCATTTTCATGGATAGCAGTGAGGATAATCAGACTTCCAGTATTTCCGTAAAGGCGGAAATTCCGAGTAATGCCGCTCAAAAGATGCTTTTGCCTGGACAATTTGTGAGAGTTCGTGTTCTCGGACATGAGTATAAAGATGCACTCGTGGTTCCAGCTACTGCCTTGATCTCTACTCAGGCTGGATTTATGGTTTACGTTGTGAAAGAGGACAAGACAGTTGAAGTGCGTCCTGTGAAAGCTGAAGTAATTGGCAATAAAGCAGTCGTCAGCGATGGGTTAAAGGAAAACGAATCTGTTGTTTTTGAAGGAATTATAAAGGCGCGTCCAGGGCAGCCAGTTACTCCGATATTTAACGAGTCCGGTGCCGAATCGCAGCCAACGGAGGTCTGAAATGATATCGCGTTTTTTCATTGATCGTCCGATTTTCGCGACGGTTGTCTCTCTGATAATAGTTTTGGCAGGTTTGGTTTCCATGGACAATCTGCCTGTGGAGCAGTATCCAAACTTAACTCCTCCTACGATTATGGTAAGAGCGATGTATCCTGGAGCAAGTGCGGAGACTCAGGCGGAAACAGTTGTTGCTCCGATTGAAGATAAGATCAACGGTGTCGACGGTATGATCTATATGAATTCGACTTCTTCGGGAAACAATGGTGAGTCGAACATTAATGTATATTTCAAGGTCGGAACGGATCCTGATATGGCGATGGTTAACGTCAACAACCGAGTTCAGCAGGCGACGACGACTCTTCCGGAGGAGTGTAAAAAGTATGGTGTTACAGTTCTGAAAAGAAGCCCATCAATCCTGCAAGTTATGGCTTTCTACTGTAACAACGGCAGATACGATGATATTTATGTCGGAAATTATGTTTTGTTAAATGTCGTGGACGAGCTGAAGAGAATCGAAGGTGTTGGTGAAGCTAACGCGATGGCAGGGAATAGCTATTGTATGAGAATTTGGCTGCAGCCCGACAAGTTATCGAAGCTGAATTTAAGTGCTTCTGAAGTTGTGGCGGCAATTCAGGCTCAAAATTCTCAAAAAGCGGCGGGAGCTGTCGGGAAAGAGCCAATGTCTCTGAAAGTTGATCGAAACTATTTGATCACGGCGGAAGGAAGATACACCACAGAGAAGCAATTTGAGGATATCATTATCCGAGCTTTTCCTGACGGAAGGACTTTGCGTCTGAAGGATATCGCAAAAATTGAGTTGGGGTCTCAAAGTTACGACATGATAGCGAAGACCATCGATGGATTTGATGCGACTCCAATTATGATTTCTTTGGCGCCAGGAGCAAACGCTTTAGCTACAGCCGAAAGAATCGCGAAGAAAATGGAAGAACTGAAAAAGAGTTTTCCTGAAGGCATCACATATAAAACAATTATCGACACGACGGGATTCGTAGAGAATTCGATCTCGGAGGTGTCGCACACGTTGTTCGAGGCTATTTTGTTGGTTGTTCTTGTTATTTTCGTGTTTTTGAAGAAATTCAGAGCAACTTTGATTCCATGCTTGGCCGTCCCTGTTTCTATTATCGGAGCTTTTGCTGGAATGATTATAGCGGGATTCTCCATAAATACTCTGACTTTATTCGGACTGGTGTTGGCGATTGGTATTGTTGTCGATGACGCTATTGTTGTTATCGAAAATGTTGAGCGTATCATGACGACGGAAGGTTTGTCGGTCAGAGATGCGACAATCAAGGCTATGGATGAGGTGACGGGCGCCCTTATTGCGATCGTTTTGGTCCTGTGTGCGGTTTTCGTTCCTGTCGGATTCATGGGAGGACTGGCAGGGACTATGTACAAGCAGTTTGCGATCACGATTGCTGTTTCCGTTGTCATTTCAGGTGTTTGTGCTTTGACTTTGACTCCAGCTCTGTGTGTCATTTTTTTGGAGGGCGACAGAAAAGAAGCAAAGGGTGCAAAAGTTTTAAAATTTAAAGAAAATAGATTTTTCACTTGGTTCGATAATGCCTTCGCGCGTCTTACCGAAAAATATGTATCCGTTGTTTCATTTTTTACGAGGCATGTGAAGACATCTTGTCTGACAATTGCTTCGGTCCTTGCGGCAACGGTGCTGATGTTTAAGTTGACTCCCGGAGGATTGGTTCCTGATGAAGACCAGGGAACTTTCTTAACCGCGCTTATCATGGATCCGGCTTCCACAATTAAAACGACAGAAGCGTCTGCTCGAAAAGTTGCGAAGGCGATTGCTTCAGATCCAAATGTTAAAGATTGTTTATACGCTGCGGGGTATGATATTTTGAGTAGCTCTGCTTCTACGAGCGGAGGAACTTTATTCACCATGATGAAGGACTGGAGTGTTAGACCGAACGCAGATCAATCTGTGTCTGCTACTACCAAGAAAGTAATGGGTATGGGGTATCAGGTGGTAAGAGGCGGATCTGTCTTTGCCTTTGGATTGCCTGCAATTGTAGGTTTGAGTATGACCGGAGGTATCGAAGGATATCTGCAGAAGGTCGGAGATACCGACAGCAAGGCTTTGGAGGAAAAAGCGAGGGAGTTTGTTGCGGTGGCGTCCAAACGCCCTGAGTTAACACAGGTTCAGACGACTTTCAATGCGAGTACTCCGCAACTGAAGATGGTAGTTGATGAGTTGAAAGCGTTGTCGTTGGGAGTTTCAATTGCTGACATATATACAACGATTGGGACGACCTTCAATACATTTTATGTAAACGATTTCTCGAAAGCAGGGCGTGGATTCAGAGTTATGGTCCAAGCGGAAGACAAGTACCGCGCTTATCCTGATCAGTTAAACGATGCTTATGTAAAATCTCATACAGGAGCGATGATTCCGTTGTCGGCGTTTGTAAAATTCATTCCGACTGTCGGTCCGACGATGATTGAGCGTTACAATATGTTCTTTGCTGCAAAAATTATAGCAACACCTGCTCCGGGATATTCTTCGGGGCAGGCGATTCAGGCGATGGAAGAAGTCGCTCGTGAAGTCGGTGGTTCTGAATACTCCTTCTCTTGGACAGGATCGGCTTATCAGGAGAAGGAAAACGGAGGTTCATCATATGATGCGTTGATGTTGGGAATTGTTGTTGTGTTCCTAATTTTGGCGGCACTCTACGAAAGATGGACTTTGCCGATTTCGGTTTTGCTTGCGGTTCCTTTTGCAATGTTCGGAGCTATTGCAGCTGTGTATCTGCGAAGTCTCAGCAATGACATATATTTCCAGGTTGCACTGATTACTTTGGTCGGATTGTCTGCAAAGAACGCGATTTTGATCGTCGAGTTTGCGGTCATGTTCAAAAAGCAAGGAATGAATTTGGTTGATTCTGCGATAAAGGCCGCAAGATTGAGGTTTAGGCCAATTGTTATGACTTCGTTTGCATTTATTTTGGGATGTGTTCCGTTAGCGATCAGCAGCGGAGCGGGAAGTGCAAGCCGTCATGCTATCGGAACAAGTGTTATTGGAGGAATGTTGGGAGCGACTATTTTGGCGCCGCTGTTTGTTCCTCTGTTTTTCGTTTTGGTTACTAAAATGAGCGAGCGTGTTAGAGGAGGAAGGAAAAATGCGTAAATTATTATTAACTATTTCGACAGTGATGCTGGCGGGATGCGAGGTAGGTCCCGATTATGAGCAACCTACTTTGGATATGCCGAAACTCAGTGACCGTGAGGAGATGTCCATTTTCAAAAATCAGCAGTGGTGGAGTATTTTCGGTGTTAAGACCCTGAATCAGCTGGAAGAACAGGCGCTGAAGCACAATGCGGATTTGAAAATCGCCATTGCGAATATTGATGCGGCAAAAGCGGCAGCGGGAATTGCTCAGGGAGATTTGTTGCCACAGATAGTGGCTTCGGGCGAAGGATCTAAGGCTTACATTTCGGCAAAAGGAAAGAATTACGTGCCGGGAATGACGACAAAGAGAAATTCCACGGATTATCTTGGCGCCGTCGGGATGTCCTACGAGCTGGATTTCTTCGGTAAGTATCGGAGAGCGAACGAAGCGGCGAGAGCTCAGCTGTTAGCGACTCGAGCAGCGAAAGATGCTGTGCTTCTGACTATTACATCTCAGGTGGCGAAAAATTATTTTCTGATTCGTGCTTTGGATGCAAAGTTGGCGATTGCCCGCAGAACTTTGTCCACTCGTAAGCAGACTTACAATGTATATAAAAACAGATTTAAGAGCGGATATTGTACCGAGCTGGATTATTTGCGTATTGAATCCGAAATGGCATCGGTTAAGACGACAGTGCTTAGCTTAGAAGAGGCGTTGGCAAAGGCGGAAACTTCAATGAGCGTCCTGTTAGGATGCAGTCCAAGATTGTTTATGGAGCGAAAAACTTCTCCTGACAAGGCGATTGAGCGACTGAAGATTCCGAACAGGGTTCCGAAGGGGATTCCGTCTGATATTTTGAATCGCCGTCCAGATTTGTTGCAGGCGGAAGGCATGTTGATTGCGGCAAATGCGAAAATAGGAGAGGCGAGGGCTGCTTTCTTTCCTTCCATTTCTTTGACAGGAGCGCTAGGGGTTGAAAGCAAAACCTTGGGCAAGCTGTTCACTCCGGGAAGCGATATGTGGAATTTCAGCGGAGGGATCAATCTGCCGATATTTACCGGCGGAAAGTTGTCGTCTATGAGTGATGCAGCTCAAGCAAATTACCGTGCGGCTTTGGCTTCCTACGAGAAGACGGTTCAGATCGCTTTCAAAGAGACTCTGGACGCTTTGGTTTCCAACCGCAAGAGTCGAGAAATTGTCCGCTCTAGAACTCGCCAGGTAAATGCTTTGAAACGAAGCTATGATATCGCCAAAAAGCAAAAGAACGCTGGATTGATTGGTCTGATTGACTTGCTGGATGTCGAAAGAGGATTGCTTGCCTGCGAAATGGATCTCACCACCGCGCTGCAAGATCAGCTGAATGCTGTTGTTGATCTGTGCAAAGCGCTCGGAGGCGGTTGGGTTAGGAAGTAATAATTATTTGTCAGTTTTTATAAAAACTCAGGAGCCGAGAAGGCTCCTTTCAGAGTTTTATTTGCTCAATAGTTCAAGAGCTTTTCGTTTACGATCGATTTTTGCTTTTTCGGATGTATTAAACTTATAAGCATCTGCGTCGTTCATAGTTTGTAAAAGCTTATCTTTGTGTATTGTAAGCGCGTTGTACTCTGTGTGAGGGATGATATCCTCGAGTTCATTAACATATTTTTTCCATTTAGCATTTGCTTTTTCTACCTGTTCGGTATTTCTCATTTTACGTCTGGTATCATAAGGTTTATACATCAAATATACTCGATCATCGTCTTTAACTCCTGTAGTCAGTATTATTTCAGGGACATTCAGTATTTCAGAAATAAATTTCACTTTATTTTTTGGAGTGGTTTTTAATTTCAGACCAGTTAATTTTTCAACTTGTTCAGCGAAAGAGTTAGGTTCTATTTCAACATTACTATCCCCTGTATCAGAGATATCAGACGATGAATCTGTGTCTTCTGTTAACCAAGATCCATATGCCGGTGGATTTTCTTCCGGAGTTGAATCATATGGTGGCGGAGGAAGATCATCTATCGAATCTTCTGTTGGTGCCGATGGAGGAATAAAATTTTTAGTTCCAACAGGTTCAGTTGGTAAATCATAAGCTGATGAAGCATTGGATCGTTGTTTTTTGTGTTTATTATGAAATTCATTGGAGAGACGAGCTCTTTTATTTTTTTGAGCAACATCTGTTTCTTCTGTTTCATCTGATAGTTTTCTTTTTTCATTATGTCCGAAAGAAGGTTTCTTATTTGAAGAATGATTGGTTATGTCTACACCAGTTCTTTTCTCAAGATTTTTCCAGCGAGAAACTTTTTCTGTTTTATCGGAGTCGATTTCTTCATGATCAGATTCTTCATCTGATACTTCATCGAGCAGGGTTTTGTATTTTGCTTTTCCTGAGTTTGATACGTTTTGCGAAGGACGAGTTCCTTTTGAAATTACTCCTCCCGCCGTTACGGTTCCTGCATACATTACCAAAGCAAGGCATGCACAAAAAGTCTTAAAGTTCATTTTTTCTCCTATTCCTATAATTATATTTTCATTTTAGAAAAAATCAGTTAATTAATAGTTAATATTAGCAGATTTATTTGTAAATTATTTTTGGACATTTTAATGCGCTTGTTGATAAATAGATTAGAAACTATAGCGATTCTCCTAACAAAAGAAAAAGTTAACAATTTGTTAATTTTTTATT
>DGIE01000051.1 GCA_002393025.1 Holosporaceae bacterium UBA3830 | reverse complement strand
CAATCCTTATCGAATTCGCAATTTGCATGCCGATTTTGATCATTTTGCTGTTTTATGTTCATGATTTGGTGAAAATCAAAAGATATTATTCGCAAACTGAATTTGTCGCGCAACAGATGGCAAATATTTTGCAGAATATTTCGCAAAAACGAGATAATAAATACATAACCCAGAAAGATCTGGGATATTGTGCTTCTTTGGCGTGGCTCAGTGCATATCCAGGCAAAACCATGTACCATACTGACCCGAGAACAAATACCAGCCACGAGCTTTCTTCAATGCCTTGGTTCTACGTTTATTGTGTAAAGGGTGTGTCGGGAGGGAAGGCCTCTGTTTTGTGGGGTATGCACTTTTATTGTTATAAGGCGACTGTTCCTACAGAATGGTTAGCCTATCAAGTAACTTCCGATACTGTTTGTAGTAATGTAAGATGGGGAACTAACGTTGAACCATCAACTATTTATCCGACTCTGAAAATAAATGAAGGAGAAATGAAAATTATAATTGAGTGCCAACTATATAATGAAGATTCACTGATGAGTTCAGCTGATTATAATGCTTCTGACAATTCAGTGACTCGGATAAAAAAAGCTTTTGGATGCCGATTGATCACTCCAAAATCTCTCTATAGTAATTCTGTTAACAGACATTGTTTTCCCTCTATAGTTATTTTTTCTCCTAAATCGGAATTATTTAAGGAAACCAAACCGTCATAGCAAGAGAAATCACTGCCTACAGAAGCACTCTGGCTCTAAAATCGGGATTATTTGATAAAAACAGACCGTTGTAACGGAAGAAATTGTCGCTTAGGGTATTATTTTTTATGAAATCAGCAAAGAATCTTTGCGACTGGTATTCAACCGAATTGTATGGCTGTTTTTTCTAATTAGCTGAAATCCTTGTCACCTAGCGAAAAATTAAGGAATTTTAACTGGGTTATTTGATAATTCCGCAGTTGGGTTCGAGGGAAGTCATTCTGCTCTTTGGTTAACGAAAAGTTAGGAGTGGAGGCCATGCAAGAAAGGCGCAGGTGTGACTATACAGCTACACCCCTGGCAGAATCATTGGCAAATCAATAAGGTCTTAACCTTCCCGCGCTATTCTTCCCAAGGGTGATACTGTGTTGGAAATCAACCCTCGGTCTTAAATTTTGGCTGAGGGCACGTTGCATATCAAGGGTTAACGAAAAGTTAATTAACAAAATCTTAACTTTTTCATTTTATTTTTCCCAAGGATTGCAGCTGTAGGGCAGAATGATTTTATTTTTTCCAATATTAACCAAATCTTAACATTTGCAGCGTATGATAGAATCGGAGGAGCAGACCCGTGCAATAACCCAGACTCGCATCTCAACATTATAATTAAGTCCTCGCGCTAGCCAAAAATGACAAAATGACTTTGTTTTTTCCAATATTAGCCAAATCTTAACATTTGCAGCGTATGATAGAATCGGAGGAGCAGGTCTTCGCGCAGATCCTTGCGCCGATTTTTTGGCAACACTTCAATATTAGTATTTAATCTTTTAATTTGAAAACTTGCTCTAATGATGAATATCTAACATATCACGCCCAATTATATGCGACCACATCTGTGCACCTGTTTTTAATTTTTGAAACATCCGCCTTTTGTCCTCTTTAAAAAGAGCAGGTCTTCGCGCTAACTCACGCTCAGTGTACCTTAACTAAAGTCTGAAAACTCCTGCTGTATAGATACAGACCCGCGTGCCAATAGACTCTTGCTTACAGCTTGAATGATGTTGTTTTTCATCGGAGGAGCAGGACCCCGCGTCGAGAGGTTTGTGCTTCACTTTTTATTTCCAGATATAACATCGTGCCGACCAACGTAATTATCTTATTGAAATTTGGAGAAGCTGGGTTTTCGCGCCAGCCCAGATTTGGTGGCATATCTCAACATCATGCGGGAGTAAATCTTTGCGCCAAGCAGGAACTTGCATATCAAAAGTTAACGAAAAGTTAATTAACAAAATCTTAACCTTTTCCGTTATTTTCCCAAGGATTTCAGCGGCGGGGCGGAATGATTTTATTTTTTTCAATATTAACCAAATCTTAACATTTGCAGCGTATGATAGAATCGGAGGAGCAGGTCTCCGCTCTAACAAGCTTATTATTCTTTATCTGCATGTTTAAACGCATCTCCACAAGATTTTATCCGCGAGAAGAATTGGAAATTGGGAAAAGACAAGAAACACTCAGATCAGCAAATTTTTGATTCATCTAAAACATTTCCAGGAATCCACGTATTGCGACCAAGAATCTGCCCCATTTTGAGAGCGGAAGCATCGTTGGGGGTTACAAAAATCGAAAACTTTATGAAATCTCCGAGATATTTTTTTATTATTCGTTTTAATTCTTCACGCTTTTCTTGCTGGAAAATTAATTTAGAAATCAAATGATTTTTTCCTGACAAATGAATAGCAATTCCCAAATTTAACACCGTAAAGTGAGACCCCAAGTCGAAATTTACGCCCAATCGCATATGACCTAATCTGTTATAACTAGTGTTTTGGATACGCATAGGCACAAATTGATTAACCTTTACATCGAGAGAATATAAGTATTTTATTATTGATTCGAGTCCGACTGCGCTTTTTTCCTTTGTCCAGAATAAATAGGCGAGTCTTGCATATTTTCGGTCCAGATTATCTTCTCCGAAAAATTTTGCTAACGTTTTGACTACCATGTAATCTTGTTTTCGATTGGCTTGCAGGCAAAGATATCTTTTTTTACTGATCTGATAGGAAATTCCTAAAATTCGAGCATTAAATGAATTCAAAAATTTTGCGAAAGCATAGTCTCTTTTAACTGTTTGATTATATACCATCTCGGCATAAGGAGTTGGCAGTGGAGCATTTAATCCAGACAATGATAATCTCTCAATGTGGACTACTTTTTTATCATTGTCATTGGTAATTTTTTCAATTTCCGCTCCCCGCAAATGAAATGAATTTATACTGACGGTTTTTATAGGAGCGTCGTAAACTGAAATTTCTTTGCCATATTCATGATGGGAATGATAACACAAAATTTTCGCGGTCATTTCAAATGAATATTTCCGAGGATTCTTTAATAAGTCTTCCTCTAAAGATATTTTTTGTTTCCGAACTGTGTTTCCCATTTTCTCAACGTTCCGTTTTGATTTTTAACAGTTATGTCCGTGAAAGTATTTATTGCAGTGTAACTGGACAAAAATTTGCTGATAACTAAACTCAAAGGTAATCCTTTATTATACAGATTATCATCAAAATGTATTTCTATGTTTGTTCCGTTTACCAATCCATACCAAGACTGATTGGCTATTCTTTTAATTCCCATGTTACTGGACATTTCCGTAATGGCATTGATCTCTCGTTCTAAAGAGGAATTTGTCAAGTCTGAAAACAATCGCAAAATCTCTTTTAACTTCAGTATTCCATGGCTTGAAAAAGACAGAGAATTCAGAGAAAGAATTGAAATTAATTTCCAGAGAATAGCTCCGTTTTTCAAAGCATTTTTTTGCGGAGTCGGATGATTTACGCAATAAATCTGTTTCGCAGGAATAGATATGTCCACATTTAACTGCCCCTTGACGGGAATATCCTCGGCGGCATGTCGATTAGTACAGAGCGTGTATGCATAAAATACTCTATCCACAGGCTGCTGCGGGTTAAAATTTTCGTCTACAAATGAAATGTATGCGTCATCACCCATTGCTCCATCAATCATCGACTCTTTTCTCCGGGCAACCCAAGCTATACCTAGTCTGGTTGATGACGAAAAATGATTACAAGAGTAAAATTCGGGAACAAATATCTCGTCATTGGTCTCCGGATCGACTTCAATCATCTTTTCGATCATGTAAATTTCGTGACTTCTGTAGAGACGATAGTCCGGAATTAATTGATACTCGACCTGTTTATAATCTAAGCGCAAAGGTTCAGTAACTTTCGAAAACAGATTCACGGCAGGCACCGTCGAAAGAGAAAAATCTCGAGTCGATACCTGCATCTGAATCTCCTCTCCAATTGGAATATATAAGACAAAGTTCGCGGTCAAATTATGATTGATTGGGACATCAAATCCGTAAAATTTATCGGGAAAAGCGAAATATTCTTGCAAATACCTAAAACTTTTATGAACATTATTCGGATAAATCAACAGGGATTCATTATCTTCCAGACCAACAGGAGATATTTTTCCCAAGTTCTTATAAACTCCCATGTGTTCCAGAATAACAGGCTCTTCGGTGGAAAAAATACCAGCGAAAATTCTTCCGCGCAACAAAGCATCCGCCAAAATATAAAAGCGCAATTTATCAGGAGCAATTCCTTCTTCCGCACAACTAAGTTGCAATTTCAAAAAAGTTGATACTTTTGCTGGATAGTGGGATAAATGTTCTTTTGAGACTATCTCTGCATGTCTGAGTTCAATTGGCCAAATTTTCAAATCATGAGTTGTTCGAAAAGAACAAATAGTTCCATTCCGACTAGTCGCTCTTAGGGTTGTATGTCGAGGTACAATCATTCCTGCATTTTTTATTGCTCGCGATATATCTATGTCAAAATTCACCATAACCGATGATGGGGTTGGCAAAGCCAGCGGTTTATACATTACTCCTAGCAGAGCATTGGCAATTTCCGGATACTGATCATCTATCTGTTTCTGTAATTTTCCAGTCAGAAAAGCAACGCTCTCAATTAATCTTTCTACATGAGGATCTGAAGATTCTTCGTGGGACAAATCCAATCGTCGAGCTATCTTAGGAAAGTGTCTGGCAAAATCTTCCCCTGACGAGCGCAAATAAGCCAATTCGTATCGATAATACTCAGAAAGCGTGTCTATTGCAGATCTAATCATGGCGCCTCCATAACAATAGGAAAGGAAAGAGGAACTCTTTTATTTCCGGCTGCAACATCTGCATCAATTTGCAGATAAGCTTTTCCGGGATCCATTCCGAAACTGACCACCTGCACCTGAACATTGGTTAGACGTGGTTCGAACTCTGCAATTACGCGACTTATTCTATTTTCCAAATCTTGAATCTCAAAAACTGTCTCTGCAGAACTCGGGGCAGTAGAATTAATTCCGTAAGAAAATGGAATCATCATTGTCTTTGAATAATCTACCCAGAACGAAGATATTTTCGTGTTAAGTAATCGTTCCAGATCATTGGAAATGGATTCTTGCAATTCATCAATCGAAATATAGTGCTTGGCCTCTATTTCAAAGGATTCTTTGGGATTGTCATCCACGAGACGATCAAATATGGGCAGAACAGCAACTTTCCTCAAGACGATTTTACCTCCCATTTAACCAAATCAATTTGAACAGCAGCACTTCCCTCCTGTGATCCGTCCGGCTTAAATTTAGTATAGGAGTCATTTAACGATGTATACCTGAACGAAAATCCAATCATACTGTCCTTCAAACCGAACGAATTAATTACACATTGTTTAAATTCTTTTTTCTCCAAAGTAGTAAGTACTCCATTAATTCTTCTAACCTTATGTATTGTAATTTGAGGAATAATCATTGATTTCGCCATTCGACCTTCCAACATAGCGCAATGAACACCTGACGGCATATATACATGCACTTCTTTCGCGTAGACAGAACTTTCCGCTGTTTTTGTTTGATCATACAAAAATGATTTGTAAACCATGTATTCTATATGATAAAGCGGAGCAAAATTCTTATATTCTTTCTTATCCTTAGTCTCCTGAATTTTGCTGGAAAAAATTTTATCCGCAGACCTCAACCACAAAAATCTGTCTCGAGATTCCTCGGGAAATTTCTCATCAAATAGCTTGGGATCATCCTTCAAAAAAAACTGATTCATCACACATAACACTCCAACTTTCAACAATGATAGTTCGTAAATTGTTAATAAATCGTAAACACAATTTTTTTTAAAATTAACTTTTCGTTAAATCTTTTGTGAAATAATTAGAAATGTAAGAATGCAGGAGATGAAAATGAAAAAGTTATTGACCGCGACACTGATATTCAGTTTTTGCGCAGCAGACGCGGGATTGATCAGTTCAATTAAGAATGTTAGCGTGAAAGCAGTAACAGCTCTAGACAAGCAGTTAGCTAAGAGTACCTCGAGAAATCAGGCAACAAACGGAACTGTTATATCGGACCCGACTATCCGAGCAGAACTTATAAATGCTTTAAGTTCCATGTATGAAGAGGCCAGCAGCATTAGAAAATCGAATAAGTTAAAGCCAAAAATTCTGTATTATGCTTCAAATTTGTGTGTTACTTTGCAGAAATGTATTAATGCTCCGGCTACAACTTTAAGCAACATTTCCAGTATAGAAAACTACATTAATCAACTACAGAGTAGAAATGTTAACGTAACAAATCTTAACCAACACTTGACATCATTAAAAACTGTAGTTGAAAAGTTTAATAGTTCTACAGTATTAATTTCAAATAACACAATAAACCAAGCTGTTCAGCAGGAATTGATTATCACTTTAAATGAGATGAGCGCAACGATAGCTCAAATTCGCAGTGAGCACGTAACCGATGTAATTATTTTGAAAGAAACCACGTCTTTGCAAACTACATTACAAAATTGTGTTTCCGATCCATCAACCATCACAACCAATGTAGAAAAAATAAAAGAATGTATACAGAATCTGCAGAACCAGAATATTGACGTAACAATTCTTAATAAAAAATTGGCAGTATTGAACAAAAAAATACCTCAGCTGTTCAATTCGGCGTCATCCATAGATTTTACAAAAATACCTGATACCATTCTGAGCGAATTCACAATTTCCTTGAATGATTTGCTGCAGGAAATTTTGAAAATTCAGAATACCTATTCAACGAACAGTACGCTCTCCTCTTATTCCGAACAAATATATAGTCTATTGCAGAGTTGCGGTCAGACTTTCGTTGTTACCTCAAATCACATTTCTGCGACTACTCGGTATATCCAGTGGTTGTCGGCTCAACAGATTGATATCACAGGATTAAATGGGAAATTCACTGCTTTCCAGGGAAAAGTCACAAATTTGAATAAAGCAATTGCGAATGCTAATACGGTTAATACCTCGAACACAGCTAATGTTACGGCTACCTCAGGTGTTGTGCAGACTACGACAAACAATGCTGTCAATACCTCAAGCGCTGTTAATATTACGGCTGTCTCAAGTGCTACAAAGATCTCGACAAATAATGCAGCGAACACCTCAGGTGCTGTGCAGACTACGACAAACAATGCTGTCAATACCTCAAGCGCGGCTACTGTTAAGGCTACCTCAGGTACCGCAAAAAAATCCTCGAAAAGATGAATTAGCATCGGATGCGGTATCTTTGGATGTTGTTGATAATTTCACCCGCCTCAGATGTTGGCGCTCGTAGCTAAAATCGAGTTCGGGGTTTGTTGATAATTTCACTCTCCTCAGATGCTGGCACTCGTAGCTAAAATCGAGTTCGGATGCGGCATCTTTGGATGCTGTTGACATAGCGATACTCCTATCAAAAGAGAAAGTTAACAATTT
>DGIE01000093.1 GCA_002393025.1 Holosporaceae bacterium UBA3830 | reverse complement strand
CAATGCCGGGTCCAAAACATCCGGACGGTTCGTCGCCGCGATAATGACGATTCCCTTGTTTTCGCCGATTCCGTCCATTTCCACCAGCAGCTGGTTCAATGTCTGTTCGCGTTCGTCATGTCCGCCGCCTAAGCCTGCGCCTCTTTGTCTTCCGACCGCATCGATTTCATCAATGAAGATAATGCAAGGGGCATTCTTTTTCCCCTGTTCAAACATATCCCGAACACGGCTTGCCCCAACTCCAACAAACATTTCAACAAATTCTGAGCCTGAAATACTGAAGAAAGGGACGTTCGCTTCTCCGGCAATAGCCTTTGCCAAAAGAGTCTTTCCAGTTCCCGGTGGTCCCACCAACAGAACGCCTTTCGGAATTTTTCCGCCTAACCTTTTAAACTTATGAGGATCCTTTAGAAATTCAACAATCTCTTCAAGTTCGCTTTTTGCTTCGTCTATTCCCGCGACATCATTAAAAGTAATTCTCGTTTTTTGACCATTTAACTTCGCTTTTGATTTTCCGAAGCTGAGAGCTCGATTTCCCCCCGCTTGCACCTGCCTGAATGCAAAGAACCATATTCCGAAAAACAACAAAATAGGGAGAAGTAAATGAATAAACATATTCAGGAGGAAACCGTCATTTGGATCAGAATTAAATTTTACTTTTTTTTCAATAAGCTTTCTTACCAAATCGGGGTCTTGAGGGTTGTAGGTGACAAAAATTTTTCCGTCTGAACGTATTCCCTCTATTGTAGCTCCATTTGATCCCTTTATCTCAATTGAAGAAATCTTTCCCGAATCTAATTCATTTAAAAACTCGGAATACGGAATAGTACTTTTCCCTCCTGAAAACGATTCCGCAAACAAAAACAGAACAAAACCTGCCGCCAACCAAATCAACAAATTTTTGTAATTCTTATCCACAGTCCACCCCGCAATAAATATCAAACAAATCCGGTCTCTTTATAAACTTTACAAATTTCACCCATTCATCAAAATCGTATTTTGCTCTACCATCCTCATACAAACAGGGAAATCCAACCAAAATATCATAAGGTATTGTAACATTAAATTCTCTTTCTGATGAGTATAGATATTGATTTTTTGTTAATTTTAAGTTAACCAGAAACCGATTGTCCCAAATGTTCGTGTTTGTTTTGGAAAAATTCCGTTTTTCTCTGAAGATAAATATTTTTTCTTTTTTGATTTTTATGAAGCACTTGCCTAGAGTGTTTACTTTTGAGGTTAGAATATCTGATAGAGTTTTTTCATTAATGGAGGATGAATATTTTTTCATACCGATATTCCAAATGAGTCTTTTTAAAACTTCGATTTGAATTTTGGGATTTTGATTTAGAAAATTTCTTTTGTCGATTTCTGCGAATCCCAGGTTGGAAATTGTGCAGCTGGATTTCAAAAAATAGACCGCATCTCGTTCAATTTTGTATCGGTTCACTCCGTGGGCGCGAATTTTTTTTGAAATCTCTTCGAGTTGTTGAGGAAAATATTTTTGTATCCTTTTTCGCGCAATAACTCTTTGAAAAGTATCTTGAAAATTCATCGGATCGATTTTCCACTTGATGTTTTGATATGTTAAAAAATCTTCCAGAAATTTTTTAGAAAAATGGAGTAGGGGACGCATGATTTTCAAATGTTCTGAGAGTGTTCTGATTTGGCTCATTCCTGCCAAACCGATCTCAGAACTACCGGCATTTTTCCTTAGTTCATAAGTTTCGATTTGATCATTCCAATTGTGGCCTGTCGCGACAAAAGGGATACCTCTTTCCTCGCAAAATTTTTGAATCAAACTATAGCGAGCATCTCGTGCAAGATTTTCCAGTTTTCCTTCGTCAATCACAAAATCGTGTTTCCAAGATAAAATATTGTGTTCAACATTTAATTTTTTGCAGATGCTTTTTACGTACAAAGCTTCATCCAGGGATTCCTTTCTAAGACCGTGGTCTACAGTACAGCAATATAATTTGAAATTTCGTAATTTGCTCCATTTTTTTAAAAAAACTAACAGAGACAAGCTGTCAGCTCCCCCGGAAACTGCAGCGCAAACCATCCGATTATTTAACTTTGCATAATACTTTTCGGAAAACAAAAGCAAACGATCAATTTCACGAAAAAAACAAATTTCAGCCTGCTCTACATTTTCAAATTTAAAATACATGCCCTAGGATTTTTTTAAATTCTTGAGTTTTTCTGATGCTTTCTTTCCATATTTTGATTTGGGAAATGTCGAGACTAATTTTTCCAATGTTATTTTCATCTGATCTCTTTTTCCTAACTTCATAAAACATTCCGACAGTTTATATAGTGCCTTGGGAGCTTTTATCCCATTCGGAGAGGTTTCAAAAGTTTCCATATAAGCTTTTGCTGCGTTTTGATATTCTTTTTCTTCGAAATAACTTTTCCCAATGTAAAAGTGCGCTTTTCCTTGATATGAGATTTTCGGACTGGTTTTTAGGAAAGCATCCAAAACCCTTCGGGCTTCTTTATATTTATCTTGCTTAATGAAACTTTTGGAGATTTCGATAACAGCTTCCGGCGATTTTCCCTTGATTTCGTCTTCGACTTGATTGGTTTTCTCCGTTGAAATACTTTCTGTGTGCGATATTCCCAAATTTTGTTCAATTATTTTGATGCGATGTTCTAATTCCTCGATTTTTCCGTTATGACTACGTACCAATTCCTCAAAGTCTGAATCGTTTTGCTTCGCATGGAGCTCATTGCTAACACACACAACGCCAATCAACGCAAAACCGTACAAAAAAAATTTCTTCATCTTTTTCTCTCTAATTTTCGGAAAGTCATTATAGCACGATTAAGCACAACAAGCGAGCTTTAAGGTGTTATGCATTAAATAGGACACTGTCATCGGAGCAACTCCGTTTGGAACCGGAGTGATCGCTCCGGCTACTCCTGATACATCGTCAAAATCTACATCACCGACCACTTGTATTATGCCTTTCTCATCTGTAATTGGATTAATTCCGACATCGATTACAGTAGCTCCATCCTTTATGAAATCTTTTGTTACGAATTTTGGATTTCCCATTGCGCTGACTAAAATATCCGCGGTTTTGCAAACACTTTCTATGTCTTTTGAATAGGAATGAAGAGAAGTTACTGTGCAGTTTGCGTTTAGCAAAAGCTGAGTTAAAGGGCGTCCCACTGAGGAAGATCTTCCCAGTACTACGGCGTGTTTTCCAGCAATATTTTCGTGAACAATTCGTAACAAATGCAAGACAGCAAGAGGAGCGCATGGAATCATTCCCGGTTCTCCCAGAAACAATCTTCCTTGGTTAAGAGTGGTTGCTCCGTCTACATCTTTTTCTGAAGAAATCAGGTTTATAATGTCCCTAAAGCTAAGATATTTAAGCATAGAAGATCGGAAAAAAATAGCGTGCACTGATCGATCATTGTTTAAACTTTGTATAAACTTCTTTAGCTCAGTAAGTTTCGTTTGCGTTTCAAAATGATAATTTCTTGATTCAATTTCAGTGAATTTTGCCAACTCATCCCGCTTTAACGAGAACATATTGTTTTCGTCATTTTCTCCCAGGGAAATAGTCACCAATTTTGGTGTTACTCCACTCTTTCTCAAATCTCTTACCCGGTCACGTATAGCCAAATTAAATTCATCAGCTATTCTTTGACCATCGATAATCGTAGTCATGCAATCGCCTCAAGCTAATTTCATGATAATTCTGATAACGATATTTTCTAAAAAAGTCAAAGTTAAAATTAGTATAATAGGGGAAAGATCCATCGATCCCACTACGCACGGAAGACTCTTTCTTATCGGCGCCAGCATTGCATTGGTTAAACGCTCCAATGTATCTGTAAGCATAATCAAAAAACGATTATTAGTGTTGAAAATATTTGCGATGAACATCCAGTTTATGAGAACATCGGCAATTACCACCCAAATGGCAAGAACTAAAACTGTTTTTATCAAAAAAAGAAGTGGTACTAAAAGTATATCTATCATAGCTCTGTTTCTCCTTTCACTACTATATTAGCAGTTTCGTTATTGTTTGGCGATATTTGACTTAACTTTAATTCAACTTCTTCCAGAATTTTTTTACAATGATCTCTTAGTAGAATTCCCTTTGTGTATAAATCAGAGGCTTCTTTAAGTGATAAATTTCCTTCCCCTAAGACAGACGTGATTCTTTCCAATTCACTAATGGATTCCTCAAATTCCATCTTTTCAATTTTTTTCTTCATTATCATATCCTTGTAAATCAAAACATTAGATAAGCATTATCGATCATTCGATTAGAAAATCCCCACTCGTTGTCATACCAAGACACAACATTTACAAAATTTCTGTCAATGACTTTTATCAATGAAAAATCTATGACGGAACTGTATGGAGAATGATTAAAATCAGATGAAACAAGATCTTCACCCGTATATCCCAAGACATTCTTTTTAAACTTGAAATCGGCCCACTTAACAATTATTTCTTTCAATTCTTCCGAAGTCGTGTTTTTTTTCAAAACAAAATTACAATCGACGAGAGATACATTCGGAGTAGGGACGCGATAAGCTGCTCCCTGCAATTTCCCCCTAAGGTTTGGGAATATTTTTTCTATGGATTTTGCAGCCCCGGTCGTCGTAGGAATTATATTAACAGCAGCGGCTCTGGCACGACGTAAATCTCTGTGATCTCTGTCCACAAGACTCTGATCACCCGTATATGAGTGTATTGTAGATGCAAACCCTTTATCGATTCCGAATTCTGAATCCAAAATTTTCACTATCGGGGCAAGACAATTTGTTGTGCAAGATCCGCAAGAAATGACTTTGTCGTTTTCTTTGTTCAATATTTCATCATTTACCCCGAAAATGACAATCTTTTCTAAATCTTTCCCCGGACACGAAAGCAGTACTTTCTTTGCTCCCGCGTTCAGATGCAGAGAACAATCTTCCTTTGTTTTAAAAACACCTGTGCACTCCATAACCAGGTCAACATCAAGATTTCTCCAGGGCAGATTTAGAGGATTCTTTTCCGAATAATAATTCACTTCTCGAGCGCCGATTAAGATTTTATTTTCAGAAACTTTCCTTATATCTTCGTTGAAACTGCCGTGAACAGAATCATACTTCAAAAGGTGAATAGAAGTATCGATATCCTCCAAATCATTTACGGCAACGATTTCTAAATCATTTTCTCTTTTGTTTTCAAAAATTGCTCTGAGAACTAATCTTCCGATCCTTCCAAATCCGTTTATGGCTAGCTTCATGCGTCTCCTTATTATTCATACCGCCCAAAGATAACACATCTTAATCTGGACTAAAACAAATTTGTAATTTTATCGAAAATGTCTTTTGCGGTGAGTCCAAAATATTTGAATGCCTCTTTTCCCGGACAAGAAACTCCGAAGGAATTTACTCCGAAAAACAGTCCATCGGGTCCGAGATATTTCTCCCATCCAAAACCATTGGATGCTTCAATTCCTATTCTGATACCAGTTCCCAAAACGTGATTTTTATATTCGGTTGTCTGCTGATCAAACAGTTCCCAACATGGAATGCTGACAACATTGGCACAAACATTTTGATTGTTAAGCATCTTCTTCAATTCCAAGGCGATTCCGACTTCAGATCCCGATGCAATCAGAGCACATCTTACATCATTTGTACAATCATCATTCAGCAAATACGCTCCGCTGGCGCAAAGATTTTGTCTGTCACTAAATCGTGTACTTAGAACCTCTTGACGGGTGAGAATTATCACCGACGGATGGTTACTGTTTAGAGCAAGATCCCAACATTCCACAGTTTCGATAGCATCGGCAGGACGAAATACTTGCAGATTTGGAATAGATCTCAGCATTGTCAATTGTTCGATCGGTTGATGTGTTGGACCGTCTTCCCCGACACCTATTGAGTCATGAGAAAAAATGAAAATCGTCGGAATATCCATCAACGCACTCATCCGAATGGAAGGTTTCATGTAATCGCTGAATGAAAGAAAAGTTCCGCCGCAACACTTTATTTTTTTGTTCGCGCTTATTCCATTCATGATGGCGCCCATTGCGTGCTCGCGAATACCATAATGTATATAATTTCCGGAAAAATCTTCTGAGGAGATGTGTTTCATATTTGCCCCTTTACATCCGGTGGATGATCCCAAGTCGCAAGATCCGGAAATCAGTAAAGGATTGACTTCGGAGAGTTTTCCTAATATTGCTTTCGACAAATTTCTTGTCGCGATAAAAGGTCTTGAAATAAAATATTCCTTCTTCAATGATCTCAAGACTTTCTGCATCTCAGCATCAATGCCAAAATCAAAATTTAAATATCTTTTTTCTTGATTTTGATACCAATCTTTACATATTTCATGACTTCTTTTACCTATGACTTTCCAAGCTTTTTCAACATATTCCGGAATTTCAAAAGGTCCGTAATTCCAATCAAAATATTTACAAGCGAATTCTCTTTCAGATGGTGTTAAGGCACCGCCGTGTGCTTTCGGAAGATTTTCCCGCGGAGTTCCGTACCCGATTTTCGTATTGCAAATAATGATGGATGGCTTAGTAGAATTTTTTGCGCGCTGAATGGCTGTCATAATTTGATTTTCGTTGTATCCATCGGTTTCCTGTACATCCCAGTTATAAGATTCAAAACGTTTTCTGACATCGTCGCCGTAGGTAATATTTACATTTCCATCGATTGTAATGTTGTTTTTATCGAAAAGAACGATCAAATGACCTAGAGATAAATTTCCAGCTAAAGAACAAGCTTCATGAGAAATTCCTTCCATTAAGTCTCCTTCTCCGACAACAACGAAAGTATAATAATTGATACAACTGTTTCCGAGACGGGAATTCAAAAGTCGTTCCTCGATCGCCATACCGACGGCGTTGGCTATTCCTTGCCCGAGAGGTCCTGTGGTAATTTCAATTCCTGATTCGGGACAATATTCCGGATGACCACTTGTTTTGGATCCTAGTTTCCTGAACTTTTTCAACTCCTTTATGGAAAAATCTTTATATCCGACAAGATGCAAAAGAGAATAAAGCGCGGCAGACCCATGACCTCCAGATAAAACGAAGCGATCTCGGTTTGGCCAAGTCGGGTTTTCAGGGTCGAACCTCAGAATATTTTTAAATAATACCGTCAAGCAATCGGACATTCCTAACGGCATCCCCAAATGGCCGCTGTTTGCAGCTGAAACCTGATCTATAGAAAGAAACCGAACAGCATTTGCCAGACTCTTGAACATTATTCCTCCACTAAAACTTTCCACACAAAAACTTGCAACCTTTTAGATGCGGCTTTGTTGCTGCAACCACACTCGGTCATTATACTTTATATACATTTTTAATAAATACTTTTGAATTATTTTGCGGAATTTTTGTTTGATAAATTTTTTATAAGAGATTTTAACCTAGGTCTTTTTTTTGATTTTGTGTGATCAATTAAAACTTCATCAGATGGAGTTTCCAGTCCAAAAGCAGTCATCATAAAATGTCTCCAAACGGAGGCGGGGATTTTTCCTCCTGTCACAGATTTATTCATAGGGCTATTATCATCATTTCCGATCCAAACTCCCGTAACCAACGGAGGTGAAAATCCTATGAAACTTGCGTCACGACTATCGTTGCTTGTTCCTGTTTTTCCATAACAGGCGGCAGGTATTTTAGCTCTTTTCCCGGTTCCGTTTTCGACGATTTCCTTCAGCATAATTTTCATTTTTTCGCAAATTTCATCAGAAATAACTTTTTTTTGTTCTGTTTTTTTAGCTTTATACAAAACTTTTCCTCGTTGGGTTTTTATGCTTATGATTCCGAATGGCGTAATTTTCTTTCCGTTTGTCATTGTTGATCCGTAGGCTGCAGTCATTTCCAGAAGATTTGTTCCGCTTCCTCCCAGAGCAGTGGCGAAATTATTGTTTAGTTCAGAAGTAATTCCCAGATCTCGGGCTTTTTGAATAATCGCAGTCATACCGACTTTTTGTGCCAGGCGGATAGAACAGGTGTTTACGGACTGCGCGAAAGCTTGCAACATTGTGATGTGACCGATACTTTTGTATTTGTAATTTTTCGGAGACCAATTTCCTATACGTATCGGCATATCGCTTACCATGTCATAAATGTCCATGCCGTGTTCCAGCGCGGTTAGGTATACAAAATATTTAAAAGCCGAACCGAAAGATCTTGTCGCTAACGCCCTGTTAAATTGACTTTCACTGTAAGTGTGTCCTCCGACCATTGCCCGAACAGCACCGATTTTGTCAATTGCAACCAAAGCCATTTGATTAGCGTTATTTTTGAATCCTTCTTCGTTTAAAGTTTTTCGAATTATATAAATCGCATTTTTTTGTAAATTGGAATCTAATGTTGTTCGAATAATCAGGTCTTCATTATCTATTTGTACAATTTCTTCCAAATGTTCCATCAGCCAGTCGGTGAAATATCTGTTTTCATTCATTGATGCGGAAATTGTATGTGGTTTTTCGATTTCCTGAAGAGCTTCCTGCTCCGCTTCAGCTGAAATAAATTTCTCTTCTCTCATGCAAGACAACACTAAAGCAGTTCTCTGATTGGAATATTTTTTGTTGTAAAAAGGAGAATACTTTGTAGGAGATTTTAAAATTCCAGCCAGTTTTGCTGCTTCGAATAAAGAAAGTTGCTTGGCTCTTTTTCCGAAAAATCTGTATGCCGCGGCGTCTATTCCGTATGCTCCTGAACCGAAATAAACTCTATTCAAATAAATTGATAAAATCTGTTTTTTTGTAAATTTTCTCTCAAGCCAAAGAGCCAAAACCAATTCTTGAACTTTTCTTTTTATCGATCTGCTATGTGATAAAAATAGATTTTTGGCCAGCTGTTGAGTTAGAGTTGATCCTCCTTGAACTATTCTGCCGGAAATTAAATTTTTAAACAGTGCTCTGAAGATTCCCAAAAAATCCACTCCGCCGTGTTGATAAAAACGATGGTCCTCAATTGCAATAACTGCGTCACTGACATATTTTGGAAGTCCATCGACGGTGACGACCTCCTTGAATAAGTCTCCGTAAGTTGCAATATTTTTTCCATCATAGGATTCAAAAATTATACTTGCGCGTCGCCCTTTGGACTCCAGATTATCCAAATCTGGCATATCATGAATCAGAAACAAAAACAAAAAAAAGAAAAACAGCGACGAAAAAATTACCGTCGAAAGGGCAAAGTTCTTCAATTTCTTTCGACGGAAAATCTTTTTTTTCATTTAAGAGACCAAAATTATAACCTTTAATCGCATATTCAGCATACTTTTTCGTTAAGCATCCAGGTTTATGACGCTTAAAGCATTTTCCTGAATAAATTCACGACGAGGTTCAACGACTTCTCCCATCAAAGTGGTAAAAACTTCGTCTAAATCCTCTAAGTGAGACATTTTTACCTGCATAAGCACTCTAGCATTCGGATCGATTGTCGTTTCCCAAAGCTGTTCGGCATTCATTTCTCCCAACCCTTTGTATCGGTTAATGGTAATACCCTTCCTCGCCTGAGACATGAATTTATCGAAAAAATCTATAGGTGATTTTACGTGAATGACTGAGTCTTTCATAGTTAATTGTGCAGGACCTTCTACAAAAGATGAAAACAGCTCCAAATTATCGGATAAACGCACAATTTCCGGAGACGTCAGTAAACTTTTCAATACCTCAAATTTTTCGACAACTTCTCGATATTCTTTGCTGAACATATACTTGTCTTCCGTTTCGGAAACGCTCCAATTCCCCTTGTCGATTCTGGACAGATAACTGCAAACATCTTCGTCGGATATTTCCTTGCATCCCAACCCAAGCAAAACCAACGCTTCCATTAATTCGGAATTATTTACTTTGTTATTAACATGACTGACTGCAAGTTTTAATTTTTCTGCCTGCTCGACGAAATGCCTGATATCGTTTGCGGCGATAATTTCTCCGGAGGATAGTTTTAAACAAGAAACCGGCACTGCCGCGTCCAACAGGTAATCTTCAAGCGCCTTTTCATCACGAATAAAAACTTGAGAATTTCCTTTTTTGATCCTGTAAAGAGGAGGGCGCGCGATGTAAAGATATCCCTTCTCAATGATTGGACGCATTTGTCTGAAGAAGAAAGTCAGCAACAGCGTACGGATATGACTTCCGTCAACATCAGCATCTGTCATGATGATGA
>DGIE01000092.1 GCA_002393025.1 Holosporaceae bacterium UBA3830 | reverse complement strand
TACTCAAGAGCTACCCTTTTTCACTTGCTTACAAGATAGGTACACTCTGCAAATACCATGCGTATTACTTCAATCAGCCCACAACTTTTTCTTCCTTAAACTACTAACGGATTCGTCTAGTTATCTTACGTTTCATCAAGGAGATATCATCATATTCGTAAAACCCTTTTTTGGATTTTCTGCCTAAAAATCCTTTTTCAACATACTCTTCTAACAGAGGACATGGCCTATATTTATTTCTCTCGCCCATTTCTTTTTGTAATGTTTTGAGAATGGCCAATACCGTATCCAAACCTATTAAATCGGCCAAGGCCAGCGGACCTATCGGGTGATTTGCCCCTAATTTTAGAGCCTCATCTATCTGTTCCGCAGTCGATATATTCTCATATAATGCATATATAGCTTCATTGATCATTGGGATTAAAATTCTATTGAGCACAAACCCTGGAGCATTCTTGGAATAAATAGGGTATTTACCTAACCGCTTTGCAAGATCCCAAAAATAACTGTAGGTTTCATCACTTGTATGGTACCCTCTGATCACCTCAACCAGCTGCATAATCGGAGGCGGATTCATAAAATGAAATCCTATAAACTTATCGGGATAAGGTACCATTTGAGACAATGAAGTTATGGATAACGATGAAGTGTTACTGGCGACATAGCAATCTTTGGATAAATATTGAGCAAGCTCATATAATATATTCGTTTTTATATCGAAATTTTCAAAAGCTGATTCTATGAAAATCTGGCTACCGGATAAGTCTGCCATTTTTTCGACAAACTTTATTCTGTTAACAATCACTTCCGGAGATTCATCTAAATACTCTTTTTCTGCGAGTCTTGTAAGAGAATGTTCTATTCTGATTTTTGATTTATCTAAAATTTTTCGGGAAATATCATAGACTGAAACTCGGAATCCTGCTGTCGCGAACACCTGAGCTATCCCGCTACCCATTTGCCCCGCACCAATAATCGCTATCATATTGCTCATTTCCCCTCCTTTATTACTACTCCGGACATTCATCCGGATCAACTATTTCATCTACATAAGACATTATCGAAAAACCATTTCCGAAAGCTTTTTCTCCAATCTTAACACTTCTTCCAGGAATAGTTATTAGGTAGAAATTTTTATTGTATCCCCTTACACGAGACTTATTTTTACCGTAATCACCAAACATCCCTGAACCCACTTGGCCATTGATGGGAACTCCTTCCATGCTAGAACTCTCGGTCTCATTATACCAGGCAACCGTCTCAACAATGAGCTTCATCTCTCCTTCATGAATGCTGAAATTCTCAAGCCCATTAACATTCAAAAATGTATTTGCATTTTGCAGCCTTGAATATTCGGTAGTATCATTTTTATTAACTGTAATACTTCCGTTATACAGATTGTTCTTTATATGTACATTCCATTTTTTATCGAAGCCACCGGAACTATTTCCCTCAACACAAAAAATATACGTGGAAAGATAAAAGGGATAGTGTTTGCAAGGATTGCTCGATGAACCTAATCTTCCTGTCAGGTAGACTCCCGCTGCCATGGAAATATTTTTTAAATCCTGAATTGTGATCAACGTATTATTTTTATTCGGAACATTTCTTATCATGCAACTGGTTAATTCCGACATCTTCTGCATTTTTGTGACTACCCTATAAGCCAGTGGTATATCCAATACGAAAAACAGTAAAATTATTAGAACAGGACAACAAAAAGCGAACTCGACCAAAACTACTCCATTTTGGTCGGATTTATTCATGATAACAGACAGCGCCCTCTCCATAAAATTCCGAAACATATCGGTATTATGAAGCATAAACTGTTAACAAAATTTTAACGTAGCAAATTTAATTCAGAAAAAGCGTCCTGGTAACACTTATATTTAAAATCAACAATAGATCTCAAAATACCTTCGGCAGATTCCCACTTCCAATGAAGAAACTCTTCTGTTTTATATTTTAAATTTATCTCAGAATCATCTCCAACGAAGTTAAACATTACGAAAGATAATTCTTGTCCTCTATACTTAAGTTCTCCATATTTTTTTATCATCTGATCTTGAGAATATTGCGGAAAATCATACTTAAATAACCGTTGTGTTTGAGCTATAAACTCCACAGAAAAAATTCCTGTCTCCTCTAATAACTCCCTTTTTGCTGCATCCAAATAAGACTCGCCATCATTTACTCCTCCTTGAGGCAATTGCCAAGCATCCTTTGTATCTAACCGCTCAGCTGTAAAAATCAAACCTTTTTGTCTTAATATAATTGCAACACATTTTCTATAGGGAAGCATGTTTCTCCTCAAAACTGATAGGGGCCAGTTTCATACCTTCAGGAAGAGACTTTACAACATCGTCCAGCTGCTCTGAACCAACGATAATGGAGTCTTTTTTTCTCAATTTATCCGATTTTTCGAAAGCTTTTGCTTTTAACAATCGACAATTGATTCTTTCCGATATTTCTTCCATAACATCACTGTCTTCCTCAACATTAAGGAAAGCCATTCCTCGTTGTGAGAGTTCTTTAGCAATAATCTCCATATCCTTAATAGATTTCGTTATGAGAGAATCGCAAGTGTTTGCTATCCCAATAGCATATTTTGCTGAGGACATGAGATAATACAACTTATCCCTTACTTCTTCTGAGGAAGCATTTGCTAAGAACGGGGAAACTGTTTCCTTTTTATCCAAAGGAATTGATGATTGAGTCGGCAATTGAATAAAAAATTCATGTCCTGAAGACACGATGATCTCAGCTATTTTACTTAAATTAATCGTATAATGAGGAATGATAAAAGAAACCTTTGCGTTAGGAAACTTTGCTATAACCCCCTGAACATTCTCTTCGGTAGCATTCTGAATCAGAACCGCCAATCTTACGTATCCGTTCTTTGAGCAACTCTCCTCATAATCAACAGTTGCAGAATACGCGTCAAATATTTTCGATGGATCTGATTGCCTTCTTGGGAGAACTCCATATTTTGTCCTTACATACAAACTTATCTTTTCACTTTTCACTCCCTCATCAGCACTGGATTCGTCTATAGAAAAATCTCTGTCTATTAATATTCTACATTGATAAACCGAACCTTTGCTTTGTACATGCCTATGCCACAACTCAACTCCAAATACAAAAGCAATAAGTCCTCCAAAAAATACGAACCAACGAACTCTATTTTGCATTACTCTTTTCACCGTTTATCTTTACGTTCTTCTGTACGTTCACCAGACCATTTATTTCGCTATACACATTTATCGCCCTCAAGGTATCAAAAGCCTTATTTAACTGATAATCCTTTTCAGCTCGCTCTTTGAGGGACATTTTTCTGAAATCAAGATCTTCATCTTCCTTTTTATTACCATCATTCTTCTTGACAATCGGAGAATCCGGCAACTTGTTGGCATTAGGGTGCTTCTTCTTGGTTTCTTTTCTGTCCAAAGCATTCTTAAAAATTTCTTCACGCAATGAAAACACCCCATCTGCCTTCTTGATACTTGCATACCCCGCTTCTATATCAGGACTTATCCCATTGCCTTGGATACACTCCCCACTCGGGGTATAGTGTTTTGCAATAGTTAATTTAATACCTGTCTTTTCTGAAAGTGGAATGACTTTTTGTACAGAACCTTTTCCGAAAGAACGAGTTCCAATGATAACAGCCCTTTTATTGTCACGAAGAGCCCCGGCTAGAATTTCAGGAGCAGAAGCAGTTCCACTATTAATCAGGACTACAATTGGAATTCCTTCAGCAAAATCCTCATCATTTGCAAAAAACTCCATTGTATTATCCTTTGTTCTGCCTTTGGTCGACACAATCTTACATTTCTTTAAGAATAAATCCGAAACAGCAACAGCCTCATCCAGCAGACCTCCCGGATTATTTCTCACATCCAGTATGATACCTCTCAGCTTTCTGTTCTCTTTCAAAAATTTTTTAATATCCGCGCTAGTATTTTTATCAAATGTAGAAATCCTGATGTACCCTATACCATCCAGCACTTCAGCCTTAACTGACTTAACTTTTATGAGATCCCTTTTTATAGTAACGTCAAAGGGCACTTGCCTATCCCTGACTATCTTGAGTTTTACGGACGTTCCTGGCTTCCCTCTCAACTTCTCTATGACTTCAATATCCGTAACATTTGTTCCGAGATATTCACCATCCACTCCGACAATAAGATCCCCATTCTTTAATCCAGCCTTATAAGCCGGGGTATCATCTATCGCGGAAATCACTCGGATATATCCGTCGTCATCCATAATAAATTCTATCCCAAGTCCACCAAACTCTCCTTCTGTCAAATTTTTCAGAGAATTAAAAGCCCTTTCATTCAAATACCGCGAATGAAGATCTAGATTGGACATCATTCCTTCGATAGCTTTACGAATTATTTCTTCATCTGTCATCTCTTTAACATATTCATACTTTATGCAAGCGCAAACGAACTGCAACTCTCGACCTGCAAGATCTGCTGCTTTATCCTTCTCCTGAGACAAAACTTCGATCTTTTTGGATTTTTCCTTGTTTTCAGTCTTACTCTCTCCTGAATTACAAGCTATTAATGAAAGTAAAAGAGGTAGAACCCATAATTTTCTCATTATCTTTTTCCTTTTTCCATAGTTTGCATAAGCCAATGTCTTGGATCAAGAGACTCTCCGGATCTTCTTAATTCCATCTTCATCACAGGCAGATCTTTTGATGTATCATCCATTTTTCCTATGTAATCACCAATTTCAACCACATCACCCGTAGCTGCAAAAATCTTGTTAATTCCATACAAAAATATTCTATATTCACCATTGCTGATAATTATCATATTTTGATAATCCAGAAAATTTCCGGAAAACACAATAAGACCCTTGGCTGGAGAGGTAACTATTGCCCCATGATTTGTTTCAAATCCGATATAGCAAATCATCGAATCATCATCCCCACGATCTCCAAACTCAGCAACTATTTTCCCATTTACCGGAGGAACTAATGACAATTTTGTTGAAATTTTGTTGTTCCTCAGAACTCCTACTACATTTTCCGCTTCTAATTCCGCATCTAATTCTTCAATAGACTCCGACTTCGTTGCAATATGATACACCACATCATTCTGGATCACATTTTCTTCTCTGGTCTCCGCAAGTTTCTTGGATTTATCATCTATTTTTTTACAAACACTCTCATATTCGGTCAAAGCTTGAGCGTAACTTTTATTCAAACTGTCTTTTTCTCTCTGAAGCTTCACCAATTCAGAGTTTTCCTTTCCCAATTTTAGGCTAATAGTCTTAAAATAGTCAGCAAAACTTTTAATCACAATTGAACAACGAATAAAGTCATTTCTGCTCTGATATTTGCTGATTATCAGCATAT
Organism: Holosporaceae bacterium UBA3830; assembly: GCA_002393025.1. Lineage (GTDB taxonomy): Bacteria > Pseudomonadota > Alphaproteobacteria > UBA3830 > UBA3830 > UBA3830. The sequence continues at coordinate 12,939 of DGIE01000092.1, read as the reverse complement.
TGGAAAATCTTTGAATACTAGCCAACACCGTGCAATATCTGGATAAAATCTCGTAAACATTTATTACCGCAGGCAAAGACATTTTTTCTCTCTTGTTTATATCCTGTAGCATTGTTTGAGCCTTAGAAAGAGTCGCCTCCAGTTTCTGGGCTTTTTCACAAAAACCTCGAATCTCAGAAGATTGACTGAAAACACAATCTCCCGTCTGAAACGACAATAAAGAAATCAAAGAGATCGATATCAAAAATTTCATTACCCGTGAAACACTCTACTTACAAAACTTTCTTCCCACAGAACAATATGCAAAACCTGAGGCCCTTACTTCATCTACTGAATAAATATTCCTGAGATCTATCAGCAATGGATTTTTTACTCTCTTTCTTAGCTTCTTCAAATTAAGAGCTCGAAATTCACTCCAATCGGTCAAAATCAAGACTACATCAGCACCATTGCAACATTCGTAGGGACTTTTTTCCCACGAAACACCTTCGAAAATTTTTTTAGCCTGTTGTGAAAAAGACGGATCATATACCCGTATACTAGCTCCCGCCTCCTGTAAAGCTTTCACAATCTCAATACTCGGACTATCTCTCATATCATCAGTATTCGCTTTAAAAGTGACTCCCAAAACCGAAATATTCTTACCTCTAACATCGCCATTACAGGCCGAGAGAATTTTCTTTACCATCTTAGCTCGCCGCTTGCTATTGGAAGAAATTGTTTCCCGAACCAAATTCATGTTAACGCCAAAATCTTCCGCAAAGTCAGCCAGAGCAGAGGTATCTTTTGGAAAACAAGACCCTCCATATCCAGGACCAGCTAACAGAAACTTATCCCCTATTCTCTTATCAAGTCCCATTGCAAGAGCTACATCGTTAACATCCGCTCCGCAAGCCTCGCATAAATTCGCAACCTCATTTATGAAAGTGACTTTCATCGCTAAAAAGGCATTGGATGAATACTTCGATAGCTCCGCTGTCTCCAGATTTGTAAACAAAATCGGAACATTAAAAACATAAAGAGGTCGATACACCTGAGACAAAACTTTTTTAGCCTTTTCGCTCTCAATTCCTAAAATAACCCTATCCGGATGCATGAAATCATCAATTGCTGCACCTTCTTTCAGGAATTCAGGGTTAAAAGCAACATCGATTTCTATTCCCCTGTTCTGCAGAAACTTCTTCACAGCTTTCGTTGTTCCAACCGGTACTGTAGATTTTATAACTAGCACAGCATCCGGATTCACGGAATCAGCCAGCTCGGATACAGCCGAGTATACATAATCCAAATTGGCGCTACCATCCTTCTTGCTTGGAGTTCCAACAGCAATGAATATAATATCAGCATCCTTAACCGAATCTCTCGTACTAGAAGAAAAATCCAAACGCCCTGCATCCATATTTTTTTTCATTAATTTATCAAGGCCCGGTTCATAGATCGGTACTTCCCCTCTTTTTAAAGACTCAACCTTTGATACATTGTTATCCACACACATTACATCAAATCCGAACTCTGCAAAACAAACCCCGGAAACCAAACCAACGTACCCCGTACCAATTACCGTTATCTTCATTCTCTCACCTCATTTTCCTTTACAAATTCGGCTATCACATGTTTTAAATTCTCTGTGTTACTCGCCACTCTCAAAATGGCTGCCAACAAACCTCCCTTGGAACCGCAATCAAATCTCTGCCCTTCGAAATTAAACCCGACCAATCCACACGACGGAATCATTTTTAATAGAGCATCGGTTAACTGAATCTCTCCATTTACTCCCGGCTCCAGATGTTCCAAAACTTCAAAAATATCCGCCGACAGCAAATAACGTCCAACTATCGCAATATTGGACTTTGCATTTTCCAAAGAAGGTTTTTCATCCACAGACTTTGCGTAAATCAATCTTCCCTCTTGACGTTCAACATCCAAAATACCATATCGACTCACATGTCCCCAATCAACAGACATTGTCGCTACCATATTTTCACCGTTGTAATTTTTTATCATCTCGCCAATACAAGACTTCGGACTCAAAATAAAATCATCCGCTGACATAACAGCAAAAGGTTCATTATTTATGAGATTTTTCGCACACAACACTGCGTGCCCCAGTCCTTTTGGTTCATTCTGACGAACATAGCAAACACTGCCAATATTTATATTAAAATAATCGGGATGAGAGAACATATAATCGAAATAATCCTCGATAGAGTCCTTACCGTGCCTCGTAACAAATATGAACTGCTCGATACCTGCATTAATTGCCTCTTCAAAAGCGTAGTGTATCAGTGGTTTATCAATAATTCCCAGCATTTCTTTTGGAATGGCTCTAGTAATCGGAAAAAAACGCGTCCCCAACCCTCCGACGGGAAAAACTACCTTTCGAATTCTCATTCACTCCTCGCAAATTTCCGACAAGATACTATCACTTTGATCGAAAGCTAATCAACCAAAAAGACATTTAATTGTCCGTATTTTTCACAAATTCTAGAAAAAAATAAGTCGATATAACAAACGAATTATTCAATAAGTTACCCGTTCAACAAAGCAAAATATAATCTGCACAAAAAATCTTTGCTTTGTTTATTTTCATACTTTTGTATCCTTCCTAATTTTTGAACATGTTTTACAATCAATGTTCCTATAGGATTTTAACAATTTGTTGATAATTTAATGTTAGAATTTAATTATGGTAAAGGATAGGAGTCCTTAACACTTCGATGTTTTTACGTGGAAGAGTATGAAGTTATTATACGGTTTATTGGCTTTGTTATTTTTTTTCGGATCGGGATGTATTCCAATTGAAACTCCCGATCATCCTGAGCGCAGTAGGTTCGTGATAAGAGCTCCTAGCGGTTGGGCTTACAGAACTTTTAAAGGAGATAATGGGCTAATAGGAGTGCTTTGGCCGAAAGGAACTTCGTTTAACGACTGCGATACAGCCGTATTTGTATTTATTCAAGATTTCGATGAACCTTTTCTTCCGGAGGTCCCGGAAAACGGACATTTGTTCCAAGAAAAATGTCCAAAATCAGAGTTCAAATTTGCGGATTTAGAAGATGATCAGGATGAAACTCTGTCCATAGAGGAAAAGTATTTCTCCGGACTTTGCGGACGGACGGAAGTTATGTTCGAAGAAAAAGTAAAGAATCTCAGAATTGTAACGGTGCTAGCGTCATCTTTCTATGTTTCGGACGATCTATTTGAAGATGTAAAATATATAGTCTCTGCCTACAAAAGCGAAATTGAAGAGAGTTTAGGAATTAGTAAGAAGAAAAAATCCAAAAAGCAGACCAACAAGGAAAATTCCTCTTATTCTTAAATATTTTCCGGAGAAAAATAGAAAAATAACGAAGTCAGATAAAGAATAACAATATGCAAACAGATAATAATCACATCCTTTCCATCACTTAAAAAGCTTGTAATACAGCAATTAAGACAAAATATTTGACCTTAAATGATTTACGAAAAATTAATGCTGATATGATAGTTTGGAGCATATGTATGGGAGGAAGTAATAGGTGGTAGAGTTTCAAAGATTTTTTGTCATCAGGAGATTATCTAGTACCATTATTTCTACTGTTCCCTTTAATTAGGTTATCCTTCGCACTTTATTTTGATTACAAAGCGATTCGCACAAGATACAAAAATCCGGAATATAAGCTATTTCGGTTTAAAAATGTTTTATGGAGCCTTATTTTTTGCAAATCTCTCATACCTGTTCCAGTTATATGATGGATACTTAATACAGGCGGACTATTAGCACCCAATATAACAAAAGCGCTAAGTTTGGAATGGAGTTTGTTCTCGCTTGGATATTCTGGTGCGCAATAATTTGGGTATATAAAAAACTATTCAGAAAATTTTTTCGGAAAATTCAGAACAGTTCTCAAAAAAGACCATCAACGACATTTTATAACGAAGACAATTAACCGAATTTACGATGACTGATTCGTATCGCCTCCAGGGCCGGACAGTCTTCGTTTTCAACATAATTAAGGAATGCTCCGCCTGCCGTGGATATACATGTCATCTTGTCTGCAACGTTAAATTTTTTCATAGCGAATCCGGTATCTCCTCCCCCAATAAGTGAAATCAACTTGTGACTCTGAGTTCTTTTCGCGATGAATTCCGCGATTGCCTTCGTTCCGAACTCGAACGGACTTCGTTCAAACAAGCCCACAGGACCGTTCCACAATACTACATCGCTATTTTTTATATGATTCTTCAGCAATTTTACCGAATCAGGACCTATGTCGAAAACACTCGTATTGGAATTCTCAGATCGCATGATGGCATGATCGCTTTTTGCAGAAATCAATGCTGAAAAATCAGTCGGTACAATCAACTCACATCCGAAGTCTTTTGCATTATTTACAATTTCTTTAACATCTGCTTCATATCCTTTGAGATCGAAAACTTCCGACAAATCGCCGTTAAAATAGGATAAGAAAGCACCTGCGAGTCCTCCCCCAATGGCCAATTTATCAACTTTCGCAACCAATCGCTTAAGCAGTTTTATTTTCGTTGATAATTTCGAACCTCCGATAATCGCCATCCTTTTCCCGGACGTATGGTTGAAAAAATCTTCTATGTTTTTGATTTCCTTTTTAAAATTTTTTCCTAAATCTGATGGCAAAAACTGAGGTATGCCGAAAACCGAGGCGTGTCTGCGATGTGATACAGAAAATGCTTCGTTAACAAAAAAATCTCCCAATGTTGCTAATTTCTTAGCGAAATCCAGGTCGCAATCTTCCTCCTGCGGATAGAATCTAAGATTATCCAACAGGATTAAATCATTTTGAGAAGTCTGTTCTATCAAAGATCGAGTATTTTCATTCAGGTAATTCTCTATAAATGAAACAGATCTTCCGTAAATTTCTTCAATGGCAGGAACCAACTGCCGCAAACTCTGAATTTCAACCTGATCAGAAGTCTTTCCCAAGTGGGACATTAAAACAACTTTTGCTCCTCGTTCCCATAAGTCTTTCACAGTTGCGACAGGCACCTTTATTCTGGCGTCATCCATCACGAGACCGTTATCCATCGGAACATTAAAATCAACTCGGACTAATACTACCTTGCCAGATAATTCCACAATCAACTCCCTCTATTTATCTTTAGAACTATCCCAAAATCGTAAATTTTTCGTTAAAATTTACTAACAACCGCGTTTGATTCTATCATACATTGTAAAATTTACGAATTTTTTTTTAGGTTCCCCCTTGTAAAAAGCTTTTAAAGACATTATTTGATATGATGAGGGTTTTTTACAGATAGGAGACTGATATGCCGGCTATCGTTTTAACAGGTCACGCAGGAAGAATTGAGGCTAAATATCATCATAGCAGATATGCTGGAGCGCCTTTGGCTATGGTACTGCATCCAAATCCCATGCAGGGCGGAACTATGAACAATCGCGTTACTGTAAGCTTATATAATGCTTTTGTTGAAAATGGATTTTCTGTAATTCGGTTTAATTTTCGAGGGGTTGGCAAATCAGAAGGTGAATTCGACAAAGGCGAAGGAGAGTTTAACGATACAGCTTCCGTTCTCGACTGGATTAGATCCATAAACAAAGGATCTCGTGAAATCTGGATTGCGGGTTTTTCTTTCGGTGCTTTGATTGGAATGCAACTATTGATGAGACGCCCCGAAATTTCCGGATTTATTTCCGTTTGTCCACCGGCCAATCTGAATGATTTTTCATTTTTAGCTCCCTGCCCTGTTTCAGGCATGATGATAAACGGCGCAGACGATGTCGTCTGTCCGACAGAGCATGTTGACAAATTAGTTGAGAAACTAAACGGTCAGAGAGGAATCTCCATTGATTACCGAGTGATTCCGAACTGTGATCATTCTTTCACTGGACATTTGAATACTGTTAAGCAGTATGTCACTGAATACTTGAATTCTAAGAGAGAAATGCGTAAAGTCGTCTAGTTATCACGGAAGAAAATACGGGAGAGAACAATGAAATCGTCCTTTTTAAATGAGGCTGTAGCCAGGGGATTTGTCTATCAATCCACAAATTTGGAAGCCATAGATGAGTATTTGTCAACAAAAGGACGGCGTGGCTACGTAGGCTTCGATATCACCGCAAAAAGTTTACATGTCGGTCATTTGATTCCGATATTTACGATGAGATTGTTCCAGAAGCACGGGCACAAACCGATTATTTTAGTCGGAGGAGGCACAACGAAAGTCGGGGATCCTTCTTTCCGCAATACAACCCGCCCAATGCTTTCGGATGAACAGATTGAGGAAAATTTGAAAGGAATAAAATTCTGCCTCGAGCCGTTCTTGAAGTTTGAAGACGAAAACAGCAACGGAGCCGGCAGCGATAACGCAGCGGTCATGGTCAATAATGCATCTTGGCTGGATAACATAAATTATCTGGAATTTCTGCGCGATATCGGAAAATATTTTTCAATAAATCGCATGATCGGGTTTGATTCTGTCAAGACCAAACTGTCTCAGAACAACTCGCTGAGTTTTTTGGAATTCAACTACATGATCTTGCAGGCCTACGATTTCTACAGACTTTTCGTCGACAAAGGCTGCAGAATCCAGCTGGGCGGTCAAGATCAATGGGGAAATATCGTTTGCGGAGTTGAGTTGATTCGAAAAAAGTGCGAAGCAGAAGTGTTCGGACTGACCAATCCGTTGCTGACAACCAGCGACGGAAAGAAGATGGGCAAGACTGCCAACGGTGCGGTTTGGCTGTCCGAGAATTTCCTGTCCGCCTACGATTTCTGGCAGTACTGGAGAAATGTCGACGATGCAGATGTTATCAAACTGATGTATCTATTTACAGACCTGCCCGTCGAGGAGATCAAGAAGATGGAATCCGTGAAAGGAAGCGAGATCAACGCGCTGAAGGTCATTTTGGCAGATGAAATTACTTCCATCGTACACGGAAAAGATTCGCTCGCATCTATTCATCAATCCGCTGAGCAGATTTTCAATCAATCCTGCGAAGATTTGACAAAAATCGACTCAGTAAATCGGCACCAAACGGCGAGAACTTCCTCGATTATTGATATTTTGGTGGAAACAGGTTTGTGTTCCAGCAGAGGCGATGCGAAAAGAATGATCCGAGGCAAGGGCGTCTATGTGAATAATCAGCCGATCGCGGAGGATTACAAACTTCCGCAAGATCTGTCGGACGGAGACTTACTGAAACTATCCTGCGGCAAAAAGAAAACCGTGATTTTGGAAATTAAAGGCTGAAATGATCTCAGGCAAAACGCAGAGCCCGAAAGTTCTGCGCTGCAGTGAAAAGAATGGTTTGTAGACTTTATTCCTCGTCCCACGGCTTTTGAGCAATTTCCTTGCGGCGCTGTTGAGCCTTAAGCGAGGTGTCAAATTTGTAATTGCTTGCCTTTTCGAGCATTGCTTCGGTGATTTCGGAACTTTTATCAGATACATCGATAATTCCCTTTGGCTTATCAATGAGCGGGTTATCTTCACCAACAGCCGGTGTATTGTAAGAAAGACCAGTTTCAATTCTCATTCTCCCTCCACTTCCAAGAGACGGAAAGCGCGGTTTGCCATCCAAAATTCTCACTCCTTAAGGTTATATTTCATATTTCCCTTGGGAAAAGTTAATAAAAGATTAAATTTTAATTGTATATTGTTTTTTTACTTGCATGTACGTGGTGAGTACTGTTACCTTCAGAGTTGGTGATTTTGGAAGTTACGAAACATATACAAAAAAGATTTTAGGAGTTTTATTTTTTAACATGACTGTTTGCTCGTCCTGTTTTTCTGCCATTGTTTCTTATAACAACGGGGATTTCCAAAAAGTTTCAGATGTCATTTGTGATGCTGTTCTGGATATTCGTTATTATTCTTCCAACAATTTCACTGGAAAAAAAATCAGAGGATACAATGCTCCTGTGCCTTATTTGACAAAAAAGGCGCTAAATGCGTTGGTGGTAGCAGCCAATGACCTAAGACAACAAGGGTACAGATTGCTCATTTGGGATGCCTACAGACCGCAAAAGGCGGTTGATCATTTTGTTGAATGGATTAATGATCCGAAAGATCCTGGAGACAAGTCTTTTTATCCGAACATAGAGAAGTCGAACCTTATTTCGGGAGGCTATATTGCTCCGAAATCTGGGCATTCGAGAGGAAGTACGATAGACCTGACCATAGTAAAAAAAGATGGTTCGTCTGTTGATATGGGAGGAACTTTTGATTTGTTTGATAAGCGCTCGAATCGAAATTATGAGAGATTAACTGAAGCTCAAAAAAACAACAGAAAAATATTAGAAAATGCAATGATAAAAGTAGGCTTTATCGGAGCGGATTCGGAGTGGTGGCATTACACATACAAAGATGAAGATTACAAAAATACATATTTCGATTTCGATATTGGATATGACTTAAAGTAGAAAAGCCCGAAAAGGTTTAATTATCGAAATTTTTAATTAATTTTTTGAATTTGAGTGCGAATTTATCGGCGAATTATCTGAAAAATCTCCGCCCGAAGCTGTTTTATCCCCCCTCCTTTTTTTGAACTGGTGAAAATAATTTGCGGAAAAGCCGACGGATGAAATTGAAGAATTTGGGAAACGGAATCCTCCACTCCTGACGATTTTTTGTCCGACTTTGTCAAAATTATCTGATAAATCAAACCAAGCGAATCAAATATTTCCATGATTTCGGCATCGTTCTGTTTTATACCCAGTTTGGAGTCGATCAGCAAAAAAATTCTGCGCAAATTTTTTCGATATCGCAAGTAGCCGAGTATGAGTTCGTCCCACTGCATGCGAGTCTGCTTGGAAACCGCGGCGTATCCGTATCCGGGAAGATCGACCAGCGAAATTTTATTTCCCAGCGAAAAAAAATTGATCTGCTGAGTACGCCCGGGAGTTTTGGACACCCGAGCGGTATTTTTCCCCGTCAGAGAATTTATCAGAGAGGACTTCCCGACATTTGATCTCCCGACGAAAGCGACTTCGGGCAATTTCAAAAAAGGAATTTGAGAAAAAGTCGCAGCCCCAGCCAGAAATTTGCATTCGGAACTGAACAGCGAATTTATGGAACTCAACTTTTCGCCCCGGATTTTACCTCGGATTTCGCCAAGGCGTCTTTCTCATCAACTTTCCTGATCACGTACTGCTGCGCGATCGCGAACAAATTGCTGAAAGTCCAGTAAATGATCAAACCCGCAGGCAATTGAGAAAACATCAACGTGAACATCACGGGCATTATCATCATCATTTTCGCCTGAGAAGGATCTGCCGGCGCCGGTCCCATCTTTTGCTGAATCCACATGGAAAATCCCATCAACAACGGCCAAATTCCGATCTGCAGGAAGCCCGGCAACGATACAGGGATCAATCCGCCCAAATTCAAAATCGACCACGGATCGGCTACTGACAAGTCATGAATCCATCCAATAAACGGCGCTTGCCTCATTTCAATCGAAATATACAACACCTTGTACAGCGCAAACAAAATTGGCCACTGCAGGAACATAGGAAGACACCCGCCCATCGGATTTATTTTCTCCTTTCTGTACAACTCGGAAACCGCCTGCCCCAATTTCATCTGGTCGCCTGCATATTTCGCCTGCAACGCCTTAACCTTCGGCTGAATCGTTTTCATCCTGTTCATGGATCGATAAGCTTTGTTAGCGAGCGGGAACAAAAGCAACTTCAGCAACAGGGTTATCAAAAGAATTCCGAATCCCATGTTCCCGATCAAATCTTTAACGTAGGACATCGCGTACAGCAACGGCTTTGTCAGAATATACAGATATCCGAAATCAATGACCAAATCCAAATGCGGAACATTCAATTTCTCCTCGTACATATCGAGGGTATTTATTTCTTTTGCTCCAACAAACAAATGATGAACTTTGGAAAATTTCGATGACGGATTTACCACCGACCAATCTTCGCTGCTCTCAATCACATAATTGCCGCTCCCCAACGACTTGTAGTTTACGGAATAGGAAGAATTATGCTCGGGAATGAAAGATACTAACCAATATTTATCGGTAATCCCGAACCATCCGCCTTTGGATTTGTATGATATCTCTTTTTTCTTTTCGATATCCTCGTAATCGACTTCTTTTAATTTTCCGTCGAAATATCCGATAGGTCCATGATAAAACCCAATGGATTCGGGCTTATTTTTCTCCAACTCACGATGAATCAATGTTGTATTTTGCAACCGAACCGATTCATCGCTATAATTTTTGACTTCGTCCGTAATCGTGAATACGAAATTCTCATCCACTGATATTTTTTTCGTAAAAATCAAACCTACCCCGTTATCCCAGACCAATGTAACCGGAGTTTCAGGCGTCAATTTAGTCCCATCTGCTTCCCAACATGAATTTTCATCGGGTAAAATCAATGACTTATCATCTGATTTCCATCCAGAAGCAGCAAAATAATTCTCTTTTCCGAAAACTGAAACTTTCTCCTGACTGTCGTATTGTTTGGTGTAATCATTTAATTTGATATCGCTGAATTTTAGTCCTTTGGTGGAAATCGTCCCGAAAATCCTCGGCGCACGAACCTCTATCGTTTTCGCTTCAGCCTGTGGAATAGGTTCCTTTCTCACCACCGTTAACTTTTTATCAAAATTTTGAGACGAGTAAGAATCCGTAGTTACATTCTGACTTTGATTACTGATCTGCCCTTGCATTGGAGATTTAAATACATACGGATATCCCAACATAACAATCAGCGAAATCGCAAAAAACAGCATAACATTACGTTTTTGCTCTTGATCTTCCTGCATATAAACCCCCAACTTAAAAGCCCATTGAGTATACAGGAAATTTTGTCATGTTGAAATAGGAATACCTAAGAAATAAAAGGAAGAACAAATCAAAATTTCTCTGGGAGAGAGACGTTCACAGCTTTCATTGGTCTTGAACTTATCTTCACAACTCTACGACTAACTTTTGCTTCTAGTACAGTTTTCTAAGCAAATTTCACACTAGATCATCACAAAAATTTTCGCCTGAAACCTAACAGGTACCCAGCAGCTTAGCTGGTGGTTCTGCATATGCGCCTATAAGGCTTCTTTACTAGCTTCCGCCTTAAGGGCGTACCCTGATCTGACCGTGCGACCTTTACTTACTACCCATAAATGGGTCTAGTTCCATTGTTAATTGAGTACTTTCCGCATCTTCTTTTAACTGATTCCTTATATATTCCGTTATCTTCTTTGTATTCTTTCCTATCGTATCTACATAATATCCTCTACACCCAAACTCTCTGTTTCTATACTTGTACTTTAAGTTTCCCCATTTCTCGTAGATTAGTAGACTACTTTTCCCTTTCAAATACCCCATTATTCCTGATACTGAGTATTTCGGCGGTATTTCTATTAACATATGTACGTGATCCACACATACTTCCGCCTCTATTATATTTTATCCCTTTCCAATTGCATAATTTCCTTAATATTGCTCCTATTTCTAGCCTTCGACTTCCATAAAACGCTTTCCGTCTGTACTTCGGCGCAAACTCCACGTGATACTTACAATTCCAACTCGTGTGTGATATCTTATTCACATTCATGAGAACTCCTCTTTTCTTAAATCGGTCAGATCACTTTTTTGATTTATATCAGAGGAGTTCTCTCTCGCATAGCTATAAGCTTTCCGGAACCACCAGACTATCTGCTGGTTTTCTGGATACAAAAAAAGCGCTGAAATATCAGCGCCTGAACGACACAATTTTAGCAAACAATTACTTCTTGTTCACGATATTTTTCGCTTCTTCCACTGAATCCTTGACTCTCTTGGTAACTGCTGCTGTCAACTCTTTATTCGAAGCCACCAACATGTCAGAAATTTGCTTACTGTTACTGACTGCTTTCGCAACCGTGTCTCGAGTAACTTCGTTAAATTTCGTTATCATATCTGATGGTTTACCGGTTTTTTCCCAGATAGATCCCATATCTGTCATCATCTGCTTAATGAATGCCGCTTGTAACTTTGTAATACCGTTACATACCTCAATTGACATTTTGTTAATTAAACCCAACACTTCCAAATTCTTTTTATAGGATTCCATAATCGCATTCATGTCAATGCTTGGCATTTTAAAATTAGGAAACATCGTTGTCCCTGTTTTCTCAGTTGTTCCACTGTTATTTGGTGTACCCATAACTTTCTCCTTAATGCATTACAACGGTTGCTATTGTACACCCCAAATGAAAAAAAATCAAACAAATATAGAATTTTTTAATTATTTTAGGATATTTTTATATAAATCTATACCGCAAGGACTATGCCACTTTCTGGTTTCCAATGCAAATAAACTTGATCATCCCATTGTATGGGTCTCTCAGCCGCTCGAACTAAATTTGCAACAGTCGCTAAAACGACTGCTCCCGATGTCAGTTTTACGTAATATATTGAAACATCTCCAAGATAAGCTATATCTTGAACAGTCCCACTTGTCCAATTATACTCATCCTTCGGCTCCTCCAAAGACAGCATAACTTTCTCGGGACGAATAGCGACACAGATCTGTGCCCCTACCGGAACAGACGCAGAATGATTAACATAGAGATTTTTCTCCAACATTGTAGATTTTACTATCACGTGATCCGACTTTTCTTCAATTATCAAGCCTTCGAATAAATTTACCGATCCGATAAAATTCGCAACGTATCTGGAATTCGGATACTCATAGACTTCGGTCGGACCTCCCACCTGAAATATACGCCCTTCGTTCATCACGCCAATACGAGTTGACATAGTCATTGCTTCCTCTTGATCGTGCGAAACCATTACAAAAGTGACTCCGACTTTTTCTTGGATATTAACCAATTCCAACTGAGTTCTTTCTCTCAATTTTTTATCCAATGCAGCCAAAGGCTCATCCAATAAAACCAATTTCGGCTGTTTTACGAGACTTCTAGCCAAAGCGACCCTCTGCCTCTCTCCACCTGAGAGTT
>DGIE01000018.1 GCA_002393025.1 Holosporaceae bacterium UBA3830 | reverse complement strand
CTTATAAAATATATTTTTTGTAACTTCATTTTATCCGCTCCCAAGCTAATCGTAAATCATTACAAATCCCTCATATCAATAACGAATCGGAACTGAACTTTCCCGTCAACAATGGTGTTATAAGCTTCAGTTATTTGTTTTGCGACTTCATCAGGTGCTCCCTTGATAATTTTTACCTGCGGATAGATTTTATTTTTTACAGAATAATCAAGCATTTCTTGTGTTTCCTTAATTCCCCCAATCATGGAACCGTAAATCTTGCGATTCGGAGTAAAGACAAACGAATGCAAACTGATTGACGGAAGATTTTGTGTTGCAGGGAGTCCGACAATTGCAAATTCGCCTCCGAATTCAAGCATCCTTAAATATGCAGACATGTCGTATTTCGCAGGGATCGTACTGAGAATAAAATGAAATTTATTCAAATGCTTCTTGAAAAATTCTGTGTCCTTCGAAACATCAACAAACTCTCTCGCCCCCATTTTCATCGCTGCTTCACGTTTTTCTTCGGAAACGTCAAATACCGAAACATCAGCTCCGAGTTTTACGAGGTATTGAACCGCCATATGTCCCAATCCGCCGAATCCGGCAACTGCAACTTTATCTCCTTCACGAATTCTCGAAAATTGAATCGGTGAATATGTCGTAATTCCTGCACAAAGCAACGGCGCAACCTTTTCCATATCCGCTGTTTTTGGCACTTGTATAGCAAAATCTTCGGAAATTACAATGTTGTTAGAGTAACCTCCTTGTGTAATTTCTCCGCCGTGGAATTTATCATGCGATGCATAGGTGAAAACAGCATCTGGGCATTCTTGCTCACGATTACCATGACAAGTGTCACAATTTGGATCTTTGCAGGCATTTACCATACATCCGACTCCGGCATAATCTCCGACCTTGAATTTCGTGACATTTCTTCCGATTTGCGTTACCTGTCCAACGATTTCATGCCCTGGCACCATTGGGTAATGCTCTTTTTCGTTCCATTCCGAACGAGCCTGATGAATATCACTGTGGCAAATTCCCGCGTACATAATTTTTATGAGAATATCGTTGTCTCCGACAGCATGCCGTTCAAATTCATAAGGTTTAAAAGGTCCCTCCTTGCTGAACATCGCGTATCCTTTTGATTTTATCTTTTCCATATTTCCTCCTATTTAGCTTACCTCTGCAAAGTTAAAACATAAAACGACCACTGACATCATTAACATACCGAAAAAAAGTAAAAAATAAGTTAACAAAATTAATCTTTTTTTAATAAATTTCAAATATTCTTTTAAATTGTTAGAAGATTTAGACATCTGGAGCTAATATGAGTTTGAAAAAAATTTTTCTTATTGCTTTTTTATTCTTTTTCAGTGCAGGAGCTAAAGACATGGAAAATCAAAAGTTATCTGACCGTCAAAAAGACATAGTTTTAATTGCGTCAAACACTGCAAATGGAAATATGGATGAACTTAAAAATATTTTGACAGAAACCTTGGACAATAAGACGCTAACCGTGAACGAAATAAAGGAAATTTTGGTACAAATGTATGCCTACTGCGGATTTCCTCGGAGTTTGAACGGAATCAATGCTTTTCTTGAGGTAATAAACGAGAGAAAAGCGAATGGAATAGAAGATAAAATTGGTATCGAAGGAAGCATTATTCCGAAAAATGTCGATAAAAATAAATACGGTGAAAATGTTAGAGCAGAATTAGTCGGATCAAAACAAACGGGTACGTATGCGAAATTTGTTCCTGTTATCGATGATTATTTAAAAGAACATTTATTTGCGGATATTTTCGCAAGAGGAATTCTGACTCGTCAGGAACGGGAAATCGCAACGATTGCGGCTCTGTCGTCTCGAAAAGGCGTTGAAGCGCAAAGAAAAGGACATATCGCAATCGGTAAGAATATCGGATTAAGTCAAGTACAAATCGACGAGATTTTAAAAATCGCGACGACTCTAAAAAATCCGTTATTTGGACTTGGTCAGAAAAACGACGCATATGCAAAATATTTCAAAGGACAAAGTTATTTGAATATCCTTACAAAAGAAGGAGTTATGACTTGTAATGTTACATTTGAGCCCGGTTGCCGTAACAATTGGCATATTCATCACGGAGGAGGCCAAATCTTGCTTTGCACTGAAGGTCGCGGATATTATCAGGAATGGGGAAAACCCGCGCGCGAGCTTCATCCGGGCGATGTTGTGAATATTCCTGCGGAAACAAAACATTGGCACGGAGCTGCAAAAGACAGCTGGTTTGCTCACATTGCAATAGAAGTTCCAGCGAAAAATGGAAAAGGCTCAACAGAATGGTGTGAAGAAGTCAGCGATGGAGAATATAATAAGTTGAAATAAACATGGCATTTTTAAAAACGGAAAAGGGTGGCCTTATGAATATGTTGAAAAAATTATCTACATTATTCGCTGGATTTGCTTTAATGCTTGGTTCGGTAGATGCTAAAAAATATGAAGACGCCGAGACTAAAAAAACTCTGATTGTTTATTTCTCGCATACCGGAAACACAAAATTGATCGCAGAGAAAGCTCAAGAAGAACTTGCCGATGTAAATTGGCAGGTTGATTTGCAACGTATTGAACCGCAAAAAGCATATCCTGAATATGGAGATAAGCTACGGAATTTAGCGTTAAAAGAAGCTAACGAGGACAATTGCAGACCGGAATTCAATTCGATAAATGTTGATGTACAATCTTATGATTTGATTCTGGTAGGAACGCCCGTTTGGTGGTACAAAGCTCCGAAAATTGTGCTGTCATTTCTGGAAAAACAAGATTTTTCGGCTAAAGAAGTCCGATTTTTCATTACTCACGGCGGCGGTCCTGGAACTTGCATCAGCGATATGAAAACCGCATGTGAAGGAGCAAATTTCGGAAAAAATATCGATGTATATGGCAATTATCCTGGAAATGGAGAGATCGATTATGAAAAAGTAGCTCCATGGATAAAGAAAATTAAAAACGAAAATAATCAATAAGAAAGGGAGAGATACACTTGACAAAAAATTTAATAAAGGTTGCCGTGCGTCGCTATTATTTTTAAGCGGTTGTGATTCTGTAAATCATATAGGTAAAACGGAGAAAAAAATGACAACAGAAAAATCAGTACCATTAATTGTTTTGAGCAATGGAGCGAAAATTCCTCAACTCGGTTTGGGGACATACCATCTTGCTGAAGGGAAAGAATCTTACGAATCTGTCCTAGCTGCGCTGAAATCCGGATATCGACATATCGATACAGCTCATGCCTATCAAAATGAACGCAGTGTCGGAAAAGCGATAAAAGACAGCGGCATTCCTCGCAATCAGATTTGGCTGACAAGTAAATTATGGCCGAATGAATACGGAGAAGGAAAAACGCTGAAAGCTCTCGATAAAATGCTGAATCGGCTTGGCGTCGAATATCTCGATTTAGTGTATTTGCATCAAGCAGTCGGCGATTATCTCGGGGCTTGGAAGGAATTGGAGCAAGCTCTCAAAAACGGAAAAGTTCGCGCGATCGGAATTTCTGATTTCGATGTAAACGATGAAGTCTTCAATTCGTTGGTCGAAAAAGTGAATATCAAACCGCAAATTTTCCAAATCGAATGTCATCCTTACGCGCAGAGAGATTATTGGCATCAAATGGCGAAAAAACTCAACATAAAAGTCGAATGCTGGTTTCCTCTCGGTGGACGCGAGAGTAATGGAGAAATTTTACGCGATCCTGTAATTAATAAAATTGCAAAGGTGCACAGGAAAACAGCTGCTCAGGTGATTTTGCGCTGGCACATGCAGAGAGGATTTATCGCTGTCCCAGGATCATCAAATCCTGAACACATCAGAGAGAACATAAATATATTTGATTTCTCTCTGACTGATGAAGAAATGGCACAAATAAATGCTCTTAATAAAGAAAAAAGGGTATTTACCATGCCTTATGAAGAACAAAAAGAGCGTTTTACGAAATGGATTGTCGAAGACTGAGGTAATTTTTTGAACCAGGCTCCAAATTGCGGAGCCTTTTTCATTGTGCATAATCCAAAATATGTTGAGCCGAAATTGTTTTCTGACCTTCAAAATCTGATTTCGCGATACTTACCATGGCCGCAGCAACTGATTCTGTCTTCATTGGTCTCTGATCCCTGAATAATCCAATCGAGTTTACAATTTTCAGAATTCTTACCAAAAATCTTTCACCGAAACGATCTGAATTTTTGCGAATCAGTCCTGGGGGTTGAAGAATTGTTACGCTCGGAATCCCCAATTTTTTCACATTATCCTCCAGAGTTCCCTTCATTCTTAGATAAAATAGGCGAGAAGAAGAATCTGCTCCAACCGAGGAGATTAAAACATACTTCCCAACGCCGTTTTCGTGTGCAGCTTTCGCAAATTCCAACTGATAATCATGATCTACTTTCCATTGTATTTCTTCGCTTCCAGCTTGGTTGATCGTAGTACCCAAGCAGGAAAAAAGCACATCGCCTTTTACTTTATTTTTCCAAGTTTCAGGATGATCAAAATCGATAACATGAACATGAAATTTCGGATGATCAAAAACGATATTTCTCCTCGAAAAAATTTCTATGTTTTCGAAAACATCATCCTCACGAAGCTGTTTCACAAGATCGCTTCCGACTGCTCCTGTTGCTCCGATCACTATTGCGGTTAACGCCTTCCTTTGTTTATTATTCATTCTTTCCCCAATTTTTTTTCGACAATAAAACACGCTTCCATCAACGACCAATTCGGAAACGCCACTCTCAGCACTCACCTGAACGAACCCTGCATTCGAGCAAAAAATCACAAATATCATAGGGAAAAGTCTTTTGAAAGGCCTTCCCCTAATTTCAAAACGCTCCCGTCTTAATGTGCGGAACATAAGGAGCTTCAAGAACATTGATTTCATCTTCCCTCAATTTAATATCGAGAGCTGCGACAGCCTCTTCAACATGTTTTGGCGATGTAAAACCAACAATTGGCGCGGTTATGTAAGGCTTTGAAAGCATCCAGGCAAGTGAAACTTGCGCCATTGAATGTCCGTTATTTTTTGCGACTTGCTCAAGAGCGTCAATCACTTTTTTATCCTGAACCGCCGTTGCTTCCGGCCAAACCATCGGTGAAACATCATCGATCTTGCTACGAGCAGTTTGAGTTCCCCAAGGTCTCGCACATCTTCCACCTGCCAAAGGACTCCATGGAACGACTGCAATTTTTCGATCCATGCAAAGAGGCATTACTTCGCGTTCTTCCTCTCGATATATTAAATTGTATTGATTTTGCATGGACACAAATTTTGTCCAGTTATGCTTCTCCGCGATATTATTCAAACGCTCGAATTCCCAAGCAAACATCGTGCAGGCTCCAATGTAACGAGCTTTCCCGGACTTCACGATATCGTGCAAGGCTTCCATTATTTCTTCCATCGGAGTTTCGTGATCCAAACGATGAATTTGGTAAAGATCTACGTAATCCAGTCCGAGACGCTTCAAGCTGTGATCAATTTCCGACATGATGTTTTTGCGAGACGAGCCACCACCGTTCGGGCGACCTTCGCGCATTACAAAATGAACTTTTGTTGCGACAACAATTTCATCTCTATTCAGCCCGAATTCTTTAATTAATTTTCCCGTTATTTCTTCCGATGTTCCGAGCTGATAAACGTTCGCTGTGTCAAAATAATTTATCCCGAGATCAACCGCCTTTTTAAAAATCGGTTTTGCGTCATCGAAATCCTTTGCCCACGGAAAAACTCCATTTTCTGGTCCCGGTTTTCCAAAACTCATGCATCCCAAACAAATTCTCGAAACATCAACACCCGTGTTTCCCAGCTTCGTATACTTCATTTATCAACATCTCCTAATTCATCGTCGAATTGTATCAGAATATTTTCGCCGATTAAAACCCATACTTCACGATTTACAAAATTAGGAGGTGGCATTCTCAAGAAACACAAAGAAACCGCTGAAACTTCAGATGGTGCGCCCCGTAGGATTCGAACCTACGACCTGCGGCTTAGAAGGCCGACGCTCTATCCAGCTGAGCTAGGGACGCACGTTTCGCAGAGATATTAATACTAAATAGATTGACTGATATCAAGAGGCTGTTGCAAATTTGTCTTAAAATTCTCCACTGTCGCATAAAAATCATTCCTCTATACTCATCTCCTGCAAAGTAAGTGGGAAATATCTCGATAACTCAATTTGTTCGGGAGTTATTTTAAAATTAGCCTGCCATATTTCGACTCCCTCAGCTAAGCTCGATTGCACAACTTTAAAAACTTCCTGATAATTGGTGCTGCGGCTAATCACTTTAAATCCGGGGTTATCATACAAAAATACCAGCAACATAATTGCGCGTTGATTCGTTTTCAAACTGTTTGCGAGATCACTCATATGTTTAACCATACGTGTAGTGGACGAGAACAGAGAGGTTTTCCGAATCTTTACGTATTCAGGAATCGATAGTTGTATATCCTGTAACGGAGTTTTCACTTCCAGATAAGTATTATCAACCAAAAAATCTAATTTTGACTTTCCCAGCATCTTTTCGCGCATAACTTCGCTTTCAACGTGGATCATATCCTTAAAACCACCGTTATTGAGATAATATTCCACGTATCGGTTAGAAGCGTTTTGATTTATGCCGATCCAAGATTTTTCTTCATCCTCAGGCCGATTCAGCGAAATCGCTTCAACGGTATAACGGGTTGAACGATGAGGGTTCTCATTGGAAGAAAGCAAACATGGGCGTCCTGCTATATCGAAAGTCCCTATTCTCCCAGTGGTCGGACAATGACAGCGTTCCTCGACACCATCAATCTCCACGAACATCACGAATTGTCCCTGTCTTCTCAGAATTTTTCCTTCAATTAAAGAATGAATAAATCTCATGAAATATCTCCGAAAATTACATGCGTCTAACAGATTTGATATTGGAGCAAGCACGTAACGCGGCTTGGATTTCTCCTAGACGAATCATGTCTGTAACCTTTATATCTATCAGTAAACTGAAAAAATCGCTGGAACGGTGTTCTATTTTTAAATTGACAATACTTCCCCCATTAGAGCTGATTATATTTGTGACAAGAGCAAAACTTTCCTGTTTATTGAGCATTACTATACGCAATCGAGCAATAAATGCTGCACCCTCATCATTTTCTTGACTCCATTTCACTTTGATAAAATTCTGATTTATTTGATTCTCCAGCTGATTACAACTTGTGACGTGAATCTCCAACCCCTTTTCCGGTTTTACAACACCAATAATCTTATCTCCCATTATGGGATGACAACATTCAGCAAAATGAACAGCTATTCCTGGAACATAATCTATTAAACAAATGGAGGCATCACCGTACAAATTCATGTTCTCTTCAGAAGGTAAGGCAACTCTTATGACATTGGGCAGAATTAATCCTCTTCCAACCTTGGAATAGAACTCGTTAAGCTTTTCACAATTGAACTTTTTCAAATTTATCAAATTTTCACTGAAACTAATGCAAGCATTATCGAAAACGTACTTGGTCAAATGGAATCCCAACGAAATATACTCTCCTTGTTCCTGAGAACGAATAAACTTTCGGATACATGAATGAGCTTTTCCCGTAACCACAAAACTGTCCCAAGACGCTTCCGGATGCTGGTAAGGTGACGTCAAAATATCAACACGGTCCCCATTTCGCAATACCGTTTTGAGAGGCACCATCTTTTCGTTGATCCTCACCCCAATACACGTATTGCCGATCTCTGTATGAATTTCATAAGCAAAATCTACTGCAGTTGCCCCTTTCGGCAAAGTTATCAAATCCCCCTTAGTTGTGAAACAAAAAACTTCATCTTCAAACATCTCCAGCTTCGAATTGTCCATAATCTCGTTGGCACTGCCAGAATTCTGGAGAATTGCAATAAGACTTTTTATCCAATTGTAACTCTTTGGATCGTTTCCTCCGGCGATAACATCTCCATTTTTATAAGACCAGTGAGCTGCAATACCTTCCTCAGCAACTCTATGCATCTCCTCTGTTCGTATCTGAACCTCAATGGGTAGCTTAAACGGTCCGATCACTGTCGTATGCAAGGAACGGTAATTATTTAATTTCGGAATACTTATGTAGTCCTTGAATCGACCAGGCATGATTTGAAAATTTGTGTGAATCACACCCAACGCCCTGTAACATTGCTCAATAGTTCGAACAATAACTCGAAAAGCAATGATATCATGAATTTGTTCCAAGTTAACATTCTGCTTTTGCATTTTCTTCCAGATGGAGTAGGCTGTTTTCTCTCGTCCCGTAATGGTTGCGTTAATTCCGGAATCTGAAAACACCTTTCTTAAAGCCAAAATCGTATTTTCCACGAAATGTTCATCCTGTCTGCGGATCAATTCAAGTTTTTGTGTAATAATTCGGTATTCATTCGGGTGTAAATTAAAAAAAGCTATATCCTCAATCTCATCTTTGATCACGCTCATGCCGACACGCTCTGCCAAAGGAGCGTATATCTCCAAAGATTCCAGAGCAATGCGCTTTCTTTTATCAGATGAAGGAATATAGTTCAAAGTTCTCATATTGTGAAGACGATCCACCAGCTTCACCACAAGAACCCTAATATCTTGGGTAATTGCCATCAGAAACTTACGAAAATTCTCTGCTTGCCTAACCTGAGAAGAGGTATAGCTAATTTTAGATAGCTTGGTTACACCCTCTATCAAAAAAGCGATTTCCGTTCCAAAAATTTCTCCGATTTCTTCAAAACTGGCGTTGGTATCCTCTATAACATCATGAAGCAGACCTGTGACAACAGTGGCTACGTCCATATGTAACTCTGCTAAAATTCTAGCAACCTCTGCCGGATGATAGAAATAAGGCGAACCGGAAGCTCTCTTCTGCATACCGTGAGATTCCATAGCAAAGATATACGCCTTACGGATCAAATCCTCATTCACATCCGGATCATAAGTACGGATCAAATCTATCAACTGCGAAGAAGTATACATACACGCAAACCAACTAACAGCGGAATTATATCATAATCAACTGGCTTCGTAAGTATTTTTATGGCGAATTTATAGCGAAAAGATCCCTGATTTGTGATAGAAATATATACGGTTGTTGTATGGTTATTTGAAGTAATTTTGGAAATAAACAAATGCGAATTTTGGGAATTGATCCGGGTTTACACATCACCGGATGGGGCGTAATAGAATATGACGGATATCATCTTAAACACCTGTCTCATGGAACCATTGTTACTCAACCAAACGAGGCAATCAGTTTCAGACTGAATAAAATTTATAAAGACTTGTCAAATGTGATTGAGGATTTTTCCCCGACAGAAGTCGGCATTGAACAGGTCTTTGTTAATAGCAATCCAAACTCGTCTCTGAAATTGGGAATGGCTCGGGGTACGGCTATCTGTTGCGTCGGAGTTCTGGGTTTACCGGTATCCGAATACACTCCGAATAAAGTAAAAAAATCGGTGGTCGGAGTAGGTCATGCCACAAAAGATCAGGTGTCCGCCATGGTGCAAATTTTGCTGAACTGCGGAACAGTAAGATTAGACGCCGCTGATGCCTTAGCAATCGCCATCTGCCATGCTCATAATCGAACAGTCTCTGATTATAAACTTTCTAACAATATCTCTTTGAGGAGTGGAACATATGATTAGTTATTTAAAAGGTTCTGTAGAAGAAATCTCAGAAAATCTGGTGATCTTGGATGTCAACGGCGTGGGATACTCGCTGATTTGCTCATCCCGCACAATAAGTGATGCACAGGAACACGGCGGAATCGTAAAACTATACACCGTCCTGAACGTACGAGAAGATTCTTGGACTTTATACGGTTTTTTCTCGGAAAAAGAGAGATTTTGGTTCAACAAGTTTAATTCTGTGCAGGGAGTCGGAGGCAGAGTCGCAATATCCATCCTTTCCGCATTGTCAGACGAAGATATTTACAATGCATTTCTGACCGAAGACAAAAATGCCTTTACCAGAGCGGACGGAGTCGGAGCAAAATTGGCTACGAGAATCGTTTCGGAATTGAAAGACAAGGTCATAGGAAAAATCGACCTGAACATGGCGGTCGGAACGCAAATTCCGCAGTCCAATATCGTCAATGACGTGATCTCCGCCCTTGTAAATCTAGGATATCAGAAGCCCGATGTCTTACGCATAATTTCAACAATTGAAATTGACAATGAACCTCAATTTGATACACTTCTGAGGCAGATACTGGGCAAACTTTCGGCAGGAGTTTAAAATGAACGAGGCATTGAATGCAGCGATAACAGAGGCTGATGATGCGAATGAGTACTCTCTGCGTCCGACCAGTCTGCGAGATTTTATAGGCCAAGCGTCGGTCAAGGAGAATTTAAAAATCTTCATTGAATCCGCAAAAAAAAGAAATATTGCTATGGATCACGTACTGTTTTTCGGACCTCCGGGCTTGGGAAAAACGACACTCTCTCAGATTGTTTCGAAAGAATTGGGAGTCGGATTCAAAGCTACTTCCGGACCTATTTTAGCAAAAGCCGGAGACTTGGCGGCAATCCTCACGAATCTGAAGGAGAAAGATGTCCTGTTTATCGACGAAATTCATCGAATGAATCATCTGGTGGAAGAGGTCCTTTATCCTGCAATGGAAGATTTTCAGCTGGATTTGATGATCGGAGAAGGACCGGCCGCGCGTTCTGTAAGAATCGACCTTCCCCATTTCACTTTGATTGGAGCAACCACTCGATCGGGAATGTTATCATCCCCGTTGCGAGATCGATTCGGAATTCCTTTACGACTGGAATTCTACAATGTCAAAGAATTAAAAATAATCATCACGAAAAATGCCGAACTCTTGGGGATAAATATCGCTGACACCGGGGCAGAGGAAATAGCAAAACGTTCTCGTGGTACTCCGCGAATTGCAGGACGCTTGCTGAAACGAGTTCGAGACTTTGCGATTGTGAATAACTCGAATGT
>DGIE01000049.1 GCA_002393025.1 Holosporaceae bacterium UBA3830 | reverse complement strand
TGACGGATGTTCATTGTTTGGTATCTGCAGAATTCTTCGACGCGTTGACCTCTCACTCAAAGGTAAAAGAAGCCTACGAGAGATGGCAGGACGGAGCGGCTCTCAGAAACGATATGCGCAGTGGGTTCCCATTCGGAGGAATTGTGTTCGAGGAATACCGTGGACAAGCGAGTGACGCAGCCGGCAATGTCAGAAGATTCATTGCTTCCGGCGAAGGACACTGTTTCCCTCTTGGAACTGCTCAGAGCTTCGTTACTTACTTTGCTCCGGCGGACTTCAATGAAACCGTCAATACTCTTGGCTTGCCATTGTACGCAAAGCAAGAAGCGCGCAAGTTCGATCGCGGTATCGATATCCACACGCAGTCCAACCCGCTGCCGTTGTGCTTGAGACCATCTATATTGGTGAAGGTAACTGCGAGCTAAAAATGTTCAAAGAAGCATTGCACAGAGCATTTGATGATATGTTCGAGCATTTGGGGCAGGAAGTACAATTCCAGCCCCGAGGTGCTTCGCCTGTAAATATAATTGCTGTAGTGAAACAACCTGAAAATCCGTATGGATTGGGAGATTCTCAGATGGTAAATGAGGTCGCAGAGGTAACCACAAAATCGAGAAATATAACTCCAAAAATTGGCGATTTTATCGTAGTTGATAATCGAAAATATAAAATTTATGAAGAGCCTCTCTTAGATGCCTCAACTTATATGTGGAAATTTCGTGCGGTGCTGATGAAGGATAGATGATGCAACGAAATTATAAAAAGCAAATTGACGACATTTTAAAAACCATTCATGCGTTGCCGGGACAAGTTCAAAAAGCAACAATTTTGGCTCTTAACAGAACGGCTGAGTGGCTAAAGGGGCATGTTGCAAAAGAAATATCCCGCGAAAAACGGGTAAAATTGAAAATTATTCGCGACAGAATCCAATTATTGAGAGCGGACAAGAGATATATTCGCTCTCATTTAAAATGTCACCTTCAAGATATACCGGTAATGCAACTGGGGGGAGTGAGACAAAATGCTATTGGAACAATCGCTGGAGGCGTTTTGTACCCACATGCATTTATTGCAACTTTAGGAAATGCGCCTACTGCAGCGCAACGAAAAGCAGTGGGGAAGCCGAATATTTATCGAAGACTTACAAAAGACCGATTTCCCGTTAAGGTCGTAAGACTTTCTATTTATGAAATAACTTCAAAACTTGTTAGAGATTTATTAGGAAAGGAAGTAAAAGAAGTATTTCAAAAAAGATTTTTACATGAAATTACAAGAATAAGCGGAGCAATAACATGATTAGGAATTTGCTTTCTAACATTCAGCAACGAATTTCAGAAATTGCAGACATTGAAAGCTGCTATGTTTATCCGATTCCGCGCAGTGAAATGAATGCTCCGATGGTTTGCCTAGAAATTGCGAACTTTTCGACAGGTGATGATCCGGCAACTAGTGAACTCGCTTTGACTGTCAATATGGAGGCGCGCGTAGTTGTGGATTCGGCAGTCGATGACGCAGAAATTATCTGTCAGACGCTGGCTTGCAATGTTGCCAATGCGATCCACTTGAATTCCTTTGGCTGCGCAGTATCTCCAGGGGAGGTTACTGGGATTTCTCGAGATTCTTTTAAGCCGGAGTTTGATGCCTATATTTGCTGGCTTGTTGAATGGTCTCATCAGTTTCATTTGGGGCAATCTGTATGGTTGGAATCCGGGGCAACACCGCACTTGCTACATATAAATAATGAGGCTGTTAATGGATAACAGTTTTGCATTCTCAGAGGTTGTAAGAAAATTGGCCAACATAATCAGGCTGGGCAAGATTATTGAAATCGATAAAGATCAGGTTAGAGTAGAAATTGGTCGAGCAAAAACAGGCTGGCTGCCTATTGTCTCTACGGCAGGGAATGTTTCCTGTTGGATTCCAATTACTGTCGGAGAGCAAGTTGCTGTTTTTTTCCCTTACGGAGAGTCTGCTCAGGGGTTTGTGTTGCGAGCAATCCATTATAATGAGTATAAAATACCGAAAAACACTCAAAATGTTGAGGTAAAAACGCCTTTTTTAATCAAAATCAAAGGGGAAAACGGACTTAACAGTGAATTTGACAAAAATTTCTCTGTCAAAGTAGGTTCAGCAACGATAAATTTAGGAGAAAATTCGATACAAATAAAAAACGGCAGCAGCACAATTTCGTTGTCGGACAATTCGATCACGTTACAGGCGGGCAGCAGTTCTGTAACAATAGGCGGAAGCATTTCGCTAACTAACGGAGGTTCGTCAATTGATATCGGAAGTATGCTTATTTCTCTGGTTTCGGGAGATATCACAACGAGTCCGCCTATGTGCAAGTGCAACGGAGGGGTGTAATGAAAAAAATACCTAGCGGAGCAAAACAATTGCGATCGGAGGCTCTCCGATGCAAGGGATGAGTAAACAAAATGGCGGATATTTAAATGATGTGGAACATTTAAAACAATCTATTGTTGATATTCTTACTACTCCGATTGGTTCGAGAGTAGTTTGCAGAGATTACGGCTCGGCGTTATTTCAACTAGTTGATCGACCTGTTAACAGGGAATTGTTTCCAAAAATTTATGCAGCTGTTGCAGATGCGCTTGATAAATGGGAGCCGCGTTTTAAAGTCGAAAAAATTGCGATTAACTCAATAAAAGAAGGTCATATAACTTTATCTTTAATCGGAAAATATCTTGTTACTGAACAGAAAATTGCTTTGGAGGACCTAGTAATATGAACTTATCAGATCTTGTAACGCCTCAAATTATAGAAGAATTAAGTTTAAACGAAATTCTTGAAGAAATGAGAATGAAGTTTGTTGATATTGCTCCTGAATTTACGGCATATCTCGAAAGTGACCCATTGATCAAATTGATGGAGGTTGCAGCGTATAGAGAACTGCTTTTACGTCAAAGAATTAACCAAGCAGCTAAAGCAAATTTGTTGGCGTTTGCAACAGAAAGCGATTTGGATAACCTTGCGTCCTTTTACGGAATTATTCGAAAGGAAAATGAATCAGATGAAGAATTAAGAAGTAGGACTCAGGCAAAAATTGAGGGTTGGTCGACAGCGGGAAGTCAGGCTGCTTATAAATTTCACGCTTTAAACTCGGATACAAGAGTAAAAGAGGCTAATGCCGATTCTCCGGAGCCAGGTTTGGTTCGTATTACGATTCTGTCTAAAGAAAATAATGGAATAGTGTCTGATGATTTGCTCGAAGCTGTAAATGATTACATGCAACGAGAAGATATACGTATGCTAACTGATACAGTTCAAGTAGTACCCTGCTCTTTGATAGACATTGATGTTCGAGCAAAAATAACTTTGATGTCCAGTACTCCAATAGAATTTTTGAACACAATAAAAACATCATTTAGAACCGCTTTTGATAAAATCGCAGGACTTGGAGTTAGTATTTCGCGATCATGGATAATCTCAAATTTGTTTCTTGACGGGGTCCAAGATGTAGAGCTTTTCTCGCCATTGGCTGATGTTGATGTTTCAGAAACTGCCAGCGCAAGATTGATTAACATGGAGTTGACCGTATGAACTCATTACTCCCTTATAATGCAACAAAATTAGAAAAAACTATTGAGCAAGCAATTAAATACAATATTGATACTTCTGTTTTAAACGGATTTAAATTCAAAACCACTGGAGATAACATTAACCTGGCTCTGTCTTGGGAATATTCGTTATCTCAAATTAATATAGATGACTTTCGAACCAGAGTAATTGAAGGATTGAAGTTTCACCGATTACAAGGAACGCCGTACTCTTTAAAACTGGCTTTTTCTTGGTATGGATTTAATAATATTAGAATTGAGGAAGAAGTCCCCGGAGAGCATTTTGCCGAATTTCAGGTTGGTGTTGAAGAAATACCAAATAATCTGGATATAAAAAAGATAGTTGAAGTTTCGAGACTTGCTGCGCCACTGAGGTCTAGACTCAGTAGAATGTATAATGATTTATATGACGTTCGTCGATTTGTTTTGGATGAATCCAGTTGGGGAGATTTGCTTTCAGATCATTCAGGGAATCAACTTTACGAAGGATCGCCTAAATTTTCTTTCGGGCGAGTAAATAATTTTGGAGTAACAGCAACTCAGCCTACTTTTGAATGCTACATTATCAGAGTGCATTATGCTTTCGCTGAAAATGTGGACACATATAAACTTGACTGGACAGTTCTTGGGGAAACCGATATCGGAATCCCTAACCATGACATGTCTAGACAGGTGTATCGTTTTATGTTTAATACTAACTTCGTTTTTGAAGGAAATAGTGAAGTTTTTAAATCGCGGAAAGTTGCAAGAGCTTTGCCTGTATTATCTGACGATGCTGTATTAGGTGATATTAATACTTGTTTTTCTTGTGGCTATGAGACAGTTGATGTGGAGCCGTTTATATTGTCTTATAGCTATCTATCAGGACATCCTGTAACAAAAAATCAAGTCCTGGTTTCTTGTCGAGAATTTAGAAGTCATACATCTTTTATGATAAAAGACTCGGATTATGCTGCAATTCGCGGATACAAAACTAATATCACGTACTTCATGTGTCAACACAACTGTACGACCAAATCATACGGTCAGAAATACAGATTTAGTTCAGCGATCTATGAAGGCAACAATATTTGGCATGATCACAAGCATTTTGATCTTCCTTGGAATGATCAGAAAAATTGTTTAGGAAGAATTTTATAAATTTTTTCAAAAAAAATACATATTACGCCGAATTTTATCAAAAAAACGGCATATATAACTATAGAGAGATAGTGAGATTTTTTATGGCGATATTAACGACATCCGGGCGAGTAGGAATAGCCCGAAGCATGAAAGAGCAAAAAGTATTTTTGGCGTGGGGAACAGGAGATTCGACTTGGGGAACTGTACCACCAACTGAAGGACTTTTGGAATCGACTCAATTGGTTCACGAGGTGGGACGAAGATTATGTGAAAGTGTGGAGTTTTGTGTGCCTGATGAACAGGGAACTATCATTACTCCGACAGGGCGTTTTACACATTCAGATGTTCCGACTAACAACTTACATTTTGAAGTTTTGTTTGATTTTGATGATGCCGAGGGACAAGAAATTCGAGAGTTTGGGTTGTTTGCAAATACCGTTTTGATAGACGGGCTTCCTGAGGGACAGAAATATTTTTTGCCGAACGAAATACAGGACATCGGTTCGCTCCTTGTCGTTGAGAGGGTCGCTCCAATTTATCGCCAGGCGATGACGCGTGAACAAGAAAATTTCGTGGTTTCATTCTAGGAGAAGGAAATGGCTATATTAGATAAGTATTACAATAGATTTGACCCATCAAAAAAATATACAAAAACGATGTTCCTTGCGAATAGAGGATTACAGTCGGCGGAATTAAATGAAGTTCAGGATTTTTCAATTCATGCAATCAAAGAAGTCAGTGATGCAATTTTTAAAAGTGGGGATGTTATCAGTGGCTGCACTTGCGTTGTCGATGCTGAAACTGGCTCTGTAACCGTTGAAGCAGGAAAAATTTATTTAAACGGATTGGTTCGAGAAATTCATGAAGGAAATTTGCAAATTCCTACAGATGTATCCGTAAAAATTGGTGTCTATTTTAAGGAGCAAATAATAACTGAGTTGGAAGATCCGACGTTACGCGACCCGGCGGTTGGAACCCGGAACTTTCAAGAAGTTGGAGCAATAAGGACTCAATATGTTTTGACTTGGGGATACCAACTTGCAGAAACATCTAATGAAGATTCAGAATTAGGAGAATTTTATGCAATATACAATGTCGAGAATGGCGTTTTGGTTCAAAAAGCTCTCGCTCCGCAGATGGATTCAGTGAGTACGGCTCTTGCTAGATATGATAACGAAAGCAATGGCTCATATGTGGTCAACGGAATGGAAGTTACTTGTCTTTCGGCTGATTCTACTGAACAGATCTTTTCAATAAATGAAGGGAAAGCTCACGTTAATGGGCAGGAAGTTGCCCTGTCATACTCATTACGCTCAGTATTTCAAAACGACTGCGATATTCAAACTATAGAATCTGACCCGTATGCTTTTGCGCCAGATGCTCTTGGCAACATGACAATCAATTTGAATTATGCTCCAATTGCACAAATTAACACTGTTGATATAACGGCGGAAAGGACAGTGACACTGACCCACGGAAATTACTCAGGCGTACTTGATCCAATTCCGTCGACCGCTGTTTTGGACATTATGAGAATCAAGCAGGGAAGCACGATTTATGTGAAAGGCACTGACTACAAACTTACTTCAGGACAAGTAGACTGGTCATTGTCGGGAGCAGAACCAGCGCCAGGTAGTTCTTATGAAATTACTTATCGTCACAGGACGCAAGTGACACCAACAA
>DGIE01000061.1 GCA_002393025.1 Holosporaceae bacterium UBA3830 | reverse complement strand
TTCCTCTCGCATTTCATCGATAATTGGTTTGCGTATCCCGCCAAACATGGATTGAGATTCATTCTCATGTAGCGGTATTGATCTCCGCTGCTCGGCTGGACATTTGAAAGCAAATTTCCGTAGGCCAACTGCGTGCCGGTTTCCAGCTTGTCGTACTTCCTCGGCGGCACATGATTGGGCATCCCGTCAGCATTCCTCCCCAGTAGTATGGCGTATTCGTTGTTGGAAGAGTTTGTCCCGAACCTATCGCCGTAGTTTTATACCCCTGCACCAGAGGTGCGTCTTTCTCTCCGCTCGTTCCGTACATCACTGCTGTTGGATAATACGGATTCGTCCACGGTGTATATTCAACAAACGGCGGTATCGCGATTGTGTAACTGCTCGCCTTGTCAGGACTGATCGATACCTTTGCGGAATATGGAATCAGGCCCATCGTTACTCCTTTGATATGGTAGAAATTGTCTTTCACAAAATTTTTGCAAGCTTGACCCATTTGATAGAGAGGGGTGCCTGTTGTGTTAGAGGAAAAAGCCGGAGTAGTTTGTGTCGGATATGTGTGGGAACCATATTCCGATGAGGTCATCGGTGTTCCCGCTGTCGCAGACGCCGCATCGTTGTTGCTTGTGTTACATGCAGCTCCATTTACTGGAATCGCCAACACTATATCAACATTCAATTGTGCAGGCTGCGCATAACCAGTGGTGCCTTGGTATCCTGTGCCAGAGTCTGTTGTCACTTTAATTCGGTCGCCATCCACCGTTATATTCACAGGGTCCGTTCCCGACGGAGTTGTCCTCGATTTGTAAGTCGTTGTCGCTGTTTTTATGTTTCCTGCAGCACTGGATGAACTGTGATATTTCCACGGATAATATTGAGAGACCGATGATGACGTACTCGGTATGGTCATTATCCATGTGGAATGATAAGTGTCACATCCAGGCCAAAAATATCCATTAGTAGGATAATAAGGATAGCTCGTAAAGTGACCTACGCGTCCCATACATGGTAACCCATAAATATCATGATGCTTTAAAACGTAATTGCGGTTTGCCTTTTCTGTCTCATCTATTTCATCAAAATAACTATACCTGTAAGACGGAGCTGTATTTAAATCTATCTCTCTCCACATCCTAAAGTAGGTATTTCCATAGACTCCTCCACCTCCATTGTAATTGCTCGTATAATAACCTCTGTAGTATCTCAGTAAATATTTTGTCGCATTGCTGTATTTGATTTCTTTTTCTGCCATAATCGAAGAATAGGTTTTTATTTCGTTATAAGTCGCTTTTATCGGATTGAACTTACTTCCTGTCTGAGATACGTTAACCGACTTTTTTTCGTCTAATCCAGCAATCGCTGTACCAATGACTCCTGTCGTTCCTGAGTTGTTCATCACATAGCAGGGACTATCGTTATATACTGCATCCGCTACTTTCATCAATGCATTCTTTTGGTATGACAAATTTAATCCTGGATTCCAGTTCTTAGCCACAGCGAGAGCTGCTTCCTTTGCACAGCGCTTAAAATAAGTTACCGTGCCTTTTGATTGTTCAATTTTTACATGGGTTTCCGTCATTTTATCTAAAACCATTTTTGCCCCAAACAAAAATATAGGAAGTATCGTCAGGAAAAGAACTAACACATATCCCGATTCTTTAAATTTGAATACACGATTGTGAGAAAAAAGTACCGCGAAGATTTTTCGGTAAAAATTAAACAAAAACGCAAGCAGTCTTGTCAAAATAGCACAACAAATTGATCCTTTTGAGATTATTTTTGATGCCCTTTTGATAAGCGATTACCTATATTATGGCGCGGTTTCACTGAATAAGCCGGAGGTTGGAGCCAGAGTGCCTCTGGAGGCGACAATTCTCTTATTTGTTATGACGGCGCAGTTTCACTGAATAATCCTGGTTTTGGGGTGAAGACGACAACGGAATTAAAGAACATCTCGGAATGAGAAGATGAATGCTTGGGAAATACCAAATGGCATCCAAATGCCTGGCGTTTACTAGTTATGTTTGCATTTTTGTTATATATGGAAGAATTGCAATATAAATGAGTATCTATTATGATTTTTACTTCTCCATCTTGTATTTTTAGAGAGGGATAAATACTTTCAGGCGCCGCATTAGTTTTCCACTGAAGATTAGTATATATGCAACTATTATCATGATACCAATATCCCCAATTAGGAGCATTCTTGTTTCCAAAAATGAGGCAACCCCATATGATTGAAGCTTTGCCATCAGGAAGTCCTTTTACATAGAACACATGAAGCCATGGCTCATGGGAAAGATCATGTATTCTTCCTCCTTGACTGTTGACATACATAGTTTGTGCGGGATACAGAGTCAGCCAAGCAAGTGAACATACATACTTTAAATCTTTAATAGTTATTTCCTTATTCGTTCTATTCTGTGAAATATTTTGGATCATATTAACAGCCTGTTGTGCGACAAACTCGGTTTGAGAATAATATCTTTTAATTTTCACCAAGTCGTGGATGTAGAACAACAAAATAATCAAAATCGGTATGCAAATTGCGAACTCGATCAAAACCGCTCCTCTAGATAATTCTTTCTCACAGCGCGGTGTTAAAAATCGCTCTGCTTTCTCATACAAATTTTTCAGATTTTCGGATAAACTTTTGAAGTTTTTTGCAAATTTTAAAGTATAATTATATGATTTACAACGATTTTTTTGATCCCCCCCCGTCAAATACCTTTTTGGCAAACCAATTCATTACGTGCTCCTTGTTACAAAAACTCATACTTCGTCATTCTCGCAGGAAACGGTTAACAAAAAGTTACCAGGCAGCGCCTTGACGCGGTATTTTTGCTGTATATCTATACCACAGTATGCCGCGAAATCACAAAAATCGATTCAGATGCAGAGGGCATACTGTCGTATCGGAGTAAAAAACACAGGCTGCAGGAACTTCCTGCTATTTTTATTAATTATTTCCAACAGGCTATTGCATCGAAGCGAAATTTAAGGTATTCATAATGCGTAGTTGCCCTTGTGGCGGAACTGGTAGACGCGACAGACTCAAAATCTGTTGTCCATTAGGATGTGCTGGTTCGATTCCGGCCAAGGGCACCACTTTTAAGGATTTAGCATGGATAAGAAGATTGCGCTGACAGGGGACAGACCGACAGGTTGCCTTCATCTCGGACATTATATCGGCACTTTGAAAAATCGAGTTGCACTGCAGCATCAGTACGACCAGTACGTGATGGTGGCGGATGTTCAGGCGTTGACTGATTATTTTGCAAATCCGTCTAAAATCCAGGAGAGCCTATTGGAGGTCGTTGCTGATTATATTTCAGTGGGAATTGATCCGAATATTTCAACGATCTTTGTACAATCTCAAATTTCTGCACTGCCGGAACTTATGATGTACTACATGAATTTAGTAACCACCTCGCGATTGGAGCGAAATCCGACAGTGAAAAACGAAATTCAGCAAAAAGGTTACGGCGATACCATTCCAGTTGGATTTTTCTGTTATCCGATAAGCCAGGCGGCGGATATTACGGCGTTCAAAGCGGAAATTATTCCGGTCGGAGAGGACCAGCTGCCACTCATCGAACTTTGCAACGAGGTTGTTCGCCGATTCAATCGGACTTACAATACCAACTGTTTGAAAGAGGCGAAAGCATGTTTAAGTAAAACGTCACGCCTGGTGGGAATCGACGGCAAAGCGAAGGCGAGCAAGTCACTGAATAATGCTATATTTCTGAGCGATTCAGCGGAGGTCGTTAAGAAAAAGGTTTGGTCTATGTATACTGATCCTAACCACATCAAGATTTCAGATCCGGGACAGGTCGAAGGTAATGTCGTGTTTACGTATCTCGATGCTTTTTATGAAGAAAAAGCAGAGATCGAAGATCTGAAAGCAAAGTATCGTAAGGGAGGACTGGGCGACACTGTTTTGAAGTCCTTACTGAACGATGTTCTGCAAAAAATGCTGCTTCCGATTCGCGAAAAAAGAGCGATTTTGAAGAAAAAAGATCTCTTGGAAATAATTTCCGAAGGCAGCAAAAAAGCTGCGATCGTTGCCAATCAAACTCTGCAAGAAGTCAGAGACGCGATAGGGATTAATTACTTTACTCAAAATCTTAAGAAAGGTTAACGTTTTTTTAATATCTTTTTGGTAAAAATACTTGGTATTGTTACTTTAATTTAAAGATATGAATAGAAAAAAAATCGGATTGCTATTTGTTTTGTTATTGGTGTTTTCGGTATATAAGTTATTTGATAATACCAAGACAACAAGAGTTAAAGAAAGACCTCAGGTTTCAGTAAAAGTCAGCCAAGTTACGGAATCAAGGATTCATACGGTTTTGGAATTTATCGGAACTGCGGTTTCGAATGAATCCGTAGATATAACATCCAGCGTGGCTCAAAAAGTCACTAAGATAAATTTTTCCGATTGCGATTTCGTGAAGAAGGGGGATGTTCTCGTTCAACAAAATATTGATAAACTGTTGGCGCAGAAGAAGCAGGCGGAAATTAATCTTCAGGAGCAACAGAGAGAATTAACTCGAATTTCAACGCTGAAAAAGAGAAATGTTATCGCCGCGAAAGAATATGATTCGCAAAATACAAAGGTTCAGGATGCTCAAGCAAAATTAGCAGAGGTCGAAGAAGAGATAAAAGAAAGAACCATTGTCGCTCCGTTTGACGGAATGCTGGGGCTCAGAAAAATAAGTGTCGGAGCTCTCCTTTCTCCCGGAACCGTGATTACCACCATAGATGATATCAAAAACATAAAAGTGGATTTTTCTGTGCCAGAGAAATATTTATCGTTGATTACAAAAGGTTGTAAAATTGAAGCTACAGGCATCGCGTTACCGGGCAAGAAGTTTTTCGGTTCAGTACAAGCTGTATCTCCTCGTATATCAGCTGTTTCTCGAAGTATATCCGTGCGTGGCATTATCGAAAATAAAGATTATCTTTTGCGATCAGGTATGATGTTAAATGTTACTATAGAAATGCAAGACAGAAATGCTATTCAGATTCAGGAGAGCGCGGTTTTAAATGTCGGCGAAAAGCATTACGTATATATAGTAGATTCTGAAAATAGAGCAAAGCAAAAAGAAATTGAAATAGGAGAAAGAAGAGATCATCTTGTCGAGGTTACGAAAGGACTAACTTCATCGGATAGGGTAATTGTTGACGGAGTTGTGAAAATTTCCGACGGAGATATGGTGAAAATTTCCGAAAATTCCGAACGTTCTGTCGAATATTCCACGTTCTCCGAAAATACGGATGGAATCAAATGAATATCTGCAACTTTTCCATAAAACGTCCTATTACTACTCTGGTTTTTATGATTTTAATTCTATTATTCGGATATTTAAATTTGCGCAAAATCGGAATAAGAGAATATCCGAATATCGA
Source organism: Holosporaceae bacterium UBA3830 (assembly GCA_002393025.1). Lineage (GTDB taxonomy): Bacteria > Pseudomonadota > Alphaproteobacteria > UBA3830 > UBA3830 > UBA3830. The sequence goes on along the minus strand of DGIE01000061.1, from coordinate 46,923 downwards.
AATTCCGACTATTTCTGTTTCAACTACCTACACAGGGGCTTCTTCAAGCATTGTTGAAACCAAAATCACTCAGCAAATAGAAAACGCAGTTGCCGGAATCGAGGGGTTGGATAACATTCAGTCGACAAGTAAAGATGGTCGTTCAAATGTCAAACTGGAATTTTCAATAGATAGAGATCTTGATAATGCAACTAATGACGTACGAGATCGAGTCAGCAGAATATACAATAGATTACCTGACGGAGCAGATCTTCCTGTCATTCGGAAATACGACACAGGAGGATTTCCTTGCGTGATGATCTCGGTCTCTGCTCCGATGTCTGGAATGGAAATCACGGATTACCTGAATCGATATATTTTGGATAAATTTTCGGTCATTGAGGGAGTTGCGTCGGTTGATATTGCTGGAAATCAAGAAAAATCCATGAGGATTTGGGTAAACAAAGAGCAACTGGCGGCCCACAATATCACGGTTGAAGATGTTGAAAATGCTATCAGAACTGAAAATGTCGAATATCCGGCAGGACGAATCGAATCGAAGTTCATGGAATTTCCGATAACAATTAACAGACAATTTTCATCGCCGAAAGATTTTGAAAAAATTATTATTTCGCGCGATGAACAGGGACATCCAATCAGAATTTCAGATATAGCAAAAGTTGTGATAGATACCAAATCCAGTAGAAGTTTTTTCGAGGCGAACGGAGAGCCATCGGTAGCCATTCGAGTTTCAAAATCTCAAACAGCAGATGTTATACAAATATCTAAAGATGTTCGTGCTTTGATAAAAACTTTGGAGAAAAATCTGCCTAAGGGAATGTCTATGACAATACTGAGGGATGAGTCTCAATTCATAAACGATTCGATAAGAGAGGTATTTTATTCTTTGATAATTGCTGCAATATTAGTGTTTTTGATAATTTTTGTATTTATAGGATCGATTCGGGCTGCGATCATAACTGCAATCACGGTACCCGTATCGATAATAGGTTCCTTCATCGTTCTGAATAGTTTAGGTTACACAATAAATATGCTCACTTTGTTGGCGATGGTATTGGCAATCGGTATAGTTGTCGATGACGCGATTTTGGTATTGGAAAATATCCAAAGACATATTGAGAATGGCGAGTCAGCAATGGATGCGGCTAAAAAAGGATCAAATCAGGTTTTGTTTGCTGTCATATCCACAACGGTTGTTCTGCTATCAGTATTTCTTCCGATTTCAATGCTTCCGGGGAAGACAGGAAAAATGTTTACGGAATTTTCTGTAGCCATGTCCACTTCTGTCTGTCTATCATCTTTTGTCGCACTGACTCTTACCCCTATGTTGTGTTCAAGATTTTTACGAGCGATAGATCGATCCGATAAATTTAATATGTGGGTAGAAAGAGTTGTTCAAAAAAGCGGAAAATTTTATAAAAATATTTTGGTTAGCTTATTGAATTACAAAAAGTATATTGTGATGATTTTTGTCGCGATTGTAACAATTGTCGGTGTATTTTTTGTGATTCTTCCGGGAGAATATGAACCCAAGGAAGACAGAAATTCGATATTTTTGAAAATCACGGCACGAGAAGGAGCCGGATTCTATGTTATGAGAGATTATGCTCAACAAATTTTAAAGAAAATAAAAGTAGTATTAGATGAAGGCATTGCGAAGAATATTACGACGACAGTTCCGGGGTTTGGAGATGCGGATGGTGCGGTAAATTCAGGACATATGAATATCGAATTCATTAATTCGGAAGACAGAAAAAAATCTACCTTCGAAATTGCGGCACAATTCAAGAAAATTTTAGGAGAAATTGCCGGAGTTAGTGTTTCTCCGATTCTGCCGATGGGAATAGGGGCGAGCGGTTCTCACGCGCTGCAGTTCGTCGTTGGAGGTCCTGACTATGAGGAGCTGGCCCAATGGAAAAATGTCATACTGGAAGAATTGAAAAAATATCCGGGAATTTCTGATATCGATTGTGATTATAAAGAAACTACGCCGAAGTTTTTTGTAAATGTAGATAAAGACAGGGCAGGGGACCTTAACATTTCTGCAAAAACTATAGGCTCCACTTTGGAAACCATGCTTGGGTCAAAGACTGTTACCACTTATATTGATGGTGGGCGAGAATACGATGTTATTTTGCAAGCGGATCGAGAAAGCCGTTCGGATATGAGAGATGTCTCGAATATTTACGTTCGATCAGGCAGTAATCAATTGATACCTTTAGACAATCTCACAGATATAAAAGAATCAGGAACACCTCGGTCCTTAGCGCGTCACGATCGAACCAGATGTATTACTTTTTCCGGAAATATCAGTTCAGGATATGCTATGAGCGACATTTTGAACTACGTTGAAACTAAAGTAAAAAGTAAGTTACCTGAATATGCCCAAATGTTCTACCGTGGTCAATCCAAAGATTACAAAGAATCAGACGGAAGTATGTTATTTATTTTCTCATTGGCTGTTTTAATTTCGTACTTGGCTTTGGCTTCGCAGTTTGAAAGTTTTAAACATCCGCTAATTGTTATGTTGAGTGTTCCACTGGGAGGATTGGGTGCTCTCACCGCATTGTATTTCCTCGGATACACAATGAATATATATTCTCAAATCGGTTTAATTATGCTGATAGGATTAAATTCAAAGCATGGAATTCTTATCGTTGAATTTGCAAATCAGTTGAGAGAATCAGGCATGGGAATGAAGGAAGCTTTGCTCGAGGCAGCCCGTCTAAGATTGCGTCCGATCATGATGACAGGAATTTCCACTGTCGCTGGAGCTGTTCCGCTTATGCTCGCGACAGGAGCCAGTTGCGTCAGCCGTCAAAATTTGGGTATCGTTGAAGTTTTCGGCGGAATCAGCGGCATTTTGCTGACCTTATTGGTTGTTCCAATTGGATATATCCTTTTAAACAGAGAGAACCTCCACAAAAGTAAATAACAAATCAGATGCCATTCGCAAAGATATTAAATTTTCTTTTTCGAAAAACCTGCATGCACAACAAGTCGCAGCTTCTTATTTACACTTTTATCTCTTCTAGAATTCCAAGAAGAAACATCTTCATTCTCATCTTCAGCACGAATCGTAACCTCTCCCTGCCTAAGATACATAACGTCATCTATTGTAAGACCTTGAGGTTCAACAAAAACTTCAGCGTTCTTTCGGGCATTTGCCGAAGCTTCTTTCATCAGGTCCAGTTTTATATCAATGAAATTTGCCAGCTTATATTTATAATCAAACGTTATGAAAACATTCTCTGATAAAAGATTCATTATATCAAACTTTAAGGCGTCAACTTTTTCAAATTGCTTTGTTTGTATGTTGAATTCATCGCTTGATCTGAAATACCTGTCCTTTCGAGTACTGATAACAGTGTTCGAATCAGTGTTTTCTCTTGTTTCTTCAGTGTAATCATAAGTATCCACCGAAAAATTTATAATTTCCTCATCCGTTATGCCATGCTCTTTTAAAAAAGCAAGGACTTTCTCTCTATCTGCCGCACGCTTTTTATAGAGATCTTCCAGATTTTTAAACTTGTCGTTGGAAAACTTAACGCTTATCTCCGCGATATCAGAACGTACAATTTTTTCAGCTAATCCCTTGACCGTTATTAAATTTGAAGTATTTTCTCTATAATAAGTACGAAGATACCCAAACCCAGAACCGAATCCCACCAAACCAACTGCAATAATCGCCGCACCAATTACTCTTTTTATCATATTAAAACCTCCCAACTCCATCTCAGCGAAAATGGTATAGGTGTTTTTTGAACTTTGCAATAGATTTGTTTTAAATATTTAAAAGGAGGCTAATTTTTATAGCTTGATAGCAACAATTCTGCAAGTTAATATGTCACTAAAAAAAGCAATCGGATAATGAAATTTTTTAAAATTCTTCTGTTCTGTCTTTTAACGTTTGAGGACTGTATTGGCATAAGTCTGATTCGTGATGCCGAAATCGAGTCTGTGCTGACGGACATGGTCAAGCCAATTTTTAAAGTAGCGGGACTGCAAGAAAAATCAGCAAAGATTTTCGTGGTAAATTCTGACGAAGTTAATGCTTTTACTATAGGCAATGGGTACATATTCGTAAATTCGGGGTTGTTGCTGAAATTTAAGGATCCAATACAGATCATTGCGGTGCTTTCTCACGAAACTGCTCACATAGCGGCAGGACATATAAATCGATTAATGGCGGGAATTCTTAACCGGCAACAAAATACAACAGGAGCGATGTTAGCGGGGTTGTTAGCCACAATTCTCACAGGTTCAGAAAAGGCCATGGCAGCAAGTCTCGGATATCTCATGGCAGATGAAAGGTTTTTCCTCAGATATAGTCGAGGAGAAGAAGCTGCTGCGGACGCTCTTGGGGCATCATATGTGGAAAAGCTAGGATACGACCCGAAACATATGATTTCAGTGTTTCAGGCTTTTCAAGACGACAATATACTGAATGGAGGTGAATACATTCCGGAATATGTTAAGTCTCATCCTGATGCGAACTCTCGCATTATTGCTCTTAAAAATCGTTCTTGCAAATTCGAAAAAAAGATCAATGAAAATGCGATCAGAAACTTAACAAAAAAGTACTCAAGAATTTTGAGAAAACTCAAAGCTTTTTTGAAGGATCAAAATTTACCCGAAGATCCGTATTCTCAAGCAATATATTTTCATCGCTGCGGAAAAATATCTAAAGCGATAACTCTAATGAAAAGATTATCCGAACAGAATCCAAGTGACATATTTTATAAAGAGACATTGGCTCATTTGCTTTATGAATCCGGAAATTTAAGTGAGTCAATTAAAATTTACAAACAGATTTACAATCAAGATTTAAACAATTTAATAAAAAAAGATTATGCAGAAGTACTAGTTGAAGCAAACCGTGACTTGGAAACAGCCATTCGAATTCTAGAAGATGCAAAGTATAAATTGTATTTTGATAGCGATATTTTTCGATTATTAGCTAAAGCGTACGGAAAGAAAAATAAGATAGGAATTTCAAATTTCATGCTGGCGCAAGAAAATCTGATTATTGGAAATTTTTCTGTTGCAGAACGTTTGTTAGACATATGTATTTCGCAATTGGATAAAGAAAAGGAGAATTCATATATAGAAAAAGCAAAATACTTAAAGGAACTTATAAAACGAAATCAAAGGTAAAAGGTTGAAATCGACGGATCTTATGGATTTGCTGTTTGAGATTCCATTAAGATCAAAAAAAATAATTGTGATTATGTTAAATCAATATATAAATTCCAGACAGACAAATCTTATTGTGTTATTCTCAACAATGTTGTATGAATTTGTTTTTATTTTGTTTTAAATTTTTGATACACTACTTTTGTTTGTGAAGATTGAAAATTTCCATGGGCTCATATTCGATATTTGATGAAGATAATTTGTCTTCCTATATTTCCAGCATAAAAAGTATTCCGGTATTAGAAAAAGACGAAGAATTTTTATTGGCAAGCAAATGGAAAGAAACGGGCGATCGAGATGCTTTAAACAAAATAATAAGCAGTCATTTAAGGTTGGTATTCAAAATTGCAAAAGGATATTCTGGTTACGGTTTACCAATTTCTGACCTAGTCGCAGAGGGAAATTTAGGAATCATGCATGCTATACAACATTTTGATCCTACTATCGGCTATAGATTTTCCACTTATGCTGCTTGGTGGATAAAAGCAAAAATCCAGGAATTTATTTACAATTCATGGTCTATAGTTAAATTAAGTTCATCGAAAAGCAATAAAAAAATGTTTTTTGGGCTCAGAAAATTAAAGCAATTACTTGGAATTGAGTCTTTCTCCTCTGAAGAAATAAAAGATATCTCAAAAAAATCCGGAGTTTCAGAAGAATCTGTAAAGATTGCAGAAATGAGATTTAGCCGCAGAGATTTTTCGATAAATTCCCCCATAGATAGTGATTCCAGTTCAAGTTGGATAGATTTTATCTCTGATGCAGAATCTCGTCCTGATAGTAGACTCTTTGATGAGCAAGAATATAACTATCGAAAAACAGTACTACACGATGCTTTGAATACACTTACCAAAAAAGAACATGATATTCTTTGCTTGTACAGACTTTCCAATCCAACGAAATCTTTAAGAGAGATCGGACAAATTATGAATCTCTCTACTGAACGCATTAGACAACTGGAAAAGCGAGCTTTTTTGAAGGTGCAAAATTACGTAAAATCGGTCAGCAAAAAATCTGCCGGCGTTGCATTGAAATTGATTGTCATTTTAATTTTGATTGCAATCTAAATGCGATGAATGAACCGCTTGAAATTAGAATCAGACCAATCAGTATGTAGATATCTGGAGTTTGTTTAAATATAAAGTAATCTATAATCGTATTAGGAATCAACATCACATACGCCGCAGAAGCCAGTCCGGAACTTGAGGATAACTTAAACGCCTTTGTTATGGAATATTGAGCAAAAGCCCCAATTATACCGCCTAAACTTAAAACGGTAATGTCATTTAAAGATACCCAGTGAAATTCCTTCCAACCAAAAATCAATGCAACTAAAATCAAACAAGTATTATGATAGGAAATTATGGTAAACTCACTTTCAGTAAAAGCTAATTTTTTTATCAGAACTTGATTGACTGCGGCAATCAGTGATGCGAAAACAGCGAATAAAATTCCAAAATGAAAAATGCCACTTCCTGGGCGGAAAGCAAAACAAATTCCTGAAAATCCGAGAACAACGGCAAACAAATTCATCTTGTTAAATTTTTCCTTCAAAATCCAAACGCTAAGAGGAATTACAAAGATCGCTGTTGTTCCCCCGATTACAAATACATCTGTCATAGCTGCGTATTTATAAGCCATCATTGCGCAATAAGTTCCACCTGAGGCAAGAATAGCTCGAAAAATATTCTCTTTTTTTCTTTGACTGCAATAAGGGTTGTTTTGAGCAAAAAACATCAATGCCAAGATAGGAATAAATCGAAAAAATGTTCGTAAAAATATTACTTGGTGGACACTATAAATACCCATCGCATTTTTCATAATGGCATCGGAAAAAGAGTAGAGGATAACACCTAAAACTATGTATATGTATCCTAATTTTCCGCGACCTATCATAAAATTTCCTCGCCAAAAGATGCAATATTTTCTTCCGTTTCGGTAAATGAGTTTGTCTCTAAATCTTTTTGCATTTCATCTAACTCAGATTGCAGACATTCCGAATGCAGACGTTCGACTTCTTGCAAAACCGCATTCACTCGATCATCTTTATTGAAAGCGGAGATGAGAAAAACTTTTTTGTTGTATTTTTTGATAAAATCATTTTGTATCCACTCTGCAAGCTCATCATCAACAATATCTGCCTTATTTATTACAATAACTTCAGGTTTTTTATCCAAATCGCAACCATACATTTGCAATTCGCTTCTTACTTTTTCATAGGCCTCTAGAATATCTTTTTGGTTTATGTCTACTATATGGATCAGCACACGACATCTTTCCACATGAGCTAAAAACTTATCACCAAGTCCCTTGCCCTCATGAGCACCTTCAATAAGCCCGGGAATATCGGCAAGGACAAGTTCCCTCCTATTTATATTAACGACTCCTAATTGAGGAATGATTGTTGTGAAAGGATAGTCAGCAACCTTTGGTTTAGCTCTTGTAGTTACAGAGAGGAAAGTAGACTTTCCAGCATTAGGTAACCCGATTAATCCTACATCGGCAATTAATTTTAATTGAAGCCATACCCAAAGTTCCTCACCTGTAGTTCCTTTATCAGCGCGTCTTGGAGCCTGATTTGTTGACGATTTGAACTTTGTATTTCCTCGACCTCCCTTCCCTCCTTTGGCTATCATGAAAACTTGGCCTTCTTCGACAATATCTGCCAAGACGTATTCTCTTGACTCATCCAAAATCTCTGTACCAACAGGAACTTTCAAAATCAAATCTTTTCCTTTTGCTCCGTAGCAATTTGCTCCGCGTCCATTTTCACCTCGCTGAGCCTTAAAATGCTGTTGATACCTATAATCAATCAATGTATTGAGGTGATTTACTCCTTCAAAATAAATACTTCCACCATTTCCACCATCTCCGCCGTCAGGTCCTCCATATTCAAGAAATTTTTCGTGACGAAAACTTAAACAACCATCTCCACCGTCTCCGGCCTTCAGAAATATTTTAGCCCTATCTAAAAACTTCATATATGTCTACCCTATCACACTGATTAAATCGCTTAGAGAGACATTTTATATTGCAATAGTAAAAAACTCAAATCTTTTCATAATAAGTTATGTTCCGCAAAAGAATAACTGGAATTCTCTGCAATAATTATGTGATCAAGTAACTTTAGATTAATTCGTTGAACAACGATATTCAAATTTCTTGTAACATCAATATCTTCTTTTGACGGATATGGTGATCCACTCGGATGATTGTGTACTAATATAATAGCACTCGCGCCATGCTCAAGTGCCTTCTGAATTACTTCTCGAGGATAAATCGGAGTTTGATCCACTGTTCCCTGTTGCAGTTGTTCCTCAGCAATGAGTTTGTTTTTATTATTTATAAACATGACGCGAAATTGTTCTTTTTTCTCCAGAGATAACAAATTCCTGTAATACTCAATAACATGAAGATTGGACGATATTATTGTTTCTTCCTTCAGTGGTTGTAACGAAAGCCTCGAAAAAGTTTCTCTTAATAATTTAAAAAATATTACTGCGGATTCACCTAATCCTTGAGTTTTTTTTATTTCTTGTTCTGACGCGAATATTACGGCTTTAAGCGTTCCGAATTTTTGTATTAAATTTTTGGCAATAGCTTTTGTATCTTTCCTCGAAAAAATGTTGAATAAGAGCATTTCCAAAATTTCGTAATCCAAAAAACTTTTTGGAGATAACAAGAATTTCTTTTTAAGACGTTGTCTGTGTCCTAAATACAGATTAGCATCTGAACTGTTGCCGTTAAGCTTAAACATCTCGTTCATCATACTTCAAGGTTAAATGCAAGATATTGATAATTTGTTAATTAAATAAAAATTCCACTATGGAATTTTGCTTCAGTACTCCGCTTTCAGATAGCCTTATGTGAGTATCAGATTTTTTTAATAGATTTTTATCGCGGAGAAAAACTATTCTTTCAAAAATTGAGTTCAACATTGAATCAGAAAACTTCGATTTCAAGCTTTCTACTAATATTCCATCAGACAATCTCAATCCCATTACGAAAATCTCTTCCAACTGCTCGTAATCTGTCAATATTCGCTTTTCTTCATAGGCAGGCGGATTATTCGACAAATTCGATTTCCATTTATCAAGATTTGAATATTTTTTTAATTCATATTTTTGATTATCGAAAACCAATCTGCTGTGAGCCGACGGACCTATACCGAGGTAATTTTGATATTTCCAATACGCCAGATTATGCTTTGATTCAAAATTTTTTAGTGCATAATTCGAAATTTCATAACGATTAAAGAAAAACTCCCGTAAAAAATTTTGTATATATTCAAAGATTTCCACTTCCTGCTCTTCATTGATTGGACGAATTTTCCCTTCCCTTAGCAATTGAAAAAAAGGAGTCCCTTCTTCAAATGTCAATTGATAACAAGAAACATGTGGACAATCGAAATTTACTGCTTTAGTTAGATCATCTTTTAAATCATCCATTGACTGTGTTTGATATCCATAAATAAAATCAAAGCTGTAATTTGAAAAAATACTTGCAACCATTTCGGCGGCTTTTAAAGCTTGTTCGGAATCGTAGATGCGTCCTAAAAATTTTAAATTCTTATTCTGAAAACTTTGTACTCCAAGTGATAGTCTATTTACGCCAGCATCCTTTATTTCTTGTAATTTCTTGTTTGAAAAAGTTGCAGGATTAGCTTCTAAAGAAATTTCAATATCATGATCTGTTTTATAATTTTTTGTGATGAAATTAACTATTTTTTCTATAGTTTTCGGCCCCATCAAAGAAGGAGTTCCTCCTCCGAAAAATATCGTTTTTATGAAAGGATCTTCTAATTCTCTTAAACTAATTTTCAGATCTTTTAAAAGCCAATTCTCAACCTCTTCGTATTCCTTTGAATCATTTTTCGGAATGCTCATAAAGTCGCAATATGGACATTTCGACTTACAGAAAGGCCAATGAATATAAATTGATAAATCTTCCATTGTATTTCAGCTTAAAGATACCGTAATTACAAATTAACCTGTAATATTTTCCTTTGCATTTCAAAAAGTTGGTTCAAGCCATTACGAGAATAGGTCAGCATTTGAAGAAACTGTCGGTCTTTCAATAATCCTTTTTCTCCGGTGGCTTGAATTTCTGCGAGGTCTCCGTTTTCAACCATCACAAAATTCGCATCTACTTCTGCACTGGAGTCTTCAGAATAGTCAAGATCCAAAAGAACTTCACCATTTACTATTCCGCAGGAAATTGCCGCGATCAAATGTTTTAACGGATTGGTTTCCAGTTTTAAACTGTTGATGGCGATTCCTAAGGCGACGCAAGCTCCGCATATGGAAGCAGTGCGAGTTCCCCCGTCAGCTTGAATTACGTCGCAATCGATTTTTATCTGTCTTTCGCCCAGTGCAACCAAATCCACCGCCGCTCTGAGAGAACGTCCGATAAGCCTCTGTATTTCGTGAGTCCGTCCTGATTGCTTACCTTTCACAGCTTCCCTGTCGGTTCGAGTTCCAGTAGATCTGGGAAGTAATGAATATTCAGCGGTGATCCATCCCTGCCCTGTTCCTTTGAGAAAACCAGGAACTTTTTCTTCTATTGTGGCTGCACATAAGACTTTAGTTTTCCCAAATGATATTAAACAACTCCCTTCTGCATGCTCCAAATAATCCGGAATAATTTCAACTTTTCTGATTTCATCGTTTGATCTCCCGTTGTTTCTCATCTTAATTCTCCTCTCCTTTTTACTTTTTTCACGTCTACACTTTGCATAAATTTCGAAAAGTCCAAAATTTCATCTATTCGAAATAACTTATTCCTGCTTTTATCTCCGGAAACTAAATCCAGTTTCGTTTTTGCACATTTAAGCAGCTTACTGAGTAACTTTATAACTGCCTCATTGGCTTTTCCATGCTCGGGCACTGAAGTAACGCTAACCAGCAACTCATTATTTTTTACTCCTGTTATTGCATTTTTAGAAGCCTTTGTCGTAACCTTAACTCTAAGATAAGTACGACCGTTCTTTACCTCAAAAAAATCATTATTCACATCAGCTGACATGTTAATCAATCTAAATTATTTTCGGTAAATTTACAAATAGTGCTTGCAAATTTTCAAAAGATCTAATAGATTAACCTTCGCATTGCGGGTGTAGCTCAATGGTAGAGCATCGGCCTTCCAAGCCGAGTACGTGGGTCCGATTCCCATCACCCGCTCCATTTTGTGTTTTCCTTTTTCAAACTTTAGCTGTTAAATTTTGTTGAGTGTCTATCAATGATTTGAAAAGATTGTTATATTTACGAGAAATACTAGGCGGGGAGATTATGTTATTTTCTAAATTTTTTGCACCAACCTCCAAAGATATTCCTTCAGATGTGAAAATAGCATCTCATCAGTTAATGCTGAGAGCGGGTATGATTTCTCAAGCAGCATCAGGGATTTATTATTGGCTACCTTTAGCGGTGAGAGTTCTTGAGAAAATAATGAAAATTATTTGTGAGGAACAAGATAAAATCGGTGCGAACAAAGTATACTTTACGACTGTCCAGCCTGCGGAATTATGGATAGAAAGCGGGCGGTATGATGACTACGGAAAGGAAATGCTGCGTATCACTGACCGCAAGGGCGGAAAATTTCTTTACAGTCCGACCAACGAAGAGCAAGCAACGGATGTTTTCAGAAAATATATAAAAAGTTACAAAGGCTTGCCTACGATCTTGTACCAGATTCATTGGAAATTCCGTGATGAGATTCGTCCGAGATTCGGTGTCATGAGAGGTCGAGAGTTTTTGATGAAGGACGGATATTCTTTCGCATCAACTTTTGAGGAGGCAGAGAAAATTTATCATAAGGTTTTCAAGTCCTATATTCGGACCTTCAGGAGAATGGGACTGACTCCGATTCCTGTACAGGCAGACTCAGGAGCGATCGGCGGAAATATGAGTCACGAGTTTCAGATTCTTGCTCAAACCGGTGAAAGTACGCTTTATTACGACAAAAAATTACTTACAGCTTCTGACGAAGAACTCATGAAGGTGTTTGCGGTCACGGATGAAAAATATGATCCTAATACCTCTCCTATTCCGCAAAGCGAATTGATGGTTTCCAAGGGTATTGAGGTGGGACACATATTCTATTTTGGAAAAAAATATTCCGAGCCGATGAATGCGTTCGTGCTTGATAAAAACGGACAGAAATTATATCCAGAAATGGGATCATACGGCATCGGAGTTTCCCGATTGATCGCCGCAATTATTGAAGCTTTCCATGATGAGCGAGGAATTATATGGCCAGAACCTGTAGCCCCATTCGATGTTACTTTGTTGAATCTTCATACTTCAAATAAGGATTGCGTTGGAGCGTGTAATAAAATTTATCGAGCTTTGTCAGAATCAAAAGAGGTTTTGTACGACGATCGTGACATGTCGATTGGTGAAAAATTAGGCGATGCGGATTTGATAGGAATACCTTGGCAGATAATTGTGGGAGAAAAAAATTTATCCCAGGGGGTTGTTGAGCTAAAAAATAGAAAAACCGGGGAAATCGCTAAGTTATCTGTCGATGAAGTTATTGGGAGATTTCTAAAGAAGTGATTGCAACCGAATTTTTACTGGCATGGCGTTATATAAAATCAAAGGGAAGAGAAAGGGCGATTTCGGCCATTGCTTCCTTCTCTTTGATTGGTATTGCTCTGGGAGTTGCAACATTGATAGTAGTAACTTCCGTCATGAATGGATTTCGGAAGGAATTTACGGAAAGAGTGGTTGGTTTCAATGGACACATTTCCATATATCCCACAAAAGAGATCAATCTTGATGAAACTGTCGATAAGTTGCAGAAAATAAACGGAATAAAAAAAGTTGTTCCGGGAATAGAGAAGCAGGCTTTAATTTCAAATCGAAGAAATGTAAGAGGTTCACTGACATACGGAATCAGACAGACGGATTTGCAAAATAAATCTCTCATTTCTGAAAACATTGTATCGGGTTCGTTAGAATCGTTCGGCAATGATAATGAGATAGTTTTGGGACATTCATTAGCGACTCGTTCAGGTCTGATTTTAGGAGATGAGGTTGTTTTAATAGTTCCGGAAATGGAAGAAACCGGATTCGGTTTCATTCCCCGAAAAAAAACTTTCAGGTTAGTCGCTACGTTTAAATCGGGAATGCATGAGTATGATAAATCAGTTGCGTATATTCCGCTGAATATATCTCAAAAACTGTTTAAAATGAAAAATCACATAGGAGTGATTTCGATTTTTACCGACAATCCTTTGAATATAAAAGAAATAAAATCATCGATTCGCAAAGAGTTTCAAAATTTATTTGTAATTACAGATTGGCAGTCTAGCAATAGTTCGTTTATGCGTGCGGTTGAAATCGAGCGCAACGTAATGTTTTTGATTCTGACTTTGATAACTTTGGTCGCGAGTTTTAACATAGTTTCTTGCATGATTATGTTAGTAAAGGATAAGGAAAAGGATATCGCTATTCTCAGGACGGTCGGGTTTTCGAGGGCTTCAATTACTCGGATATTTTTTACCGTGGGAGCATCCATAGGAATTACCGGAACTTTTGTCGGATCAGTTTTGGGATTGCTTTTTTCCGTGAATATCAAAAATATTCAGCAATGGCTGGAATCGATATTGCATACACAAGTGTTTTCTCCGGAAGTTTATTTTTTAACGCATCTTCCTTCGTTGATAAGACCGATGGATGTTGCGCTGACCATCAGCGTGTCTCTCTTTTTGTCTTGTATCGCGACATTGTATCCGGCAAGAAAAGCAAGTAAACTTAATCCTATGGAAATATTGAGATATGCCTAACATAATTGAGTTAAAAAATATTTTTAAAAGATATTCGTTAAAAGATTCGCTGGTGCTGGATGATGTATCCTTGTGCGTAAAAAAATCAGAAGCTGTTGCTCTGTTAGGGCCATCAGGATCAGGGAAATCTACATTGCTTCATATCGCAGGATTGTTAGATTCCCCTACAGAAGGATGCATTATTTTTGAGAACAAACAGATTGAGAACTTGGTTGATAATGAAAAAACTTCCTTGCGTTTAAATAAAATTGGTTTTGTTTATCAATATCATCATTTGTTACAGGAATTTTCCGCTCTTGAAAACGTCATGTTACCAATGTTGATTGCGGGGATAAAGCGCAAAGATGCTGAAAGGAAAGCTAAATATCTTCTTGAAATGTTGGGGTTGCAAGATAAAATTTCGATGTTTCCGTCTGAACTTTCTGGAGGGCAAAAGCAAAGAGTGGCAATCGCTCGTGCAATGATCAATGATCCTATTTTACTTTTGGCAGATGAGCCTACGGGTAATCTTGATCCGGAAACAGCTCAGTCGGTATTCGATGATATGCTACAAACCATGGAATCGAACAATATGTCGGCAATTGTGGCGACTCATAACTACGATCTTGCAAAGAAAATGCATCGACAGTGTTTCATAAAAGATGGAAAGTTAATCGAAAAATGATTCCATTTATACATCTTCGTCTGCATTCTGCATATTCCCTCGCTGAAGGAGCAATAAAGATCGAAAAATTGATTCATCTCTGCGAGGAAAATCAAATGCCGGCAGTTGCCGTAACAGATACCAATAATCTTTTTGGAGGAATGGAATTCTGTATCAAATGCGCTGACCATGGAATTCAGCCCATTGTTGCATGCCAGTTAAATGTCCAGCACCCTACTCCTACAAAACATCCAACCAGCGTTTTGTTATACGCTCAGAACAAAAATGGATACCAAAATTTAATTCAGTTGATATCTAATGCGTATTTGCATCCTTCTTCGGATTCACATCCCGAAATTCCGTTGAATTTGTTTGAAAAATATTCTCAGGATATAATCTTGGCGACAGGAGGAGCAGAAGGATCCCTCGGAACATTTATTCTGGAAAACAATATCGACGACGCGAAGGAATATCTAAAATATTTGAACAAGTATTTTGAAAATCGAATCTATGTTGAGGTATCCCGTCATAACAAGGAAGTTGAGTCTTTGATTGAAGAGAAAATGATTTCTCTCGCTTATGATTTCAATTTACCTTTATTAGCAACAAATAATGTTTGCTATGCGACTCCCGAAGATTTTGAAGCTCATGATGTTTTGATTTGTATTTCTCAGATTAAAACAATTTACGATTCCGAAAGGCAGACTTCTTTTCCGGATTATTATTTCAAAACTCAAGAAGAAATGAATGAATTGTTTAGCGATCTTCCTGAGGCTTTGGAAAATTCCATACATATCGCTGAAAGATGTTCCTTTATGCTGACTAAGCAAAAACCGCTACTGCCTATTTTCAAAACGGAAAGCGGGAAATCTCAAGATGATGAACTCGAGGATATGGCTCGTCGCGGTCTGGAAGAAAAATTATCGGTTTTTGAAAATGATAAAGATTACGATCAAAAAAAGAAAATATATTTTGATAGATTGAAGTACGAATTAGGTGTCATCAAAACTATGGGATTCAGCGGATACTTTCTCATAGTTGCAGATTACGTTCGCTGGGCGAAGTCTCAGAGTATTCCGGTTGGTCCTGGGCGTGGCTCCGGTGCCGGTTCTATTGTTGCTTGGTCCATTCATATTACTGATGTAGATCCGATAAGATTTAAGTTGTTTTTCGAAAGATTTTTAAATCCTGATCGTGTTTCGATGCCGGACTTTGATATCGATTTCTGCCAAGCGCGCCGAGAAGAAGTCATTGGATATGTACAAGAAAAATACGGATATCAATCGGTCGCGCAGATTACGACTTTCGGAAAACTTCAAGCTAAAGCCGTTATAAAAGATGTCGGAAGGGTGTTGGCAATGCCTTACGGGTTTGTTGATAAAATTTCAAAACTAATTCCGTTTAGTCCGACAAATCCCTTAACTTTGCAGGAAGGTATTGACAGAGAGCCTATTCTGCAGGAGCTTATAAAAACGGATCCGCAGGTGCAAAAGCTTATGGAAATCGCCTTACGTTTAGAAGGTCTTTACCGAAATCCAGGAGTTCATGCAGCAGGTGTCGTTATATCCGATAAAAATTTACAGGATATCGTTCCCCTTTATAAAGATGCTAAATCTGACATGCCCTCAACGCAGTTTTCGACAAAATACGTTGAGTCCGCCAGTCTGATAAAATTCGATTTTCTTGGACTGAAAACCTTAACGGTCATCCAAAAAGCAATAGATCTAATAAATAAGAGAGGCATAAAATTAACAAGTCACTCCATTCCAATAGACGATAAAAAAACTTTTGATTTGATTAAAGCTGTAAATTGTGTCGGTGTGTTCCAAATCGAAAGTGGAGGGATGAAAGATGTCGTAAAAAAATTACAGCCGGACAGAATAGAAGATATTATCGCTCTTGTTGCACTTTATCGACCGGGACCAATGGACGATATTCCTAAATACATTGCGTGTAAGCATGGTTTGGAAAAAATTTCATATCTACATGAAAAACTTGTTCCGATTTTGGAAGAAACTTATGGAGTAATGGTTTATCAAGAACAGGTTATGCAAATTGCGCAATCTATGGGAGGGTATTCGTTAGGACAGGCAGACATTCTGCGACGCGCAATGGGAAAGAAAAATAAAGAAGAGATGCAAGCGCAGAAAAAACGTTTCATCGACGGCGCCATTGAACGAGGTATTGATAAATCCATTGCCGAAAAACTTTTCGAACAGATGAGCAAATTCGCAAGTTATGGATTTAACAAATCTCACTCAACTCCATATGGATTGCTAACCTATCAAACAGCTTTCCTAAAAGCTAATTATATGATGGAATTCTATGCTGCAATCATGACTCTTGATATGGCCAATGTCGACAAACTATTTGCTTATTATCAAGATGCAAAAGCCAATGGAATAAAAATAACACCACCTGATATCAATTTGTCCGAGGGAGATTTTACTATAGATTATGAAACCAACTCGTTGCGCTATAGTTTGGCTGCCATTAAAGGCGCAGGAATAGCTGTTGTAAATGAAATCGTAAAAGAGAGAAAAACCAATGGAGATTTCAAATCAGTGTTCGATTTCATGGAAAGGACCTCTCAAAAAAAGCTTATTAAGCGAAAAATTTTTGAAAATTTTATAAAAGCCGGAGTTTTTGATAATCTGCATCCTAATCGTCGGCAATTGTTTGATTCTTTGGACGATATCATGTCTGTAAAAGCTGATGATGATCAATTTTCTTTGTTTCAGCATAATTATCCTGAATTGAAAAAAGTCCCTGAATGGAATGAATCTGAAAAATTACAACACGAATTCACTGTAATAGGTTTTTATGTTTCAGCACATCCGTTACAGCAATATGAATCCATTATACAAAAGTTTCAGTTTCCCCTACTCACGGAGGCTGAAAAGTTTTCGAGAACGAAAGTTGTTGCGGTTATAAATAACGTGACTGTCAAAACAACAAAAAATCAAAATAAATTTGCTGTTCTTAATATATCCGATACATCAGGAACAGCAGAAGTAACTTTGTTCGGAGAGGTATACAACAGAAGTCGCGAAATTTTAGAGATCGGAAACATTGTTCTTATCCAGTTAAACTGCTTAAAAAATGAAGGGCAAACAAGATTCAGTGCAGATGCAGTGCAAAAGTTTAATGAAAAATACAATGGAGAAGATAATTTCGCGCAAAAAATTTATTCTCATCGTGGCCATTCTCGACCTAAATTATTGGAAATGACTTTGCGTATTAACATATCTAACCGAAGAGAATTGCTTGGAGTTAAAAGTCTGGTAGAAAAATTTAAAAAGAACGGAAATTATTCTATTGAACTAAAATTTTCTGATGGCACAATGATGTTGTCGGATAAATACAATCTATCGTCCTACGATATTTTGGATATCAGAGAGGTTGTAGGAGTAAGTAATGTTACCGAAATGCAAACAGAGTAAAAATAAAAGCATGAAAATTTCAAGATAACAAAAGGATACACTGATGGTAGAAAAACTTTATGATTGGATGATGAAACAGGCTGAGAGTAAGCATGCTCTTCGTGTTTTAATGTTTGTATCTTTCATTGAAAGTTCATTTTTTCCGCTGCCTCCCGATCCCGTACTAGCTGTAGTTGTGGCTAAAAATCAGCATAAAGCAATGTATTACGCCGTAATGTGCACTATCGCTTCGGTTTTGGGTGGATTTTTAGGATATTTCATCGGATACGCATGCTTTAAAACACTGGGTGTTTACATATTAGATTGGTTCAATATAACACCAGCGCAGTTTGATGATTTAGTCTTAAAAATGGGAAGAGACACCTGGGCTTTTTGGTTGATTTGTGCGAAAGGATTAACCCCTATTCCATTTAAAATCGTCACCATCGCAAGTGGATTCGCAAAAGTTAATCTTTTAGTATTCTTTATAGCATCAATCATTACTCGTACAACAAGGTTTATTGTTTTATCATGGATTTGCAAAAAATACGGGGATCATGTTTTGAATTTCATAGAAAAACATAAAAAAATCGCCCTGCTCGCCATAATTTTTATAGTTATAATTGGATTTGTTTTAATTAAGTTTTTGGTGAAATGACACAAGAATTACTGCAACGATTTGATGCTTTGCTATACATAAAAGGCAGTTTGTATCCGAACTTTAATGATGACGAAAACACGGATTTTCTTAAAATACTGTGCGGTTTAAAAGCGTCTGCTGGAGCGACAGTAATTTCAGAGAGCAATTCTGCCGTTTTTGTCGATGGAAGATACGATCTGGCCGCCAAAATATCAGTGGATTCAAAAAAATTTTCGATACAACCATTATCTTTGAAAAAAATTATCGCTTGGATAAAAGAGAATATAAATTTTCAGTCAAATATCGCTTTTGATCCGCGATTTGTTACTCATTCCCTAATTAACAAAATAAAATCTGAATTGAGAGATTATAATTTTACAGAAATAAATTTAGACGAACTTTTGAAAACGAAAAAATTTGAAAGAAAATCGGAAATCATCTCTTGGAAATCAGAAGAATCAAAATTCGAACGGATTTATAAAATTATAGAGGAAAATAATCTGGACGGATATTTGATCTGTGACCCCTGCTCTTCTGCTTGGCTGTTAAATACGCGAGATATAAAAATAAAAAACGTTCCGGTAACGCTGGGCTATCTTTTTATCACAAAAAATAGAGAAAAAATTTTTTATTTCGATGATAGCTATTCTTGTTATTCAGAAAAACATATCAGCAATTTGATTAATGATATCTCTTCGTTTACGAAGGTCGGATTGGATTTTTATGAATCTCCTGCTTTTCTAAATTCGCAAAATTTAGTTGATATTAAAAATCCGATTCCAAGTATAAAGTATATAAAAACCGCAGATAAAATTGAGAATATAAAAAAAATCACGATTGAAGATTCTGAAGCTTTGGTAGATTTTTTGTTTTGGTTCTACCATACGGAAAATATTTCAGAAATGGATTGCGCAGAGAAGATTTTTTCTATTCGAAAAAGATCTCCAAATTTTATTGGGAACAGTTTTGACACCATCGCAGCTGCCGATGCAAACTCTGCGATCGTTCATTATACTCCTTCATCAAATTCGAACAAAAAAGTTGAAAAATTTTTGCTTTTAGATTCCGGAGGGCAATATAAATTCGGAACAACAGATATTACGCGAACACTAACTAAAGTGCAGCCATCTGCTAAGGAAAAGTTATATTACACATTGGTTTTAAAAGGACATATTGCTGTAGCGAGTGCAAAACTAAAAAAAGGATCAACTGCCGCTATATTGGATACCTCTGCCAGAAAATTTTTACAACAATATTCGTTAGATTATAATCACTCCACCGGACATGGCATCGGGTATATGTCGAATGTACACGAAGGTCCTGTTGCCATTTCCCGAAATAATAAAATTCCTTTGCAAGCTAATATTCTATTATCAAATGAACCGGGTGTTTATATTGAAAATCACATAGGGGTTCGCTTGGAGAACATGATCGTAACAGAAGAAAAGGATGGGTTTATTTGTTTTGATACAATCTCACTGGTCCCATTTGACAATAAACTGATCAACTATTCACTACTCTCAACCGAAGAAAAACAGTGGTTGAAAAATTACAATGAAAAAATTTTAAACTCGCTGGATCTTCCAAAAAATATTTCTGATTGGCTTGCCGAATATGTCAGCTAACCCCATTGGTCATCAAATATCACCTATATAAATCTTTTCGACACGACTTCCCAAGCGGCAAGTAATTTCGTGAGGAATGGTTCCCAATTCAAGAGCCCATTTTTCAACGGTGTAGTCAGGAGAATGAGTCAGCGCAACCCAATTTCCTAGTTTTAAATACTTTTCATCAACTTCCAATGCATCAAGGGTTATGTAATCCATCGAAATCCGACCTATCATAGGGAGCTTTTTACCTCCTAAAAATCCGTGTCCGAATCCCGAAAATTTTCTCATAAATCCGTCGGAATAACCTATTCCCAAAGTTATGGAAGTCATATCGTGAGGAGCGATAAAAGTCGATCCGTACCCCACAGTATCTCCCTTTTTTAAATGATTAACCTGAACAATTCTCGAAAAAATATCCATGACGGGTTTTACAATTCCTATCATATCTTCACGAATCGAAAAACCGTAAATAGCCTTTCCCGGTCTTACCATATCGAATTGATAGTCTTTTCCCAAAAAAATTCCGTTAGTTGCAGATAAACAAGACATCGGATTATCGAACTTTTTCAAAGCGGATTTGAATCTTTCCAGTTGCTTTTTGTTCATTTCACTGGAGGCATCATCAGCACAAGCCAAGTGACTCATAACAAAAAGCAAATTCAGGTTGTCTAAGATATCCTTACGACTACGTTGCTCGTCATCTTCCAAAAATCCGTTGCGAGACATTCCTGTATCTACATGTACCACGACATCTAATTTTGTGTTTAGATCTTTTGCTTTTTTCACCCAAATATTCGCTTGAACCCAGTTATTTACGACAGGAACAAGTTTATATTTAAGCAAAACATCTTCGGTATTTTCAAAAACTCCACTTAAAACGAATATTCGGACACTTTCATCGGTAAGCACATTTCTTATTTCGATTCCTTCGTCTATGGTAGCGACAAAAAAATTCCTGCAGCCCTCTTTATACAATCTTCTACTGACGGGAACTGCTCCGAAACCATAAGAATTTCCTTTTACCACGGCAGAGACGATCGAACCTTTAGAGAGCTCGTCTTCAACTTTATGATAGTTATACGCAATATTATCCAAATTTATCACCGCGACCGACAATACCTGAGGTGCAACCTTATCCAAAACTCTTTGAAAATCCATTCCTTATACCTGTTTCTACCTATTATCAGCTAAATTATCAAACTTTGTGAATTGACCATCAAAAAACAACTCTACGGTGCCAATAGGTCCGTGTCGCTGTTTGGCAATGATAACTTCTGCTTTATTATGAGCATTCTGCATTTTTGTATACCACTTATCAAATTCCGGTGTTCCTTCTTGCGGTTTTGTTCTTTCGAGATAATATTCTTCTCTATACACAAACATAACGACATCGGCATCTTGCTCGATGGAACCTGATTCTCGAAGATCTGCCAGCTGCGGACGTTTATCATCACGAATTTCAACCGCTCGTGACAACTGAGACAGCGCAATAATCGGAATATTTAACTCTTTGGCCAATCCTTTTAACGAACGTGTAATTTCCGAAATTTCCTGAACACGATTATCATTGCGTCGATCAGTACTTCCCTGAAGTAACTGCAGATAATCAATAACGATCAGATCCAATCCTTCTTTTCTCTGTAATTTTCTTGCACGAGTTCGAATAGAAGAAACAGTCATTGCAGGAGTATCTTCTATGAAAAGAGGAATATTAGCCAATTTTTTTTGTAAACTTCGAATTTTTCCGATTTCTTCCTCTTTTATTTCTCCTCGACGAATTTTTTCAGAAGGAATCATACTCTCCTGAGATAAAATACGAGAAACCAATTGTTCAGCAGACATCTCTAAAGAAAAAAATGCAACTTTTCCTGCCCCTTCCCTTTCAAGCAACTTATCCATTGCAACTTTGAACGCAATATTTGTGGCCAAAGCAGTTTTTCCCATAGAAGGACGCCCTGCAAGAATAATCAAATCTGATCTATTAAGCCCACCAAGTTTTCGATTCAGATCGATAAACCCACTGGTAACGCCTATAAGCTTATTTTCACTTTTGTAAGCTTCTTCTATGGTTTGAACTGCTGTTTTGACAACATCGGAAAAGCTCATACACATTCCGCGAGTATTGTCCATAGCCAAATCATATAGTTGGGATTCGGCTTTTTCTATAAGAGATTCACTATTTGCATTCAGATCAAAAATTGAAGCCTCACGAATAATATCCTCCCCAATAAGAATCAATTGTCGCCGGTTGTATAAATCATATATAAGTTTGGCATAATCTTCAGCGCCGGCAATCGATACCACAGAATTTACCAACTGAATTAGGTAATTCCCACCCTCAACTTTCTGCAAACTATCGTTCTTTTCAAAGTATGAACGCAGCGTAATGGGATCAGCCACCAAACCTTGAGAAATTAGGGAGCTCATCACTGAAAAAATTTCTCCATTTACCGGAACAAAGAA
This sequence comes from Holosporaceae bacterium UBA3830, assembly GCA_002393025.1. Taxonomy (GTDB): domain Bacteria; phylum Pseudomonadota; class Alphaproteobacteria; order UBA3830; family UBA3830; genus UBA3830. The sequence goes on along the minus strand of DGIE01000061.1, from coordinate 24,161 downwards.
ATGCGCAGGTGACACTATATCAGAGATATCCTCGAAACATTCGTTATTTAGCATGAGAGACCCCAGTAAAGACTGCTCTGCCTCTAAATTATGTGGCAACTCTCTCATCGATTGTGATTGAAATCTAGATTCCAGCGGATCCATATCACTCTTATTACTCAAAAACCGTTAGAGTATACTACCGTCTGTGACTTTTAGCAAAATTTTTCTCACAGCCTTTCTTTTTTTTAAGTGTAAATCTTTTAAAATTTATTCCGCATAAGGATTCTTTCTCTGTCTTACAAAAATCCGTAATGGAATCCCATCAAAATTAAAAGACTTTCGTAAATTATTCACAAGATATTTCTTGTAACTTTCAGGCAAATACTCAACTCGGTTAGCAAAAATTGCAAAAGTCGGAGGACGAGTATTGGTTTGCGAAATATATTTCAACTTTATAGGCATGCCATTAACCAACGGAGGATGATTTCTTTCGATAGCCCAATGAAACCACTTATTGAGAGCACCTGTCGAAATTCTTGTATTCCATTTATCATAAAGTTCAAAAGCTTTGTTGAAAATTCTCACAAGCCCTAATCTCTCCTTAGCAGAAACCAGCAAACAGGGAACTCCTAACACCTGAGAAAATTCGTATTTCGCTCGACGTTCAACGTCTTCTTGAATTTCTTCTGCATTTGGAACCATATCACTTTTATTTAACGCAAAAATTATAATTTTCCCCTCATCAAAAGCTTTACGAGCAATGGTTACATCTTGCTTTTCCAAAGGTTGTCGAATATCCATAACCAATACCACAACATGGGACTGCTTTACATATCTCCATGCGTCAGATACAGACATGCTTTCTGCCTTTTTTTGAATTTTCGATCTTTTCCTCTGTCCAGCAGTATCAATCAGGGAAATTTTTTTACCTTTATATTTCCAATTCAAAGAAATGGAATCACGGGTAATCCCAGCTCTATCCCCCGTTAACAAACGATTTTCTCCAATAATTGCATTAATCAAAGTGGATTTGCCTACATTTGGGCGTCCAATAATTGCAACTTTTAATGGAATCTCCTTGTCTTCAAAAGGTTCCTCTCCTGGGAAATCAAAATCACTCATTAAATTTAAAAGCTCATCAAACCCCAAATTGTGCTCCGCCGAAATCGCAACGCCTTCCCCAAAGCCCAACGAAGCAGTGCTAACCTGTACTGACGGATTTTCACTTTTATTCTTTATTACTATTACAGGACGGTTTCCATATTGTTTAAACGATTTTCTTAGCCATACGGCAATGGATTTATCATATTCTGTAACGCCATCAATAGCATCCACGACAAAAAACACAATATCAGATTCCGACAACGCTGCGAGAGATTGTAAATTCATGGATTTTGCCAGATCATCTTTTGAAAAAGGATCTATTCCTGGAGTATCGATAACTTTAATATGAATTCCGAAAAAATCTGCATCTACAATTTTTCTGTCACGGGTAATCCCAGGCATATCCCCAACGATAGCATTCCTTTGACCAACCAAACGATTAAAAAGCGTCGACTTCCCTACATTAGGACGCCCTATTAAGGCAATTTTCATAACTTAACACCGAATCAACTTGCGATGCTGAGTCTATCATAGACCGACCACACAGGCAATCAGACCAAAACACAGATAACTACCTGATTTTGTAACTCTTTTGAAAATAATCTAGAATTTTAACGGTCGGATAATTTTTTCTCTGATTCCATCCCCATTTTTTCTATGATTTCTTCGCTAGTTAAAACTCCCTGATGAACTCGGTTATCTAGAACAAACGCCGGTACAGACGATATTTGCAAAACATGCATTGCCCATTGTTGTTCTTTCATAAGTCCTGCAGAAATTTTTTTATATTCTTGATTGTTCGTGTCCAGATAATTTGCAACTTCTTCCTTGTCATATCCCGCTTTTATGAAAATTTGTTTCAAAAATTCACGAGGATTTGAAGACTTCATCCAGTCTTTTTGGACACCAAAAATCATTCTGTATAAAGCAATAGCATCCTTGGATTTTTTATAAAAAATTCTCATCAAAATTGCCGCTTCCAAAGCTCCGAGATCATCTATATAGTTGCGCAAAACAATCCTTAACTTTCCTGCATCGACATACTGCTTTTTTAGTTTAGGAAACTCTTCCTTGTGAAATTTGCAACAATGATTACAACTAAAAGACGAATATACAATCAGCGTATGAGGAGCTTGTTCATCCCCTATAACTATATCATCCAGTTTAAACGAATCAGGAATTTCCAGATTTTTCAGATTCTCGGAAAACGATTTGCTTTCATCTATAAATTGGGAACTCTCCTCCTGTTTTTCTAAGTCCGATTTTTTGGTATCGGGAAAAGGAGCACTGGGATCTTGCGAACTCCTCTCGATCCCTGTACCAACTGCTGACTGCACATTCAAATCTTGTTTTGTGTCCCCCCAAACATGAGAAACAAGTGAAATACAAAACAAGCTATAAACAAGATATTTCATATAACTAAATCTTTAAAATATTTACCGAATCATTATCAAAATCGTTTAACATCACAATATTATCTCCGATTTTTGCGAATTTTCGATCCACAACAGCAGTTGTCGCTATTTTACAAAGCTTATCCAGATTAAATTCTTTTTTCATTACGAATGAATATACCCCGCATAACAACCCGGCTTGTCGAGAAAGATGATCCGAACTTGTTCCTAACAGAATAGGACACGTAGGCCTGAACCTCGCACAACAGGCCACATGTTCAAAAGAATCCGTAAACATCACAATGCAGGACGCATTACTATACATTGCTGCGGACTTTGCTGCCTTGCATTTTGCATCTAAGGCTGTCTGATGTGGACATTGCGTATCATCTTCAATTCTTCTCACGCAACTCGGATCTCTTTCTGTAACCTCGATAATTCTGCTCATCATGCTTACAGCCTCCAAAGGATATTGCCCTGAAGCAGATTCTGCTGACAGCATCGTCGCATCGGCTCCGCAATACACAGCATTTGCAACATCCGAAACTTCAGCTCGTGTCGGACTTGGAGAAGTTATCATTGATTCCAACATTTGAGTAGCAACAATAACAGGTTTCCCCATTCTGTGACACGTATTTATAATTAAGCGCTGTGCCATAGGTACCTCTTCGGGATTCATCTCAACACCCAAATCACCTCGAGCAACCATAATACCATCCGAAATCTTGGTAATAGGCTCAATTGACTGAACAGCTAAAGGTTTTTCTATCTTTGCCAAAACCTTCGCTCTTCCCTTTATTATGTTATGGGCTTCCTCCACATCTTCGACATTCTGAACAAAAGAAAGAGCTACCCAATCAACTCCTAACTTTAAAGCAAAATCCAAATCATCTCTATCTTTTTTCGTCAACGCTGGAATCGGAAGCATTACGTGCGGAACATTAACTCCTTTTCTATTGGATAATTGTCCCCCTACAATCACTTTCACTTCCGCATATTCAGGAGAACAAGACAAAACCTCAAAACGCAACTTACCATCGTCTAACAACAACGTCGTTCCGACTTTCAGAGCTTCCAGAATCTCAGGATGAGGCAAATTAACTCTCTTTGTATCACCTGGTGTCTTGTCTAAATCAAATCTGAAAACATCACCTTCCTCAAGAAAAATTTTGCTGTTTTCAAAAGTGCCAACTCTTAACTTAGGACCTTGAAGATCAACTAAAATCGTCGGAAAAGAATGATATTTGCGACCAGTCGATCTAATGATATCGTAAACTTTTTCATGTCCTGCATGATCTCCATGAGAAAAATTTAATCTGAAAACATCAACTCCACTAAGATACAGTTTCTCGATAACTTCAGGACTGTTGCTCGAAGGACCAATCGTTGCAACTATTTTAGTATTACGACATCTTTTCATATTAATCTCCTAAAAAACTCCCTCCCAATCTACAACTTGTTCAATGCGATGTCTAGTTGATATTTCGTCTTAAACACAAATCCTCCCTCCTTTTCTCAAACAAAACAATGTACTATTTTTATAAAATTAACTATATTCCGCTTGATTTTGTGAATATTTTCATTTGTGCTCTATGTGTTTTTACGCAAACTAAGCTTTTCCGAATTTATCTAAAAACAAAGGAGATCGCAGTCCTATCTTGAGAAAAGCCTTGCTCCATTTGTCTGTACGAGAATCCCCAAAAATTAAGGCTTCATCAGAAGGAATCGGAATCCAATAATTTGAGGAAACTTCATTTTCCAATTCCTGAGCTCCCCAACGATAACATCCCAAACACAAAATTTTTCGTTCGGATTTGCTCATCACAAAAGAAAAAGACTTCATTAAGTCATCACATGTTGTCATGAATATATTATCGCGAACAAAAATGGTATTTTCAGATAAATTTTGGTTAGTATGGAGAATATAACATTTATCTATATCCTGATCTCCTCCGATATGAATTTTTATATTTCCAGCATCACCTAAACTTCCCTTGGTAAGAATTTGCAATAGATTTATCTCAGGTAAAATTTTATTCACGACCAACCCCAGTGCTTCTCCATTAGAATGTCTGCAAATATAAACCATCGATTTGCGCATATAAATATCGGGGATATTAGGTGTTGCAAGAAGTATTCTTCCAGTTAAATCTCGTATATCACTCTCTCTGTTGCTCATCATCTCATCCAGGTCTATACTAGTATTGTACATTGCGAGAGTTAATTTTTTACTAAAATGAAATATTTTTTACGTGCTTTTTTTGTTTTTGCCTTAACTTTTTTTGTAAACTTTTTAACATGTGCCTTAGAATCGGAAGATATATCCCTTAAGTTGAGGAATTTGTCTACCAAGGGTGTTGCTACTTTTGAAATTAGTTTGCCGAATACATGGAAATTAGCCAAAGCTCCCGAAATTGAGTCAAAATATAATTCACTCTCTTTTAATTATCAAGAAAATTTTAAGAAAATTTCGGAAAATAAATACGAAACAAAATGTAAATTAGATAAGGATCAAAGAGATGTATTGAAATTCGATTTGTTCGTCTGTAAAGATATTTGTTCCGTTGTAAGCAAAGATTTTATATTCACTCCTGATGTTTCCTCAAAAACAACCTCTGTGCAATTTTTTATCATCATGCTCGTATTCGGATTTATCGGCGGGTTACTTCTTAATGTTATGCCCTGTGTATTGCCGGTAATCCTTTTAAAAATAAAACATATGAATTCACGCGAAACCATAATTAATTCGATTGTCGGAAATTATTTGAGTTTTTTGTTGTTGGCAGGCATTTTGTCTGTGTTAAAGTTATCCGGAGAAACCATCGGCTGGGGAATGCATTTTCAGAATGTATATTTTCTGAAATTTACGGTGTTTTTTTTCTTTGTTCTTGGTCTAATTTCATCTGATAAGATTCACTTTTATTGGAATCTGAACACAGAAAACCTTAAATTTTTGGAAAAAGATTGGCCTTTTTTAAACAAACACGGAGCCAAATTTATTCGCGACATTGTTTACAGTATAATCACAACCTTGCTAGCCATTCCGTGCACTGCTCCGTTATTGGGAACAGCCGCAACATTTGCTGTTCAGGAATCCGTTCCGGAAATGTTCTTTATTTTTATAGCTATAGCTACAGGATTTTCTTTTCCCTATTTCCTCATATTATTTTCCAAATTTTCTTTCGAAAAGTTATTTAGGAAAACACTATTTAACAAGATTATAAACTGCGGAGTTCTGATTATCTTCGTCTGGTTAATATGGATACTAATGAACAATATTTCTCCGCTGGAAATGACATTTATCTGCATCATACTTTTAATATCATCCGCTTTATTCAGAAAAAGTTATAACAAAACCGCTGTTCTCTTATTAATTTTCGCAATTTTCATAAACATTCCACCCAAAGAAACAGAAATAAAACAAATTGATAAATTTTCAAAAGTTTCGAGATTCGTTGAACAAAACAATATCGTCATCTTGAATATTACCGCAGACTGGTGTTTATCCTGCAAATATAACAAACTAAAATTCGAATCAAATCAGGTGCGATCCAAAATAAAACAACATCACATAAAATTCATCGAAATCGACATTACTAAGAAAAACGACGTAGTAATGAATTTTATTCGTCAACATTCTAGATCAGGAATTCCTTTTACTATCATATACGGTCCGAAAGCTAAATCCGGAATACTTCTATCAGAAATTCCGTCGATATCTGAGATCGTAAAAACTATAGACCTTGTAAAATAATCGTTTTATAATGACCTCGTTTGTTTTAAAGGATAAAAAATGATTGAAAAAACTTTCGAGGATGATGTTTATGAAAACGCTAAGTCGTGGCCTTTTGAAGAAGCTCGAAAGTTACTGAAACGTGAAAGCATAAAGAAAAAAGGATACGCATTATTTGAAACAGGTTACGGTCCTTCCGGTCTTCCGCACATCGGAACTTTCGGCGAAGTTGCCAGAACAACATTCGTTCGACATGCTTTTGAATGTCTTACGGGAATAAAAACAAAATTATTTGCATTTTCCGACGATCGCGACGGACTGAGAAAGGTTCCGGATAACATTCCGAATAAGGATATGGTTAAGGAGTATTTGGAATTTCCTCTGACTGATGTCGCAGATCCTTTCGGATGCCACAACAGTTTCGGAGAACATAACAATCATAAGCTCATGGAATTTTTGGATTCGTTCAAGTTCGATTATGAATTTCAAAGCTCTACCGATTGGTACAAAAGCGGAAAATTTAATGATATTCTTCTCCGCGTGCTCCAAAATCACGAGGAAATTCTATCCATCATGTTGGCAAGTTTGAGGGAAGAAAGAGCCGCAACCTACAGTCCCTTCTTGCCGATATCTCCGAAAACGGGCAAAGTGTTACAGGTAAACATCGAAGAATATCGAGTCAATGACGGAACTATCGTATTCAAAGATGAAGATGGAACATTGACTGAACTTCCCGTGACAGACGGAAATTGCAAATTGCAGTGGAAAGTCGATTGGGCTGCTCGATGGACTGTTTTGGATGTTGACTATGAAATGTCGGGAAAAGACTTGATTGATTCTGTGAAATTATCTTCGAAAATTTGCAGAGTTTTAGGTGGAAATCCTCCGGTTGGATTTAACTATGAATTATTTTTGGATGGAGAAGGTAAGAAAATTTCTAAATCCAAAGGTAATGGGTTGAGTATAGACGAATGGTTGCTTTACGCTCCGCAGGAAAGTTTATCAAATTTTATGTTTGCTTCTCCGAAGAGTGCCAAAAGGTTGTACTTCGATGTGATTCCAAGACAGATCGATGATTATGTAACACATTTGGATAATTTTGAAAAACAAGCTCCGAATAAAAAGGTCGATAATCCTGTATGGCACATACATAATGGAAATCCTCCAAAAGCGGAAAAGACTATATCTTATTCTTTGTTATTGAATTTAGTCAGTGCGTGCAATACTGATGATAAATCGACACTGTGGGGATTTATTCAAAAATATATCAAGGATGCTACGCCTGAGAACAAACCATTCTTGGACAGATTGGTTACGCATGCAATAAATTACTGTCGCGATTTTGTGAAGCCTACAAAAAAGTATGCTGTTCCCGACGACATGGAAAGAAATGCTCTGGAAGAGCTGAGAAATTCATTGAAAAACCTATCTGATGACGTAACTTCTGAGGAAGCGCAAAGTGTTGTTTTCGAAGTCGGAAAGCATTATGAATTTGAAAATTTAAGAGCCTGGTTTATGTGTCTATACAGAAATTTGCTGGGACAAGAGGAAGGACCGCGTATGGGATCTTTTGTTGTATTATATGGGATACAAAATACAATTAAATTGATAGATGAGGCTTTAAGCAGATAATTACGGGAAAAGCATGGAGAAAAGAGAAGTAGCACAGGTTTTAGAATGGTTTTCCGACATGGGAGTTTCGGATGTTCTGAACACTGATTCTGTGAAACCTTCGAGCGGGCAAATTACTTCTCTTTCGAAGCTAAAGCAGGCAATGGCTGCGGTTGATATATCCATAAAACATTGCGCGACTAATATGGTGTTCGGAATGGGGAATGAAAAAGCCGACATTCTTTTGCTGGGAGAAGCGCCAGGAGCGGAAGAAGATAAGCAAGGTCTTCCGTTTGTAGGACAAAGTGGTCAGTTGCTTGATAAGGTCTTAGCAGCAATTGGGTTGGATAGGACCAAGGTTTATATCACGAATATCCTGCCGTGGAGACCTCCCGGAAACAGAACACCTAATACCCAAGAAGTTGCTTTGTTCAGGCCTTATGTGTTGAAGCATATTTCTCTGATTAATCCTAGGGTTGTGGTGTGTTTGGGGGGAACTTCCACAAAAGCGTTGCTGCAAACTTCTGACGGAATTATGAGACTCCACGGAAGATGGACTTCAGCAGAAGGTGTTTCCGCAAAAATCATGCCGACTTTTCATCCTGCTTATTTGCTTAGATCTCCGTCACAAAAAAGGGAATTTTGGCGAGATTTTCTCATAGTTAGGGAAGAAATTCAAAAAGTTGCTTCTTACTTTTAAGTCAGCGGAATAGAAAAAAAGATCCGTTCTCGCTTTAGAGTCTTACGGATCATTTTTATTACTACTTATTAGATGATATGATCTGCTAATCTAGTTCAAATCCCTCAGGAAGCTCATAATTAGCGATAACAGTTTGAACATCATCGTCATCTTCCAGGATATCAATCAACTTAAACAAAGTCTTTGCCGTACTTTCATCGACAGAAATCGTATTTTTTGGTTTCCATGTAACCTTTGCTTCGAGCGGATCACCTAATTTCTGAGTTAATGCATCTCTAACCTTTGTCAGCTGCTCGATCGCGCAAATGATTTCATGTCCATCATCAGTTGTAACGATATCTTCGGCACCAGCCTCTATCGCAACCTCAAACATCTCGTCTTCAGAACCTGACGCCAGCGGATAGGAAATATACCCGATATGATCAAATTGAAAACTGACACTGTTAGTTTCGCCCAAACTGCCGCCGAATTTGGAAAAAGCCGAACGCACTGCCGGAGCCGTACGATTCTTGTTATCAGTCAATCCTTCAACAATAATAGCAACTCCGCCCGGACCATATCCTTCATACCTGACACTCTGATAGTCAGCATCAGCATCTCCTCCGGAAGCCTTTTTTATTGCTCTTTCGATATTATCCTTCGGCATATTTTCGGATCTCGCACTCAGCAAAGCAGATCTTAGCCTTGTGTTACTTTCCGGATCAGGACCTCCTTCTTTCACCGCAACGGTAATCTCCCTGGAAATCTTTGAAAAAATCTTAGCTCTTTTAGCATCTTGAGCCCCTTTTCGATACATAATATTCTTAAACTGCGAATGTCCTGACATAAAATCCTCTACTAAAACGTGCCTATTATATAGGGAAAAAGCTTAACTCTCAAGATATTCCAATTATGAACACGACGAGAACCATTATTTCAAATCCGAAAATGTTACTAAAAATCCAACTCAGAATAAAAAGCAGGAGGAACGACATTCACTATCCGATCCTTTAAGATATCACGGAAAGACGGTCTGGATTTTATTCGTACGTACCAATCTTTTACCTCTGGATAAGCTTCCCATTGAATGGCCCCAATATAATCTAAACAAGATATGTGAGCTGCTGCAGAGATATCAGCCAAAGAAAATTCTTCCCCCGCCAACCAATTTCTCCTATTGGTGAGCCAACTGATATAATCGAAATATTTTTTTATATTGCCGTTCCCTCTGCGAATACTCGCGGAATCCGGGGAAGACCGGTCTATATATTTTTTTATTATTTTTTCAAAAATGATATTATTCGTAACATCAGCAAAAAAATTCACATTGAATATGGATGATATTCTGCGTGCCTCAGCTTTTTCCTTCAGAGAATTGCCCAACAAGGAATTTGACCTGTAAGTTTGTTCAATATACTCCACTATAGAATAACATCCCTCCAAAATCGTACCGTCATTCTCAATCAGGGTTGGCAAATCTGAAAAAACATGATTTTCAGAAAACACTTTTTTTCTGTTCCAAGGAAACTCTTCTATTTCCTGGTACTCAAGTTTTTTCTCTTGTAAATAAATCCTTGCGACTCTTCCAAACGCATCCAATGAATAATGATATAATTCTCTCATGACTACTCCTTCTTGCGACTAATATCTGAATTTCCAGCTAACTCCTACCTCGCCCAAAGTATTCACTTTAAGAGAAGTGTGAGAACCTACTGATAGGTCAACATCAAAGCTTGTTTCTTCTTCTTTTTGGTTAACACTTATGTATACGTTATCGCTCAAATATTTCCCTGCTCTTATGCTGAGTTTATCAGAAGACGATTGCGAATTTGTGTACAACGAAGAAGAATTATTATCTGTGGAAAATGACAAGCTATCTACCAACCCAATATTCTGAAATGTATTTAGTATGGAAAAAATATATCCTTTTTGGTTCATACTGTTAATGGCATGTGCCAACTGTGCAGCTTCTCCAACAGACAGATCTTTACTGGATTTCCCGAACATCATATAAGACAAAATCACGTCTTGTGTATAGTTTGGATGAGAGTGCAAATTCAAGGACATTCCTTCTCCCGGATTGTTGTGCACGTCCAAAACAACTTTCATCGAATCTATATCTCTGGAACAGGATAGTTTCATTTTCGGATCAAACGGAAAATTTTCTAAAAATTCGATTTTGCTTTTTTTAAAAATCATGCGTTTACCGAAAAGATTGAGTCTGCCTTTTTTTAAATCCACACTTCCGGATAGAGTTGCCTTTCTATTATAGGTTCCCAAATGAAGATTTCCCAAACATTCCAAATTATAAATATTGCCGATAATTTTTATTTGAGCATCTTCCAAATTTATGTCATACAGAAAGAAATCTTCTTCTTGTTTTCTTGTTTTACTTAGAAAAAGATCATTCATGACAGTGATATCTTTATATTTATCCTCATCCCCACCTTCCGAAAACTTTAATTCACATAATGGAACTTTTATATTGCCGGTCAATTTTAAATTATCCAAAGGACCGCTCATATTTCCGTCACCCGAAACATTTACCTTCATGGAATCCGTATCAAATAATCTGAAATTATTAAAGCTCAATCTTAAATTCGTATCTATATTTGGAATGATATTAGAAAAGAACAAAACAGCACTACCATTAATTTTTACCTTCCTTCCATAAGAATCTGTAAAATATGAATCGTGAACTATAAATTTGCGATCTTGCCCCAGAAGTTTTAGTGTTCCATTCTTCAGTACTACATCAGATACAATCACTGATGTGTCGGAACACTCAGCACTACCATTAATATAAGGGTGATCGGCGCTTCCACTGATATTCAAGTTGGAAGTTATCTTTCCTTTCACTGTTACCCCATCGGGCAATTCAAAAATATTTTCTATATGAGCATTTCCGTTAATCGACACCTTTATCAAGGCATCATTTTTTACTATAACACCCAAATCGCGTTTGATATGAACCGGAATTAGAGTCTCTAATCGCAAATTGTCAGTAGTATTGAACAGATTCCCCTGCACAAATAAACCTTTTTGATCTTGTTTTAAACTGATATTGATCGTACTTTTCCGAGATATAAGCTCTTCCATTTTGAAATATCCACTTCCCGAAAAATAATCTTGAGAGGAAATTAATTTAAAACTACCATTCACAAAACATTGCGGAAGAATTTTGTCAAAGGCCTTCCCCAAACCTTGTATGGACAAATTTTTCGCCACTACATCTATTTTATCCTGAGAAATGAGGATTTTTAACGACCCTAACTTACTGTTTTCATTGATCTCCAAAGCAACTTGATATATGCGATTTTTAAAATCGAGAATGCAATTTCTTAAATCTAATCGGGCACTTTTATTTTTTACATTTCCCGAAAAACGCAAGACATTGTCGACAAAAGTCCCCTCCAAAACTATTTTTGAACGATTGTTCAGCTTGGATGTTAAAGTCAGCGCGTTACTTTTTTTTTTAGTATTACATTTTTCAGAATATTGCCTACGACCTTTGCGCTTCCAATACCAATTTCCAAATTATTTAAATCACCAGAGACCTTACCATTGTATATCTCATAATTTTCATTAATGATACGATTAATTTTTGCATCTATACCCGGTAATCCATCTTTTAAGAACAAATCTCCTGCTACACTTCCCTTAACCTTAAAATACTTTCTCAGAAATCCCAAACTTCGAAAGTCAAACTTAAACGAAGTATCTAAATTCTGCTTACTCAAAACCAAGGGTTTGACCAAAGTAATTTTTCCCTTCTTTAAATCACAAGTTAACTTTCGAATACTAATATTTTTATCGTAAACCAACTCGGAACCAATTTTTATATTTTCGCCCAAAATGTCCGTTCCCATGAGATCTAAGCTAAAATTTTTTAAATTACCACTGTGAACATCGAAAGTTTTTAACCTATATCCCCAAAAATTGATCCAAGAAACATCTGATTTTATAGCCAAATTTTTTCCTTGCATGACTATTTCACTATTTCCCAGTCTACGATTCTCTTTTTTAAATTCAATTCGTGCTCTGACCCCACCTTCTTTGGCTTCAATATTAATATTTGTCAGTATTTCTTGGAAATTCTTAGTAATTTCCGTAGGAATTTTACTTATATCAACAAAATTACTTAAAGACAGTAATGTAGACAAACTAGCCTTGCCTTTGTTTAGGAAAACCTTTCCTTGAAAATTCAAATTCTTATCATAAAACTGAAGCTGTCCTTGCGAAATAACTAAGGTATTCATTTGATCCGCAAAAGCTCCTTTAGCACTGACTTTGTATTCTGATTTCTCTACGTTGACCTCATATTTCGGTGTACTACTCTCCAACAAATTCATAAACAAATTTCCTGAAAACCCCTCAATATTTCGAAAGGTTCCTTTTACGGTTCCCGAATCACTCCCGTCCAATACAAAATCAACTTGGGATCTATCCATTTTCATGGAAAAGAAATCTTTGTCACTTTCTGAATGATACGACAAGTGTTCATATTTGAGATCACGATCCTTCAAAGAAATTAACGCTTCAGTAATTTTTAAACTTTCGACAAAAAGCTTAACTTTCCTCACGTAGGACAGCGTCGTACCAAAATCAAACCCTGAATCATTCCCTAATCTTTCGGATTCAATACTTTTTTTCTGATCGAATCCTTTATCGGAAACTATCTTCTTTACTGCCCCTGATTTCTCCCTTAATTTTCCTTTTTCGCCGCTTTCTTTTTCAGCAGTCCGAAAGATGACCTTTTTTACATGAACACGAGGTCTTGAAAACAACCCATCTCTCTCAAAATTTATATTGTAAGCCTCAAGCAAATTACCTGAAAATCTTACCGTTACCTTATCAACATATGTTAACTTTTTATTTGCTCCCTCAATTTTCAGGAAAAAATTTTCATTTTGCAAATAACTAACAACATGATCAATAATGTATTTTCTACTTACATCATTATAGAAAGCGAAAAAACCTAAAACTGGTATAAAAATCAATACAGTAAAAAAAACGGCAAGTAGTCTAAACAAATTTCTCTTATTTAACTTCTCAACCAACCTTCGACTTAATCTCAAAACGACTGCCCCAATCCCATTATAAACTGCATCTTGGAATCAATTCCCCTCCTCCTATGTAGCGGAAAAGCAAAATCTATCCGAATCGGCCCTATGCTGGTATAGTACCTCATTCCAGCTCCCAATGAAAGGAACCATCTCTGCTTTTCTATTTCAAAATATCTTGATTTATTACTGCCAACTTTAGCCCCATCGAAGAATACAATCGCACCCCAATCCGAATTAACCTTTCGTCGATATTCTATATTAAATTCCGACAAAGATTTTCCTCCCATCGTAACTTCGGCTCCTTTTACAATCTCTGTAGCCATTTGATTTGCATATCCTCGAACTGAATTTATACCTCCACCATACAATCTCTTGTCCACGGGAATTCGATCTATCTCCGAAGAAAAAATACCTTTTTTACACAACCGAAAAGCTAACACATTCTTTTTCAAACTGTCCAATGGATGATTATATGAAAATGCCAGGCTATAAGATTTGAGACCACTAATTTCTCTCGCCCCTGATAATCTCATTAATGTACATTTTCCTTCAAATTTAAACCCAGAAGTTGGATTTAACAAACTATCAGTCTGATCCCATACAAATGAGACTGGCACCGACTGAGCTTTGTAGTAATGTGATAAATTTTGAGCCAAGTTTTTACTCGAAAAAAATATTGGATTAGAGTCTATATAATTGTCTTCCAGCATTATTCCGATACTCGCCAGTAAAACCTCTGATAAAGGAAATGAATATTTGAAATTGATACTCTCACTTTTTTTGAAGAAAATATTTGTAAGTTCTTGACGATGTGATACTCCATACTCCATCGAAGAATCTCTCATAAAAACATCCGGCTGGGTTAAAATTGCTTCGAATGCATAATCAACTCGTTTATCTGAACTTTTCATAGGAGTTCCTTCAGCATTAAAAATCAGTTTCTCGCCATTACCAAAAGCATTTAGTCTGGTCCATGAAACTTTTGTAATCATTGATTTTATCCCCTTTGTTGTTTGAGATTTTTTTTCAAAATTCATATTGCGAACCCCTTTATACATAAGACTTATATCTAGCATATGCTTTTTATCTTCTTCGACTTTTACTTTCATAGGAAGCAACTCGCTATTTAAGCTTAAGTCCAAGGGCTCTATTCCCACTACGGAAAAAATCTGAGTATTTTTTAAATTCTCAATACTGGAATTTACCTTATCTATGCAAAAAACATCTTCCTGATTCCATTTTAGACGATCTCGAATAAACTGCTCATTTATTCCTTTAAATGCGACAATCTCAGTTTCCCCAAACTTAACTTTCTTTCCACAGACAATCTCCAAATTCAAAAAAGCAATTCCGTTATCATAATCTATAAAAACTTTTTTCTTCTCTGCTTTAGGATTGTAAAAACCGACATTTTTCAATAGATGCAAAGTTCCGTCAATTATTGAACGAATTTCAGGTATGGATGCTTTTAAAGATCGGAATTTTTCTTTTAATAATTCGGAATAATACTTGTTAAAGTCGTTATCTTGATCGATAAATTTTATTGAAAAATTTAGACCGAATTTGTTCCGAGTATCTACTTTTATAAAAACTCTTACTGAATTATCTTTGTCGATCTTTATGTCATATTTCACCTTTGCATTATAATATCCTAACAGATGAAGATTCCTATTAATAGTGACCATATCCTTGTTCAATCTATCGTTTAGTGCTGTCATACTGTTGACAGGTTTATCTTGTTGAGAAAATATCGTTAATTTTTTCACCTCGGACTTTATCTCTGACTCAGAAATCAAATCAGCAACTTCATCAAAAACTGAACTATCTTTCTTCATAGACAACTCAACTGTATAGAAAAAGTCTCTCAACTCGTCAGATTTTCCAAAAACGTTAGCAACCGACAAGATAAAAAACATCAACAAGAACCTTAACACCATTTTTGTTCACTTTCGGCTATATTTCCTTTGTTTAATTCTACTAAAGAAATTCCAAAAAAACATGTATTTTCAAAATAAATGTTATACTTGGTGGTTTTTGGTCATCATTTTCACAGTACTCTTCGACAAGATGATTTTTATTCACTGATGTCACCACCAACTTATTATTCATTTTTTAATATTAATGTTGATTTTTTTTTTTTTTTGTTTAAACTAAGATCAGTTTTGTCCCCTTCGTCTAGTGGTCCAGGACACCGCCCTCTCACGGCGGCAACAGGGATTCGAATTCCCTAGGGGACGCCAAGCTCTATTTAATGGATTGATGACTTTTGTGGGTCGTTGGTGTGTTTGTGGGTGATCGCGAATCCCTCATACAGGTTATGGTTGTTTCCTTATAAATATTCAAAATCATTGCGTGGATTTTGAAGTATCCGTAACATTTATTCTCAGTTCATCGGTCTTACTGTCAATGTATAGGGCAATTTGTTTCATTATTTCAGTTAAATCCTCTTCATTTGACGCCGAATATTCATAATCCGCACATTTTTCCAAGGACAACGCGGAGTCAGTCTTATATTTCACTAAGAAAATCAATGGACTTCCTTGATTATTCTTCAAGTCTGTTTTAAGTCTTGTACAAGCATCGGCTGCCAAGTTAGACAGCGCAGTATTCGGTTTTGTATAACTCGAAACTTGTCCAGAACTCAAGGAATAAGCATCTTGGTATCCATT
This sequence comes from Holosporaceae bacterium UBA3830, assembly GCA_002393025.1. Classification (GTDB taxonomy): domain Bacteria; phylum Pseudomonadota; class Alphaproteobacteria; order UBA3830; family UBA3830; genus UBA3830. The sequence goes on along the minus strand of DGIE01000061.1, from coordinate 7,923 downwards.
GTTAACAAGAATATAATTTACAGGAAGCGTGTACCCCGCAAAAACGAGAGCACTGTTATGTGCATAACTGTAGCCTGCGTAATCTTTATTATAGGTATTATATGGAAAAAACATTCTGTGTAGTCCGTTAAATGCGTAATTCGATTTAAATGGACCAAAACCTGAATCTGTCACTGTTATATCACCAGTGGATGATTGAATTGCATTTTTGACTTTCCATCGTACCGCCGGAGCTTCATTATTGTGATCCCAAATTTGTATAAAGAAATCTCCTTCTTCCTCTGACAGCGCAGACCCGGATTCTGATATTCTCGGATAGAAATATCTTGTACTATTGTCGGTTTTTATGTTGTAAAACAGCCGTTGCACAGCAGAAACTGACGGTAAGGTATCCTCACCATTTAAATTCATATTGCCGTACAGCTTCATATTCTTATTAGTCGCCTGATCATAACCATCTAAGATTCTAGTATTTATCAAATTTTCGTTTACGATGTTCGGATGTTCATAATAAACCAATAAATTACTAACCGCACGTAAATTTGAAATATACACATTACGGCATGCTATCTTAACGTAGTAATACCCGTCACTACGTTTCTCATAAGTATGAGTGTATGGAGATATAGTGAACGTTGTTTCCTTGGGAGTGCTCTGCTGTGAATTATCCAAAGTGTCGTCACCAACCTTACTGATAACTGTTGCTGGAACTGTTACGATGGCATTTTCGACATTGACATCGGTATAGTAGTAGCCATCTCCACTGGAAGTCGTTGCCTGTATAGAATACTCTGAGGAATTTCCCATTTCTATTTTTGATGTTCCAATCTGACCTGTACTGTATAACAACTCAAACGAATTTTTACTCTTTGTTAAATCCTCATCATCAAGGTTTAATAAGTAATTTTGTTCAGAGAAAGTATATTTATAATTACCAAAACTTCCTGACAATTCTGATTCAGACATATCCCTCGTATAGTAATTACTTGCTTTAACTTTTTGAGGCTGAACGTAAACTTTTATGTCGCCTATTCCATGGAAACCAAGTGTTCCTTTGTAATTATGATTAACATCATTTTTGTTGGAATACGAAAGATGATCTGAACCCATTAAATTGCAAGGCTCAACCACTCGATAATAGAAAGAATTAAGATAATTAATCCCTGTATAACCGGAATCTTCTATCATTTCCTTAATTTCAATATGGGCGGAGTCTTCAGAGATGCATATTCCGGAAATAGATATGTTGGAATTTTGAGTATCTGCGCCGTAATAAGCGTTTGCAATCCCTGCTTCAATTATCATATCGATAGGTCTAGTGCCTCTGTAAGCATATGCGTATATTGTTCCCTGTCCATACATATTAAAAGCTTCCGTTATGTCGAACTTAGTGATAGTTTGCCATCCCACAAAGGTCGAATCACAGAGAACGTAATATCCTGAATTTGCATAATTTGCCCAAGGAAGCCAATAACCTGATCGACAATCAACTTCCCCTCTTCCATCAAGATCTCCGCATATTTTCGGAGAATTTTCATTAGCAATAAATCTTAAACCTTCTTCTCCCTCTCCATAAACTTTATGTACAGCATTATTGTATGTATTGGAAATATTTACTTTTGGAAAATCATTTATTTCCGAACTAAATTGCAAGATTAAGTTTTCAGCTGTAGCCTCCTTTAAATCACATGCAGTAAGATCAAATCCCACTTTATTAGCATTTCCGTAATAGTTTTTTACTGTAAATTGCGACTCTGTGTTCCCTGAACTATCACTCATGGCAGCGTGAGAAAATGTAGTCAATGGCCAATCAAATAATTTCGAATTTGAATTATCGCTTACCTCCTTCGAACAGAATGTATAATTCCGATTCGATACAGCTCCACTGAACTCAACTTTCGGCGCAACAAAACTCGGTACTTTTATGGATTTCAATTTCCGATCAGAAGAGATGGTATAGGTATAGTTCGGAGTAATTTCATCTATCGAAATTCCCGTACTGGATTGTTTGCTTGTGACAGTTGGCTGTCCTGCAACCAAAGTAATGCTTCCTGATCCGCTGTCTGGAACTGTTGCCAGGACAACGCCATAAGATTTATTAGAATTGCTGCAAACTCGGACATTTCCGGAGGTTTCACGAAAATCACTTTGTCCATCTATCCAAAATGAAATAGGTTGAGCCGAAAATGAGTAAGCTGCCTTATTCGGTAACTTAAATTCTACAGAAGTGTCAATATTTCCAATGGATTTACTGCCAGACGAATCTGATCCTACAATCGTACCATTGGCACTTGTACTGGATAAATCGACCATCTTCAAAGGTCGATTTGTTAATTCGACAGATATTATTCTCGGTTGCCCGTTTAATTTTAGATCGACATAGTAGTTACCATCCTCATCGCGAGTATCTAATATTTGGTCCGGATGAATATAGAAAATTTGCTGCGTGTCCATATCTACCTTAGTAGTTCCCGATGTCAAATCCGCACTGTCTCCGAAATCCACTCGATACTGTACGGGATTTATATTTGAAAAGGTAATGGCAGCTTCCGTCGCATCCGTAAAATTCAGTGTTAATTTGGCATCTCCGCAAAAACATACCCAATATGTATCTTCTTCTCCTGTCGGCAAAAGATAAATTCCTTTATTATTTATCAAGTTTGAATCCGAATCACTGCTGATAGTCGATGTTAAGGTGTAATCCGGATAAGACCCAGAATAAGAATATGTAGAGGACTTTGTGCCGCCATCAACAAAAAAGAAATTATATAACTTATATCTGTATGGAGATACTATTGATCCCTCATATGTGCCATTCGTGGTGTATGTTGAAACGCTAGTTGAATCACAATCCGAAAAACAACCTCCTTCTGTTGAGCAATTGCTTCTTTTGGCGTTTGGACAAATATAATACTTAGTGCCATTATTTTCTCCGTCAATAGTTCTTGCATCATAAGCATACATTCTGTTCCTGGAGCTTACATATGTAACCCAACCTCCATAGCTAGTGCTCTCCGTTGAATTACCCGACTCCGCATTTCCGCATGTCTTATATGAATAGGTAATACTCGGAAGACTGCTTGACGAAAAGGTACATTTACTGTGGCTACTATAACTGATGTCATATTCGCAACTGGAGGACGTTTGACTTTCGGTAGTGGTATAAGGTTGTGTAAGGACTGCTTCTGGAACACGCGTATCGCTGCATGACATACTTTTCGATGTGGTTCCTTTTGTCCATCCATCAAAGTTTGAAACAACACCAGTAAAGCACACTCCATCACAGGGATAGGTCTTATAACCATCATCTCTATACTTCGTTTCGTATGTAAGCCTTTCACACCCTTCAGGTGTATACCAAGTCTCAACTGCTTTATTGTAAGTGCATTTATAACAAGTTGAGTCTTTATCTCTTGTACATGTTCCACATGAACATCGACTTTCCCCTTTTGAACAAGGTTCATAGGTGGTCTCCCACACTTGATGTATACAACCCATTCCTTCTTTATACTCTCCACCTATTATTTTAGTTCCACATCTCTCATGAGAAGAATCACAAGGTGTTTCCTCCAGCTTGTAGTTATTCCAAACCCCCATTCCTTGTTCGCAATCAGCATTTCTTGTTGTGCCATAGATGTGGCTTCTTTGACAGTTACAATCATATTCTTCGGGAACTTTACATGAGTATGAAGTAACCTTTGCACTGGTAAGTTTGTCTTCGCAGTCTTGTCTTATACTTTTAGTGTATTCATAACCTCCCTCCGTTGCCTTAACTTCCGTATAAGTACAATCATCATATGTCTCCCCTTTGCACGAACTGGATAAGCTATCCACCTCATAAGAACCTCTGTCTTTATCTGTTTCTATTCTTACCTTTTCCGAATCGCAATCGGTGTCTACTACGCCGTTTGGAACAGTATATTTTGTCCAAACAGTTGAACAGCATGTACTGTTATTGCTTCCTTTTGCGTTGGCTGATGTCGCCGGAAAATACCTGTATGTTGTTATTGTTTTTGTAACATCTCTTTCCCGGTATTTTTTAGATGCAAATATATCGTAATAATAGTAACTTGCAATCTTTAACTGTCCCGTATTAACCGTAATGTCCCCGGACTTTGACGATCCCGCGTAAACTCTGTATTTTGCAGTAGCATCGGATGATTTTACACCCGATCCGGTGCTAACTGAATTTATTTTTACTTTATCATCGGTTATTCTTTCCTCTGCTAGACAGCTTGCTGCCATAATGAATTTGCTTAATTTGGAAATTCCTTTGCATGTAGGATTGAAGCCGTAAGCAGCTATGTAGGATGAGTGATTAACCCATTGAGGGGTATCAGTGTTTGAGCCCAAATTTATACAAGGGTCCATTCGTGATCCTATTTGGTTTTTATTGTTTATCTTTTCGTATGTTCCGTAAAATCTCAAAATCTGGTCCGACAGCGTTGCGTTATTTAGCTTACATCCGGAAAACTTAATCTTAACTTTTTTCGTTGAAGTATTGTGTCCGAAATTTGGCCCTTTCGTTGTGTAATACCCTGATGTGAAACTTGTCCCCAAATTTGCCCAGTCTTTCACCTGTTGAGGTCCGCGAAAAGTCAACGTTTTGTTTTTCAAAAACGTGTAAGTTCCGACGTTATCTTCAACTCCGTTAGTATTATAAACCGTAACGGTCGCCGGATTATATCTTTCTGCAACAATTTTCAATAACCCTTTGTTTGGAAAGGAAATTCTGGCGGTCATCTCTTGATCCGAAGATGTAGCCTTGAAAAGATATCCTGACGAATCTTTTTTGCCATCTGATGTCGAAAACCGAACAGCGCCTTTTACTCCAGTGTATATTTTCTCCCCGTTCTTTTCTTCATAAGAATATCCGCGATCTTGACCAAACAAAATCATATCACTCTCAATCATGGGAATCTCAGAATAATCGTTATTGAATCCCAAATAAGTCAATTCCATAGGCTCGAAATTATCTGGAGCATTTGCTATCACAACAACTACACGAGATTTATTTTTTCGTGATTTTTCCGGAATTCGTCCTGTTGATGATAATTCTGAAGGATGTTCTCCCCAACTTAACAGATTTCCCGCCATAACAATCGGTAAAAACAGAAAATTTGATTTATTATGCTCGTCTTTAAACGGAACAAATAATTCCAAATCGTACATCAAACTCTGAATGTCAGAAGTCAACTCTGTTATAAAATAAGGATTCGCTTGATATGTCGGACATTTCTTCTCGCAAGTCATTGCCAACGTATTACAAAATCCTAAATAGCAAGGATTTGTATTCATTTGCATAAATTTGTAATTATCACCCGACGTAGGCGGAGTAGTCATATCTAGTAACAAACTCGAAGATTTGACCAGGTCAGTAATCGCCCCACTGTTCAGGTACATACCTCGGTACAATGCTTCCTGTCCTCTGCGGGCCATAATTGGACGTCCATATGAATCTGATCCCCAATTAGAGTAATTTCCATACGCTAAAGTTTCATCTGACTCGTCGAGCAATACAACATCACCGCCCAATTGCCCGTCGGACCCATAAAACATTGCCTGTACAGCATATTTTAATCCATTGCTTGGATTATAATTCAGAGGAGTCTCTATCGCTATGTTACCCTCCATATAAGGAGACAGTGAAACTTTTCCTGAATAAGGGATTATCCCGATAGCTACTCCTGCTGTATGAAGGAAAGGTTTTAGGAAAGCTTGACACGCTCTGGCTATTTCTTTAATCGGAGTCTTATCTGCTACACTTACATCTGTATAGTCTCCGAAATCATTACTGTCCTTGTTATCCACGCTATTGCTTGCCCGATTTGTCGGAATAGCTATCACAATATCAACATCATTTCTAGGTAAAGTAACTTCCGCAGTTTTTCCTACTTTTTTACATTTTACTAGAATATTTCCGTCACTATTGAGAGAAATTTCTAATTTGTTTGAATCTTTTTTGTACTTGCTTGCTGTGTATACTACATTATCTGCGATTCCCGTATCACTTCTCAGATAGGAGATTTTTTGCTGATCCTCATCGTAAACAAACCCAGAAAATGGCAAGCAATTTATAAGCATTTCCCCATCACTGGAAAACTTTATATTATCTTGTCTTCCATAGGTGCTATAGTTTGCATAAAAATTACATAAATTCGAAATGGATTCGGTTTCAGATTTTACTCCGACTTTAATCGTCTTTTCGTGCTCCAGAGCCATTTGCTTTTCCGAGGAGGAGGCGCCATCGTTGTAAACCTGCGCTGCTACAGAATATAAGTAGTCTTCTTGATCACTCCATACCTTACCTGGATTGAATGAGTTAGCAAGATTTTTTCCGATTACATAGGGAATTTCAAAATTATTAGTTTCAACTTCTGTCTTTTGTGTATACTTAACTACATAGCTGATGCCGTATATGATAAATGGAACAAATATCATTACCAAAATCGCAGATACCCCATGTGAATTAGACACTGCTTTCATAAACTTTTCTGAAAATATTCTCTTAAGGCAGTTTAGAACACTGAACATTGAGAATTTTTTTACAAGCTTAGACTTCAAACTCTGCCTCCATCAATGCTTTTTCCTATAGACTGACGATTTATCTGTATGATTTCTTTCTTTGTGCAACTTCAGGTTAGATGCCCCATTTGACATAATTTTGATCATTCCGCTTCTCTCTTCCTGCTTGCAGAATACATCAATTTTATCAAAATACTAATATATTTTTCTAAAAATTATAAAATAATAAATATAATTTATTGTTTTAGGAATTGCAGTAAATAAAGTTTAGTTCTCAAGATTGTATAAAAAAAAATTTCGGTATGGAAATTATTGAATACTGCAACAATAGCATTTCACCTTTAGACTGCGTCATAGCAAAATTCCGCAACAGTGCATATCCTCACAAAGTCAACCATGGATTCCATGAAGCGTTTTTTATTTTGGAGGGAGAATGCTATGTTGAAACAGTATCATCACCGCCGAGGACTTTCGCTTTCCAGTTCGGAATAGAGCAAAGTTTTATCTCTAGCTGTGCGCACAAATCCTTCCCTGCGGGCGCAGCACAATAGAGTACTTCCGCCCGCATTTTTTTGCATCAACGCACTTCAGCTAATTTCTGCTCGAGATACTCAGCAATTTGATTATATCCTTCGCGCAGGGAAATATTCAACGCAGTTTGTTCAATATCTGCTCCGTGTTCCACCAGATATTGGACTAAATCTTTATTCCCGCTTTTGCATGTATCACACAATGGAGTCTCTCCAGAATCATTCTTCTGATTAATATCCGCTCCGTGTTCTACCAGATATTTTACAATGACGTCTTTTCCGCGTTCACTGGCGTAATGCAATGGATATTCCTCTTGACAACACTTGATCAGGTCTCGAATATTTTTAAAATCGGATTTGATTGTTATTGTCTTCCGAATTAATCTCTTTTCCCGATTCCAGAAGTTCTCCAAGAGATGCAAAAAATTCTTTCCTCTCCTCCCAACTTCCTGATTTGATTATTTTTGTAACTTCATCGTGCGTCGCTCGCAAATCTTTATTTTTTTCAGCTGTCTGCTCTTTTTCATTCGCCACAGCAGTATTATTTTCCCTCACAGGCGTGCTTTTTTTCCATTTTAAAGTCCGCGATGTTGACGGAATACTCGCCTGAGAATTTACGATTTTCCTCGTTGCAATTCATTGCTATTATCTCTCCACCATACATCAGAGCTAAACATGAGCAAAATGTTTTAAACTTCATCATACTTTCCTTAACCTCTTCTTATTAGGATTGGTCTATCAAATATTAGTCATATTTGTAAATTTTCTGAAGATTTTTTTTACTTTTCGAAAAAAAAGAAAAAAACTAGTCAAAAAAACCGCCCCCTTACCCGAGTTATTAGAGGAAGGGGGCGAATGGAGTAAGATA
>DGIE01000003.1 GCA_002393025.1 Holosporaceae bacterium UBA3830 | reverse complement strand
ACTTTTTGTGTGCTTTTGATATGTGTCTATAGATGCGAATATAATCAGTCTCCGAGTCGTATTGTTGAGATCGAAACGAATGTCGAATCAGCGAAAATACGTAACTGCTTTTGCTTTTTCTAGTATTTGAGTTATTTTCTTTAGTCCTTTTTCCTTTGCCAATGTTAAAAAAGTTGCTTCTTCTTCAGCCGAAAAATTAATGTCAGAATTACACTCAATCAAACATTTTACTGATTTTCTGTTGGCTTTCTCTATTGCACTGACCATAGGAGTCAGCCCGAATATATTAGATTTTTTTACGTCGACACCACGTTCCACCAAGTATCGTATCAGTGTGTAGTTGCCATAAGATATTGCGGTCATGAGAGCGGTATTTCCCTTGTTGTTCTGCATATCAAGAAAATTTCTGATTCCCTTATCAATACATTTTTGGATTTGCTCGTCATTCCATTTCTGTTGATTTTTGTATGCGTACAGAAAATTCAGGACATCAGATTTATCGTAATCTATATGGCTTGCTAATTTCTTGACCAAATCAATATTTTTGTATTTCGCAGCAATGATTACAGAAGTATTTCCATTGGGATCTACGGCACTGACATTTACTTCCGGGATTTTTAATAAGAATTCCAGCAATCGATTTTTGTGAGTTCTGACTGCATACAGAAACGGAGTATCTCCTTGATTATTTCGGCAGTTAATATCTATGCCGGTATTTAGGAACTTTTTTAGCTTTTTGGCGTTGAAACTCTTTTTCGTCAGAATCTTCCAAAATTCCTTCTTTTGTTCGGATTGTTTTGAACTTTCTATATTTACAAATTTTCGCGATGGTTGATTTTCCAACTTATTTTCCGATACCATTCCAAACACAGCTGTCGAGGCAAACATAACACTTAACAATATCTTTTTCATTTTTAATACCTCTTTATTCTTGCTTTGCTAATGCTTTCCATAAATTCGCGTGACGTCGCAGTTTATTTGCGGAAATTATCGATAGATCATATTTTTTGATAGTTTCGCTTCGTGTTGAGATCAAAACAAATAAAAGTTTTTTAAATTTTTCATTAATACAATCATTTGAAGAGAGTTTTATTGCAGATAAAGCATCTTTGGCCGGCATAATGCAGCTCTTCATTGTAGTTTTAAACAGTTCTTTTTGCTCATCTGTTAAACCTTCCCAATAAGTTATACATCTGTTCAACTCATCAATATAGGATGGATGGTATCCGTATTTTTGCTCAATTTCTTGTTCCGATTTGTTTTTCAGATCGAGTATTAATTTTTCGTATTTTATCCGTTTGCCTTGTCTTTTTTTGATTTCATCTGTATTGCATTTAGAAAGTATTCTCTGTATCGAGCCTCGAGAGATACTATATTTAAGACCGAGTCCTTTTATAGTTAGCAACGCTTCGTTGTAATCTTTTATCAGTTTTTCTTTTGTTATTTTGGAAATCTTGTCTTTTCGAGAATGTTTTTTGTTTGGAGATATTTTTATTTGAGTTAGATCTTTTCCTTGTTTTCTTGCTTCATGGAGTATGCAAAATACATCGCTTTCTTTAATGTTATACTTTTTTGCGATTCCTTTTCTTGTTAATAATCCTTTTCTGTAGACTCGTAAAAGATCCTCTTTTTCTTCTTCATTTAACGGAATTTCAACTAGACCTTTTTCTTGCAATTCACCGAACACTTGTCGGGTATATCCCGGGTTTTTCCCGAAAACATTGTGAATATTCTTCCATTCGGCTCCTTGATTTAAGCTATTTATGAGATTTTGTTTGTTCATGTTACTTTTTTGTAAGCTATCTTTATAGCTTGAAAATATTCCCGATTCTCGTCTCCAACACTGAAGAGACCAATAAGGAATTTTGCTTGATTTATTGTGACCTTCGGTAATCCACTCGATCAAAGCATCTTCGATTTGTTGAGCACTATACATTTGACTCTGTCTATTTTGAGCAAAATTATGAATTTTTTTTCTTGTTTCATGATCAATTTCTTCTTGTATGGAAGTGATGGCCCCTTTTGTCCTTTGACCTCTGACAGACAATCCTGCTGATTTTTTCCAGCTGAATAACGTGCTTTTAGCGATTCCGTTTTTTTTGGCTATTTTATCTATCGAAACATTCGGCTGAGTATGGTACTCGATGAGAGCTTTCTTAATCTGATCAGGCCTATGAGTTCTGCTTTTCAGTTTATTTGCAAAGTTATTGATTTTTTCTTCTGTGTCGGGATCTAACTTTTTTTGTGTGAGAAGGTCAAAATCATGCGCTTTACTTTTACCGTGTGGATGTAATTTCTTTTGATGCTGCGGTTGGAACCTTTGTCGAGAGTTTGATGATGACAATACTCTTGTATTTTGTTGCTGAACTGGTACGCAGCATTCTGGTTCCCGATCATTTTTGTTTATTCGTTTTAAATTACTTGGACCAATAACATTTCTTCTATCTGCAAGATAATCATGGCTCATTCCTGACGTATCTGCAAATAGAATAACAGAGTTCAATACGAGTATTATTTTTTTCATTTCCAACCTTTCATGAATACCTGTGCAGATATTCACATCTTCTAAAGGAGTTATCACAAGGGAAATCCTACTTCAAGATTTTTTATTAGCGAAATTTAGTTTTCTGGTATAGCGATACTCCTATCAAAA
>DGIE01000095.1 GCA_002393025.1 Holosporaceae bacterium UBA3830 | reverse complement strand
TGTGTGCTTTTGATAAGCGATTGTCCATAATTTGCTGTTGGCGTAGCGCTGACACAAAGAAAATATCGCCCCGATTTTTTTACAAAGAAATCTGGCCTTCGACCTCGTAGCAGGCGAAGCAAATCTTCCTGTTCCAGGAGACGTCAAATTGCGGAAGAAATTGCTCCTCACGACTTATTCAAAAGGGGGTTGTTCTACCTCTATACCTTCTCATTCTGCCAGTTGCAACGAAATCCGAATGACCAAAACAAAAAACCGAGAAAACCCGGTCTTTATAAATAATTTACAATGAAGAAAAAGGATCTCAGCTCCCTAGAAACTAATTTGCTACTGGTTGCTCAGCAACTTCCGCCTGGCTTGCTTTAGCATAATCGTTTCTCTCAGCAATTCTTGCAGACTTTCCAAGTCTTCCGCGCAGATAATACAACTTAGAACGCCTTACAACACCGCGCCGCACAACCTCAAACTTGAAATTCGGAGAATACAAAGGAAATACTCTTTCGACCCCCTCTCCAAAAGACATCTTTCTGATGGTGACGGAAGACCCCATTCCGCGATTACGACGAGCAATACAAACTCCTTCGAAAGACTGAATGCGTTCCTTATCTCCGTCTATAACCTTTGCTAAAACCTTTACCGTGTCACCCGGAGCAAACTCGGGGATTTCAGATCCGTTCAGTAGCCTCTCCTGCTGCTTTTTCTCAAAATTCTCTAAAATGTTCATTTCTATATTCCCAACATAGGTAGCATAACTATTAACATATCGACTGAATAAATTCAAATATAAAACCACTGCGCGGATGAAAATATCAAGATTTCGACAAAAATTCAATCAGATACTGGACTTTTTTCGCACGTGCTGTTAAATATATGATACTAAAAGAAAGTTGGAGATTTTTTGTGGCTTTAAAAATTCGTTTAGCTCGTGGTGGAGCGAAAAAGAGTCCTTATTACAGAATGGTCGTTGCTGAATCTCGCAGAGCGAGGGATGGTGCATTTATAGAAAAAGTCGGGACATATAATCCGCTTTTAGACCAATCTGATGAAAATCGTGTTACCGTGAAGGCGGATAGGATAAAATATTGGATCTCGGTTGGAGCAAAACCATCCGACAGAGTGGCCTTACTTTTGAGTAATTTCGGGTTATGTGAGAAGCCGGCGATTTCTGAAACTCCGAAAAAGTCTGCGCCAAAGAAAAAGGCTCAGGAAAGATTGCAAGCCGCTTCCGAAGCTGCTGCAGGATAACATTTTGATAGAGATTTTACGCGTTACCGCTGCCTTTGGGATAAAAGGGGCGGTGCGCGTTTTTCTGTACACAAATAATATCGATTATTATAAAAAAATCTATGATCTCAATGGAAATGAGTTCCGTTTTAAAATTCTGAGTATAAACGAGAGAAATAACACCGCGGTTATAAAGCTCAATTCAGTGGATGATCGTACTGCAGCAGAAAGTTTGAGGGGGACTTCTTTTTACGTAGATAAAAAAGACTTGCCAAAATTAAATGAAGATCAATTTTTTATCTGCGATTTAATAGGGCATGAAGTTTCTGTGGTAGGAAAGGATATCAATCTGAAAATAGTTGACGTAAAAAATTTCGGAGCGGGAGATTTAATAGAAATTCTTGAAAAAGGTGCAAAAGATACATTTTTTATTCCGTTTACCAAAGAAAATTTTCCTGAGACCGGTGGAGAAATCTCGATTACTTTTGAAACTTACAAAAATTTCAAAAATTAAAACAAAAAAGAGGAGCAAACATGTGGCAGGCGAATGTTTTTACGATTTTTCCGGAGGCTTTTCCTGGCAATCTCGGAGTGTCGTTGATCGGTGATGCTCTGACTAAAAAAAAATGGGATCTGAATTTGATTGATTTGAAAAAATATCCTATGAAATCAGATCGTATTGATTCGATTCCGTACGGAGGAGGAGCCGGTATGGTATTGTCTCCTTTGACTTTTGAAAAGGCGTTTAAAACTTTGTCCGATAAACAGAAGAAAATGCAAAAAATCTATTTTTCACCGCGTGGGCGACAAATGAGTCAAGAAGATCTGGAAAAAATCAGTAGGTCGGATGGTATTACGGTTTTGTGCGGACGTTACGAAGGAGTTGATCAAAGAATTTTGGATTACTATAATTTTGAAGAAATATCCATTGGCGATTTTGTGTTACTCGGAGGAGAAGCTGCCGCGATGACGATTGTCGAGGGTATAGTAAGACTGTTGCCGGGAGTCGTAGGGAATCGAAGTTCAATTCACACGGATTCCTTTCAGGAGTCATTGTTGGAATATCATCAGTATACACGCCCGCAAAAATTTCATTCACTGGAAGTTCCTCAAATTTTGCGGTCAGGAAATCACGAAAAAATCAGAAATTTTCGATTAAAACAGTCTATGGAAATCACAAAGCAGCAGCGCCCGGATGTTTGGGCTAAATATATCGCAAAAAAGCTTTCGGAATAAAAAAGTTTTTGTAGTTGTATGCATTACGGGATAAGTTCAAAATTTGATGCAGGGAAAATATTTTGGTGTTGCAAAAATAGTCTTTGAGCAAATATTTCGGCGGAAATTTTCAGTTTTTTGTGAATTTTTTGGATTTTTATAAATTTTTACGTATAATTTTGCTAATATTTTATAAAAATGGCTAAATATTATGAGATGTCTGATTTTTTGTTTTTTAGTTATGGGATGTTCGATTGTGGATATGCCAAGAACTCCTCAACAAAAAAATTTGGTCCCATCTAGTTTGAGTACGATTACTGATTCGATTTTTGAAGACGACTCAATAGAGGAAATGGACACGGAGTTTCAAGGAGACGATGAGGAAGCTATATCTCCGAATTTTTATCGCAAGGTATCAATTTCGATTTCCAAAAGTATGAATTTGCGAGATGTTTTCATGCAATTGGCTAAAAAAGCCAACGTTAACGTTTTTATTCCACATGATGTCGAGGGTGGAATTTCATTTGAAGCCAAAAATCGTCCGTTCATTGATATTCTGAAGGATATTTGTAGCAGCTGCGTTTTAAAATATACGATTAAAGATGATTCTGTGAAAATAGAAAATGATACTCCATCGACAAAAATTTACAGTCTGCAATTTCTGAATATTGAGCGTGAAACGCAAAGTTCTGTTTCAACTTCTACTGATCTCCTTTTAAATCAGTCAATTTTAAATAATCGTGAAAGTGCGGCGAATACAACTTCAGATTCCAAAGATAATGGTTCGAGTAGCACTATGTCAGGTGTTATAAAAAATGATTTTTGGGCTGAATTGGAGCAGAATTTGCAAAATATTGTGGGAGAAGAGGGTACCGTAACAGTACATAAACAAGGTGGCTTAGTGACAGTGCACGCTCCGCAATTCAAACAGGAGGAAGTTCAAAAATACATAAATCTATTGAGAGAAGCGACGGAATCGCAAGTTTTGATTGAAGCCAAAATTTTGGAAGTTCATCTGAATGATAGCTATAAAAACGGAATAAATTGGAATATTTTACGTGCGGATGGGACTACTTTTCAAAAAAATTATTCGGATCGTACCGGTATGATCTCGTTTGGAATCAACAAAAATAATTTAAACGCGATCGCTGGTATAATCGAAAAATTCGGTGCGGTAAAAACTTTATCTAGTCCTCGTATTACCGTGTTAAACAACCAGTCGGCCATACTTAAAGTTGCTCACAATGAAATCATTTGTCTTCCGGAAATTCAACGACAGTACGGATCAGCAACAACAGGACGTGATACTGATTTCATGACAACGACTTTGCACACCATTCCTATTGGATTAATAGTCACGGTTCAGCCATCAATTGATATGAAAAATAATACAGTTTTGCTGAATTTGCGTCCGACGATTTCTCGAATCCGTGAGTATAAAGAAATTCCGTACTTGTTTCAGTCGATTAATCGATCTGTAGGTGAGAATTTGGGAACGCAATCTCAGAGAATTCCGATTGTCGACATGAGGGAGATGGATTCTGTTTTAAAATTAACCTCCGGACAGGTCGCGGTGATGGGAGGTCTGATGAAGGAAGAATCCGCTAACAATCGCAGTGGGTTACCTTGGCTTTCAGAGATTGACCCTATTGTCGGAGAAAACGAAAAATCGACGGATGTGACCGAGTTAGTGATTTTCTTAAAAGCAACAATTCTGAGAAACAGGAAGCATCACGCTGCCGATAGAAGGCTATACGAGAAATTTGCAAATGATCCGCGTCCGATAAATTTTGAGAAAACCGGGAACAAGAAGAAATGAAAAAAGCTCGCCTTATTTTAAAAGAAGTGAATAGAGGGTTTTCCCTTGTCGAAGTTGCAATTGCATTGTTAGTTATCAGTTTGATTGCAACTTTTTCTTTAAAAGGAAAAGAATTGATTCGAACGGCAAGATTGCGCGCAGTGATGGAGCAAGTCGAGACATTTCGAATTGCAGCCAACAGTTTCATGGAAAAATACGGAGCAATTCCCGGTGATCTTCAAAATGCAAAAGAATTAATCGATGAATCTCTGGAAAACGGTAATGGCAGCGGAGAAATTTTATCAAAAGAAGATGCAAAAAGATTTTGGAGCCATCTGAACAAATCGGGACTGATTAGTACGGAACTAGTCAATGGATATCCCATCAGTAAAATCGGAGGATATTTTTCGGTTTCATCAAATATTAGGGGTAAGTCAGGAACTTGGTTGATTTTGTCCAAAGGGACAGGGGATAATCGAAATTTTTCAGGGATTATGTCTACGGAAAATGCCTATTATATCGACAGAATTATGGATAACGGCTTACCATTAGAGGGAGATGTTCAAATTTTGAAAGGACAATATGCATCAGGAGAGTGTGTGTCCGGATCAAAATATAATTTGAAAAATAAAAATGAAGATTGTGTAATTTTGTTCAAAATTTGGTGAAAATTGCCGAAAAAAATGAAAAAACCATCGATTTCTTACAAAAATTCCGAAAAATTAGCAACTTTTTTTAGATTTTTTCAAAAAAATTCTGAAAAAGGATCGATTTTACTAGAAATAGCAATAGGTATTTCGGTTTTAGCTGTAATTTCCGGATTTGTAATTCGTAAAACCATGACTGCGAACAAATATATGCGTGAGCAACTGACTAAATCAAATATTGAAACAATTACAATATTGTTGGCCTCCTTTGTTGCGAATAATAAGCGACTGCCGCAACCCTCTGAAGTTAACGACGGAATAGAGAGTGACTTTTTCAATGACTTGCCTACTATAAAGTTCGGGTATGTTCCCTACAAAACATTAGGAATTCCTTCAACTGTCGCAAAAGACGGAAACGGTCAACCTTTGATATACATTGTAGAGCCGGCTCTTACTGCTAATTATTCTAAGATTTACGGAAATGACTTCGACGAAAAAACTTTTTGTTCAAATATTCCATTGCCGAAAATTTCGATTCAAGGGAGTTCAAAAAATGACGTGATCGCATTCGTAATTGATACAAAAAATCACAAAAATTCTCTTGGAGAAAATATTATTATTCGACCTACTGCACATACTTTTTGGGTTACCCGAGATGTTCTGCTCATGAAGTATCTGAAAAACTCTCCGTGCAGGATCGAAAATTTTCAACAAAATTCAGATCGGCATTTACATGGATTCAATGATGATTTTTAATGTAGAAAAACAGGTGAAGTCATGTACGATAAAAATAACGTATTTTTTAAAATTTTGCAGAAAGAAATTCCCTCGAACATTGTTTATGAAGACGAGGTTTGTTTAGCGTTTCACGATATAAATCCGACAGCGAAAATTCATGTGTTGGTTATCACAAAGGGTTGTTATACAAATTTTGCGGATTTTGTAACAAAGGAATCAGCAGAAAATATTCAGAAATTTTTTCAGGCAGTCGCTCGTATAGCCGAAAGGTTGGGAATTTCAGGGGCGGGGTATAGAATTTTGTCAAATACCGGACACGATGCTGGACAGGAAGTGCAACATTTCCACGTTCACATAATAGGCGGAGAAAAGTTGTAAATTATTTAGGCGGCAAGGAGTTGGCTCCGAGTTTGCAGGTTTCAGGATGACAGAAGAAGAATTTACCGTATCGAGGTTATCAGCGCTGATCAAAAGGTCGCTTGAGACGAATTTCGGTCGTATAAAATTGACCGCGGAAGTGAGTGCCCTGAAAATTCATTCATCGGGACATGCTTATTTTTCCCTCAAAGATGAAGGAGCAGTCATCGATGCGATTTGCTGGCGAAGTACTTTGCAACGCCTTCAACATCAATTAGAAAATGGTTTGAAAATTACCTGCTTTGGAAAAGTTAGTTCTTATCAAATGCAGTCCAAGTACCAGTTTGTCATCGAAAAGTTTGAGCCTGCAGGGATTGGAAATTTGCTGAAACTTTTGGCGGAGCGTAAGCAAAAATTAGCAAAGGAAGGCTTATTTGATCCGAATTTAAAGAAACGTATTCCAAAATTTCCGAAAATTATAGGAGTAATTACTTCTCCGACGGGTGCGGTTATTCGTGATATTGTTCACCGAGTGAAGCAGAGGTTCCCGACGAAAATTTTGCTTTGGCCTGTTTTAGTTCAGGGAAATGAGGCGGCTGCTCAAATAGAAAAAGCACTGGACGGAATGAATTCTTTACCGGAGAATCCAAGTAATTCGGAAAACAGTCGACCGGATGTGTTGATAGTTGCACGTGGTGGAGGAAGTTTTGAAGATCTTATGCCTTTTAACGAAGAGAATGTGGTCAGAGCGGTTTTTCGCAGTAAGATTCCTGTAATTTCAGCAGTTGGGCATGAAACAGATACAACTTTAATTGACTATGTTTCCGATCTAAGGGCACCAACTCCGACCGCAGCTGCCGAGTTTGCAACTCCAGATCGATTAAAATTGCTGCAGGATCTTGAAAGATTTTCGTTTCAATTGCAGTTTTCAGCTTATGGAATTTTGAAAAGAAGTCGTCTGCGATTGAAAGCTGTCGATTCGTTGAATATCGGTTGGTTCCTTTCTGAAAGAAAACAGAGGATTGACTTGGTTTCAGAGCGTTTGGATAAGAATATTTGGAATTTCACCACACAGAAGAAGGTGCAACTGGCGAAACTCCAATTAACAAAACCTGTTTTTAAGTATAACTTGAACGAACTCAGCGATAAATTAAAATTTGCTTTTGTTGATATAGTGAAAAATTCTGGGCACCGTCTGAATATTGCGGTAAATAATTTAGAATCATGTTCATATTTAAATATTTTGCGTAAGGGATTTTCCTGGGCAGAAACTTCAGATCGCAATCCGATTAGCTCGGTCAAGGAGGCGAGAAATTTCACGAAATTTACTCTGAATTTTTCTGACGGATCTCTAACAGTATATACCAAGCAGCAAGTTTCGCTCTGGGAATCCGAATCATGAGAGATATTTGGAATCCGTGGCACGGTTGCAAAAAAGTAAGTGAGGGCTGCCAAAATTGCTATATGTATTTTTTGGATAAACAGCGTGGACATGATGGAGCCGAAATTTTTAGGGTAAAGAATAACTTTGACTACCCTCTGCAGAAAGATCGTTTTGGGAATTATAAAATACGCAGCGGGGAATTTTTGCGAGTGTGTATGACGTCAGATTTTTTCCTTGCAGAGGCCGATCAGTGGCGTTCGGAAGTTTGGAAGATAATGAAAATACGTAGCGATGTGGTTTTCGTTCTTGTTACCAAAAGACCAGAGAGAGTTTCAGTAAATCTCCCAAATGATTGGAATGATGGTTGGGAAAATGTTTGGCTGAATGTCACGACGGAAAATCAAAAGCGAGCCGACGAAAGAATTCCTATTTTATTGGATCTTCCTTTTAAACATAAAGGAATCATGGTTGCTCCTTTTATTGGGGAAATTTCGCTTCAAAAATATTTGAAGTCTGGACAAATTGAAAATGTCTGGTGTGGCGGAGAAAATTACGATGGAGCTCGTCCTTTGTACCAATCATGGGTTGTGAAACTTTCACAGGAATGTCGCGAAAATGATGTTTCTTTTGCTTTTTTTGAAACGGGGAACATTTTCATAAAAAACGGAGAAAAATTTAAAATTTTTGATAAAACTGAGCAGATGAAACGTGCTTTTTCAGAAAATTTAAATTATGAAAGCAAAAAAACGCAAATTTTTGATATTTTCAAAAATTTTCAAACGCAGAAAAGTTTGTTTGATTTTGATATGACTACACCAAAGTTTTTTAAAGAGCATTGCAACTTCTGCGTGATGAAAAAATACTGTGCAGGCTGTTCACGCTGCGGAAAGTGTAAAAGATGATTTTATTTCACGCATATCAAACGATTCTTGGTAATATTCAAATTTTAGAAGAGTCAGGAGGTATTATAGGAGTAAGTTTTCGACGAATTTATCCGGAAAATTTTGTCGATCGAGAAACTTCCACAATTAGAGAAACTTTTCGTCAATTATCGGAATATTTTGCGGGAAACAGAAAAACTTTCGACCTGCCTCTGAATCCAGCGGGAACAAACTTTCAGAAAAAAGTTTGGCGTGAACTAATAAAAATTCCCTACGGAGAAACTCGATCTTATAAACAAATTGCTGAGTTGATTGGCAATCCGAAAGCCTGTCGAGCAATAGGATCAGCCAACAACAAAAATCCGATTATCATTATAATACCGTGTCACAGGGTAATTGGGGCGACCGGTAAGTTGATAGGATACGGTGGGGGATTAGATCGGAAAAAATGTCTTTTAAAATTGGAAAAATCCATGAATGACTGAGAGCCAGCAATTTTGAAATAGACGAAAAGTTGAATTTCAACGCTGTCCGACGGTCAGGTAGCCAAATTTTTTTGTGGTTGTATCCAATTTTATAAGGGCGGTTGACAATGTCATGATTAACGCCTATACCTGTTTGAAAATATATTGAAATAGAATGGTAATGATAAAAAAAGTTTTACTAATCAGTGTATTGATCATTTTGTATTTTAATAACATTGAATCTATGAACGGGGTTGCAAGCATGCCGACTGCGGAGAAACGTTTCAATATTTCTCAACCCCTTAATGATTGGAAAAAGATCTCTCCTCTGACGGAAAAGGAAATGAGAATTTATAACAAAACTTGGGATTACAGGGCGACATTGTATCGCAATAAAGTAAATTTAGCAGATATTTTTTGCGACACCTGCTGTGATTTTTCCTTCAAAATAATTAGGAAAGAAAACAACATTGTATACGGAAGATCAATCTCCAACCCGAACATGATTTTTTTAGAAGATTTCACCTCGACAAGTTTATTTATCCGTAAGGATGCAGATAGATATGCTGTAACAAATTTTTTGGACAATATCGGAGAGCCGAGAGAGTTTACATATGACATGAAGGAACAAATCAGAAAACTAATCAGAGATCTGACAGAGAATCCTGTGGGATGCAAGCTTTTACGTATTGCAACGGCTAAAATTGTAGCAGGCAAGCTTCCTAAATTGATTTTTGTTCCGTTACAAAAGGATACGGAGATCGTCGTTGATGACGGAATGAATATTTACTTCGGAAAGTACGGATGGCAAATCGAATCAGATAAGTTTATGTCGCGGATACAGATGGCATGCTCGCTACAGCAAAAAATTTCCGGAGTAAAAAAACAAGTTTTCGATTTTCAAAAGTATGCAGCGATGAAATTACCAAATTACCGTTATATTTTGTTTTCTCCGGAGAATTTTTTCAATCGCCCGGTTGTGGCAGCCATCAGAAGACTGGGGCAAAAGTTTGAACTTTTTCATGTTGAGCTGCCCCCAGATGTCACTTTTTTTCGTACCGTGGTTAGTTCTTTGTTTTCTCAAAAATCCGATAGCCAAGTGAATATAAAAGCCAGATTGAACCTTAAGCAGAAAAATTTTTCTCAGAAGCTAAATCAAAAATTTAATAATGTATTAAAAATTATGGCGGAAGCAGATTGTGTAACCGAACAATTGAATCCCCAAATATTTGGGCAAATACGAAAATTAGGAGGCATCAGGAATTATGCTGAGCATTTTGTGGATACGATGTCACGGTCTGCCAAATTGAAACGCATAGAAAGTTTCATATTGGCTTGTTATGGGAACGATGAGAATCTTCATATTCAATATGGATTGTCCTCTAGTGGATTTGACGCGTTGAACGAGTCATCATATTTGTCTCACCGATATCATTGGATTAGAGCTTTTAACATGATTGGGCCGAAACGATTTGCAGATATATATGAAACTTTTATTCAAGAACTGGGTGATTTTGATTTGTATTCACATTATTTATCGCCGAATTCATCGATAAAATTTCCAAAATTCGGAGTTAATCAGTATAAGTGTGCGGATAATCCAAATTTAACAGAAGAAGAAAGAGGAAATAGATCTAATCGTGAAAAGAAAACCAACAAAGTCAGGCTGTTATTACCGCAATCTAACGAAAGGAGCGGAGGTTTCTGCAAAATTTGAACGATCTATTAATGCAATTCTGAAAAGAAATGTGAATTACAATCGCAGAAGGCATCTCAACTTCGCAGAACGGGATTTCGGATTAATTTCAATTTCTTCCTCGCTCGGAGCGATTGGCTTTTTTGTAATTACCTGGAAGGCATCCTTTTGATATCCGCATTCTCTGAAAAATGACTTAACAATGCGATCTTCAAGAGAATGAAAACTTACTACAATAATTTTTCCGCCTGAATTTAGTAATTCTAAAGATTCATTCAGGATAAATTTCAGTTCTTCCAGTTCTCTGTTTACAAAAATTCTTAAAGCCTGAAAAGTTTTTGTTGCCTGGTCGATTCTCCCTGTTCGTCTCACACAGGCACGTACAGCATTTGCTAAATCTTCGGCAGTTTTTATGTTACGCAAATTCTTCTTAATGCTTTTTGCTATGCGTCGGGAAAATCTCTCTTCACTGAAAGTATAGATGATATTAGCAAGTTGTTCTTCTGAACATCGGTGAATAATATCCATAGCTGTTTCGTTGCATAACCCCATTGTCATGTCAACATTTCCCTTGGAATTAAAAGAAAATCCGCGGGATTCATCTTCCAACTGAAAGTTTGATAAACCCAAATCGAGAACAATACCATCTAGCTTTTGAATATTTTGTTGGGCCAGAATTTTTTTTATTTCGCTAAAACGAGCATGAGTAAAAGAAAATCTGGAAGGAAACTCTGAGTGCAATTTCTCAGCGAAGGGCATCACTAACTCGTCACGATCACAGGCTACAACAGAACAATTAGCTTTTTCTAGGATTGCCCGGGAATATCCTCCACCACCAAAAGTGCCATCGAAATAAGTTTTGCCATCAGAGGGATTCAAAATACTCAAAACTTCATTCAACAATACTGGTATATGTTCACTCATTTAACAATCACCACAATCATGCTCAAACCATTTCCGGCATTCCTAAACTTTTGTGGAGCCATTATAGTCCTGCACTAAAAATAAGTACATAATTAATTCGTGTCATGTTAACAATCTTGATTAATAGTGCTAACTCCCAACAAATTAAAGCTAAAACGGTGTACTTTGTAACTTGAAGCGTTTTGGCTACCACATACGTAGAATTTTTTATTGTGATCTTATGAGCAACGAAGTATAATTTCGAGGCGTTCTGAGAGAGAAAAATGAAAACTGTTGCGGTTATCAATCAAAAAGGAGGAGTCGGGAAAACTACGACGACGATAAATTTGGCGACGGCGTTGGCTGCTGTCGATAAAAAGGTTTTGATCGTAGATCTGGATCCGCAGGGAAATTCCTCCACTGGACTGGGGATGCCGAAGGTTCGCGGGCTGGAGAGCAGCTACGGAGTTCTGCTCGGTATGGTTCATGCGAAAGATGTAATCCAAGAAACTTATGTTAAGGGACTTTACGTTATTTCCTCCACGATAGATTTAGCGGCAGCAGAGGTCGAGTTGTTCCAGCAGAGCGATCGCGAATCAAGACTGAAAAAAGCTCTGTCCAATTTGGATTTTGACTATGTTTTCATCGATTGTCCTCCAGGGTTCGGTTTGATAAATATTAATTCGCTGAACGCTTCGAATAAAATTATTATTCCGCTGCAGTGTGAATTTTACGCTCTTGAAGGTCTGACGCAGCTGTTCAACACGATTCAGAGCGTACGCAGCACCATTAACAAGGACCTAATGGTGGGCGGAATTTTGCTGACAATGTATGATCGCCGAAACAATTTGAGCCGAACCATCGAAGAAGATGTCAGATCTCATTTCGGAAATTTGGTTTTCGACACGGTGATTCCGAGAAATGTTCGCATAAGCGAAGCGGCGTCTTATGGACGCCCCGTAATACTTCATGATATAAGGTCAAGCGGGGCTATATCTTACATAGAATTGGCTCGCGAATTTTTGGGAAGGGAATCCAATGGCGAATAGAAGTCTGGGGCGTGGTCTGTCTGCTTTTCTGCAAACTGAAATCGAAACAGCTGCAGCTCCTGCGGATGGCGCTGGCGTCGTGAAGATAAGTTTGGATAGCATCAAGGCAAATCCCTACCAACCGAGACAGTTTTTTGATGACGAACAGCTGCAGGCGCTAGCAAATTCAATTAAGAGAAAGGGAGTTTTTCAGCCGATTTTGGTTCAGAAACTCGACGACGGATCTTATCAGCTGGTGGCAGGCGAAAGGCGTATGCGGGCTTCGCAGATCGCGGGAA
>DGIE01000072.1 GCA_002393025.1 Holosporaceae bacterium UBA3830 | reverse complement strand
TTCTTGCTGCTGTTCAGATCAGATGCTTGGCTGTTTGGGGGAATATCTCGTGACGACATAATATAAAGCTTTAAACAATTCTTCAGCAGAACGAGCTGTTGTAGAAATTAGCGATTTAATCGCCCTTGCAAGTTCCACTGGATGGAGATTCGACCTATGAATATTTTCCAGCAGTGCGGCTGCTTCGGCTTCCTTATAATCTTTTAAAACGATACACGGGACTTTATCTAATCCAGCGATTTCCGCTGCTCCTGCCCTCCTCTCTCCGCTTACAATTTCAAATTTATCATCAATGAAAGGACTCCGAATTATGGATAACGGTTGACGAATTCCGTAATTTTTTATGGACTCAGCTAGTTCCGACAACTCTTTTTCATTATGCTTTGAAATATTCCGCTGACTGTTCCATATTGCATTTTTTTACTTGCGTATTCCAAAGCTGTTACCCCGTTTTTATTTGGACGACGCGGATCCGCTCCTTTGTCAATTAACACATAAGTTATGTCACAAGGTGCTCTCCTATCTATCACATTCATCAGAGGTGTTCGACCATTTTGATCTTCAGAATTGGGATCCGCCCCACATTTTAGCAAAAGTTCGATCGAGTTTTTATTACATTTCTCTGTAGCATATACCAACGCTGAACGTCCTTTATTATCAATCTCATTTACGTTAACCAAATGTAAATATTGATTTATAATAAAATTATTTACTCTTAATTGATCCTTTCCTATCCATATCAAATTTAAAATTTGATTATTAGACGGACGCAAAGATAGTAAAAACTGCACAACATTAGCATGACCTGCCATTGCAGCGCGCATCAACATTGTTCTGCCTTCATTATCTTTAAGATTCGGATTTGCTCCACGCTTCAGTAATAGTTTAGCTCTGTCTGCATCACTTGCGAACATCAACGCTGTCTGTCCTATATTATCCTGAATGTTCGGATTAGCATTGTGCGCTAACAACAGTTTAACTATACTCAGTCTATCGCAAGCAATTATCCATTCAAGTACCATTTGTCCAATATCGTTTGCATTTTGCGAATTTACGCGACGATTATTTTCATTATTGGTGGCTGCACGCATCAACGCTGTTTGACCAAACTGGTCTTGAATATTCGGGTTAGCTTCATGCTCTAACAACAACCTCGTCACAGGAAAGTTTTCTTTTATAGCGGCATATATCAAGGCTGTTTGATTTCGTGAATTCCTAAGATTCGGATTTGCACCATACTCTAACAACAACTTTATAATATTGGGATTTCCACAGTGGTTGATGGACAGAATCATGGCTGTTTGATCAAACCGGTCTTGGATATTTGGATCAGCTCCATGTTCCAGCAGTAGTTGTACCATATCTAAATACCCGTTGCCAGATGCCCACATCAAAGCTGTTTGCCCTCGTTGGTTTGGTATATTCGGATCAGCTTTATGTTTCATCAAAAATCTTACAATACCTGAGTTTTTTGTGTCGACTGCAAAGACCAGTGCCGTTCTACCAACGCTGTCTTGAATATTGGGATCTATTCCTTTATTCAACAACAACTCTAGGGTTGGTTTATCTCCATTTTTAGCTGCCTCGAACCATTGATCGTAGTCTTCGTTACTTATTGCTATAGCTTGTGATGAATGATTTAAATCATCAGATGCATTAACGCTCATAGCAAGAGAAACGTCTCCAAATGATAACATTAACATTATGCTTAAACTTACCAAACCGTGTCTCATATTTGTCTCCCCACTTTTTCCTAAACACGATCTCGAAACTAACATATGAAAAAATTAAAATTCAACCTAAAAATCCCAATTATGGATTAGGAAGTCGAAAAGGGAGAGGGTAAATAGAAGGCTTAGTCGATTTCAATTGATAGGCAGTGAGTGTCAAAATTATATGCACGAGTATGTTGATAAAAGACCTGTGCCAGAAGTGCTCGAGCATCAATTTGTTTTTGAAATAGTCGAAAACCGTTTCTACGAGAGAGCGTTTACGCAGAAGGATTTTCTATTTGAACAACATTAAAATATTTTTCATCGAGCGCTTTATCCCCCCGTGATTATTTTCAGTCCCCGAGCCATCAAACGGAGAAACAGATCCTTCAAATACTCCGCTTTTTCTTCTGTTGCGGAGAAGTTGAAAATTGCTGGCATACCTCCGTATACACAATAATCCGTCCAGGCTTCATTCCAATCGCCCTTCTTTTCCGAAAAGAATTCGGCAAAACTTAACAGATAAATTTTGATTTCATCTCCTCGACCTCTGAACTCCGTAACTACATCACTGGATAAAAATTTCGAGTTACTGCCGGTTACATAAATGTCTAAGTTTTTGATACGCAAAAATCCATTCAATACGCTAACGAATTTATCCATCATTTGTACCTCATCAAGCAACAAATAATACATCTGATCATCTTGAATACGAGAGGTTACGTAGTTGTAGCATTCGTCTGGATTTTGATATAGACAATCGCTTAACAAGATCACACAAAAAGTTAACGAATAGTTA
>DGIE01000073.1:2925-4739 GCA_002393025.1 Holosporaceae bacterium UBA3830 | reverse complement strand
GCTTTTGATAAGCGATTGTCTATACGCAAGAGATTTTTCGAAGGAGTTTACTTATGAAAAAACCCCGAAAGCGCTTTGCCCTCGGGGGTTGTCTATTGCCAAAATCCGGCGAACTGAATAATAAAATTATTTCAATTCGACTTTTGCTCCGGCAGCTTCTAACTTCTCTTTGATGGCCTTTGCGTCATCTTTAGAAGCACCTTCTTTTACCGCCTTTGGAGCAGCTTCTACCAATGCTTTCGCCTCGGTCAATCCCAATCCGGTGATTTCTCTTACGACTTTAATTACACCGATCTTGGAAGAACCCGCCTCTGTCAAAATGACATCAAACTCGGTCTTCTCTTCAGCGGCAGCGGCTGGAGCAGCACCAGCAGCGGCGACTGCGACAGGAGCAGCAGCGGACACGCCCCAAGCTTCTTCTAATTTTTTGCTTAATTCAGCAGCTTCCAAAACTGTTAAAGTTGATAACTCTTCTACGATTTTATCTAAATTTGCAGCCATTTTTTACCTCCATATTATTTTTCTGAATAGGCTTTTAACACACGAGCAAGTTGAGATGCAGGTGCTTGCGACAATGTTGCCATACGCTGTGCCGGCGTCTGAATAACAGCGACAATCTTCGCGCGCAACTCGTCCATAGATGGTAATGAAGCCAAAGTCTTTACCTCAGCGACACTCAACATTTTACCTTGATATCCTCCGCAAACGACTGACAATTTCTCATCGCTCTTGGATGCGTACTCAGACACGACTTTTGCCGATCCCGTGATATCTTTTGAAAACACCAACGCAGTCTGTCCGCCCAATTTCTCGGAAACACACTCGAAGCCAGTATCCTTCACCGCCAATCTTGTTAACGTGTTTTTCGCGACAAGATAAACAGACTGTACCGCACGAAGTTGTTTTCTAAGATTCTCTGTTTCAGCAACCGTCAGCCGATTTTGATTAACTACGAAAACAGCTTCGCTCTCTTGAAAGCGCTGCTTAATCTTCGCAATTAAGTCCGACTTCTTGTTTTTTTCCACAGTTCTCTCCCAAACAATTTAACGAGAGAATACCGAAAACCACTGATAACAAATAGAAAGTCATCTGCAACGGCAAATTTAAGCTACTCGCACCGATGGTCTACGATAGACTCAAAACAATCAGAAAGTGAACACCTCAGCGGTATCCAATTTCAATCCGACACCCATCGTACTGGAAATCGCTACGGATTTCAAGTAGGTGCCCTTAACATTGGCAGGTCTTGCTTTCACGACAGCGCCAATATATGCCTTCAAGTTCGCTTCGATTTTTTCCTGATCGAAACTCAACTTGCAAATCCCGGCGTGAACGATACCGTCTTTGCTCAAACGATACTCGATCTGTCCCGCCTTCGCGTTTTTGATCGCCGCAGCGACGTTCGGAGTAACTGTTCCCAACTTCGGGTTCGGCATCAATCCCTTAGGACCTAAAATTTTTCCCAAACGACCGACAACACCCATCATATCAGGGCTTGCAATGCACATATCGAACTCAATGGATCCGTCTTTGACCTTCTCTGCCAAATCATCAGCTCCAACAAAGTCAGCTCCGGCTTCTTTTGCAGCATCAGCAACAGCGCCTTTCGCGAAAACAGCAACTCTGACTGTCTTTCCGGTACCTTCCGGCATGGAAACCATTCCACGAATGTTTTGATCTGCGGAACGAGGATCTAAGTTTAAGTTGATCGCGACTTCCACGGTCTCATCGAATTTGCAACTGCTGTTCTCTTTCAAAAACTTCACAGCTTCGGACAAACTGTAAGCTCTGTCCTCAACTTTCTTCGCAATATT
>DGIE01000073.1:0-2837 GCA_002393025.1 Holosporaceae bacterium UBA3830 | reverse complement strand
GAGCCATTATTGAACAACCTCCAATCCCATTGCACGAGCAGAACCAATGATCATCATGCTCGCCGCATCGACGTCATTTGCATTCAGATCTTTCATTTTCTTTTCAGCAATTTCACGAACCTGAGCCATGGTAATCTGACCAACCTTCGGACCTCTTCCGGTCGTGGACGATCCCTTGGTAATTCCCGCCGCTTGCTTTAAATAATAAGTAACCGGTGGCAACTTGATGATGAACGAAAATGTTCTGTCAGCATACGCCGTAATTATCACAGGAAGCGGTGTTCCCGCGTCATAAGATTGAGTCTGAGCGTTAAACGCCTTGCAGAACTCCATAATATTCAAACCTCTCTGACCTAAAGCCGGTCCGATTGGAGGTGATGGGTTTGCTTTCCCGGCAGGTACTTGCAGTTTAATATACCCTACTATTTTTTTAGCCATATAACCTCTATAACATGAAATCAATCGCTCCCTTTTATCATAAAAGAGCGATTTTTTCAACAAAATTGGACAAAGATCTTACTGTTCACAGGAGAATTTCTGAAATCTTGGAATTTTTTTTTCGAAAATGTTATACGTACTCCTATATGAAGAAGAGAGACGATCAATATGGCAACTGGTTGGAAAACTTTGTGTGTAATAGCTTCGCTTTTGTTCACAGAAAATGCGATATCAAGTGAAATCATTCCATTCAAAAAGAATATACTGAAAAATACAGACAAATGGATTAATTGTTTTACCGAACATCAATTAACAACAACTGTTAGAAAATCTCACCTGGAGCAAAAATTAAAGTCAGGTGAAACCTTGATAAATTTGCTCCTTTCTGAACAAAATCCTGAAAAACGATGCGATTTGGAAAAACAATTGGAAAAATGGAAAGCTGAAACAAAAAATCTGTTGGAGAAAAAATCAAAAAAATCCAGATTTTCTGAATGGTTGCGGGAACATATGACAAAAATAAGTTGCGCCAGAAATCAGGAGAAAAAACCTTCTTTTTTATCTATCAACGGAAAAGATATTCTTATTTATCCTGCGGTCATACTTAATCAATTCGCTAATGCATTTTATGAGGACATCTCCGATCGTTCCTTTAAACAAATCGACAGAAAATCGTCGTGGGGAAATTACTCTAATCAATGCGCAATATGCTCTCTCAATTTAACACCTGAAGAAGAGAAAAAAATCCCAAAGTTTGTAAGGTTGTATGCAAATCTAAAAGGAGGATTGCTGGCCGATGAAGATTTTTTATGGGATCAGATAGTGAAAGTCATAAAATATCGAATATTGATTTATGAGAGCAAAGACGGATATATAAGCGGCTTCTATGAGTATGGAAAAAACTATCTGCGAAACGGAACCAAGAGGATATTTATGGAAAACAACCACTATCGGGAATTAATTGTGTTCAAAGGAAGTCCTAATAATGAATTTCAAAAAAATATCTCACGTTTTTGAACAACCGGAGGTTCAAAATCTTAACGAATTATTAACGAATAGTTGAAAAAATGCCTTTGTAAAGATTTTTGTGGCGAGGAATAACCAATGAATCGATCTAATAGAAAAAATCGATCAAAACAAGGCAATCACCTGCAAATGCTGTTTACAAATATCAAAAAATTTAATCAAAGGATAAAATCTCGTTTAACATGGAAGTCTGTGGCAAAAAATGCGCTTATTTGTGTTTGCTCTTTCGTACTTGCCGGATTTATTTGTTTACTTATTCAAACGAAAAGTCCTCTCCGCGATGTTTTCACCAACGGTCGGATTAGCATATTGAAAGAGCGTCCTGCTCATATCACAAAGGATATAATCGTTGATATGTCTTCCATGTGTGCGCCGGGTGGTATCATGAATTTAACTCGAGCCCTTATTACTGATATCTCAAAGAAGCGACCGAATTGGAGATTGTTGGTGCTTGTGTCAAAAGGCCAAAAACACGTGTATAACTTACCAAAGGCTGACAACATAAAACTAATAGAAATAGAATGCTTTCCTCTTAATTTTATTATTGCTGAACACTTTTTCAAGTTAAAGTCATTTGGTATATTTCACGATAAATTGACACAACTGTTATATTACGATCGAATTTTTTGCGATCGAAATTGCGATTTGCTGTGGAATCCAGTTGGGTTTTCTTGTTACTGCAACTTTGTAAACATACCCAAAATTTCCACAATCCATGATACGGCTTGTTTTGATATTTTCCCCAAATTTTTGGGAGGAGATACTTGGATATTGGAATCAAAAATGTGCCAAGAAAACTCTGTTCATTTTTCAAAGAAAATCATAACGGTATCGGAATTTTCAAGGAAAAGAATCGAGAAAAATTTCCCGGAGGCAGAGGATCTGGTGAAAGTTATTCCGATAAGACTTGGGACGCGAGTTTACTCGAGCGACAAGATCGATAAGGTTAAAAAGATTTTGGATAAGTACGGGCTGAAATCGCAGAAATATTTCATATTTTGCTCGTCGTGGTGGAGGAATAAAAATCATGTCAATTTGATGAAAGCGTTTAACAAATTTGCGCAGAAGAATTCAGAGATAAAATTGATTTTGGTGGGCAAGCATCCGGATATGTTCGAATCGCGCCCGATAAAGGATTTTTGCTCCGACCGCCTGATTATCAGCGGATTTGTTCCGGATGAAGATCTGGGAATTCTGCTGAAAAATGCGTTGGCGTTTGTGCATCCGTCGGTTTATGAAGGCTTCGGGATGCCTATCATCGAAGCAATGGCCAACGGAATTCCTGTTGCCTGCAGCAATGTTGCTTCTCTTCCGGAAGTTGCTGGTTCCGCTGCGCTATTTTTCGATCCATTCGACACGGACAGCATAACTCG
>DGIE01000094.1 GCA_002393025.1 Holosporaceae bacterium UBA3830 | reverse complement strand
TGAATTAAATAAAAAAGAAGAAGAAATTAAGAAGCAGTTAAGTGAAAAGAATATTGATGAAAAAGTGATGGAGTTGGGTGCGTTTTCCAATGGCGATTTGCTTATCCTGGCGAATGCTGGGGTTACAAAGCTAGATGATGTTGCAGATTTGAGTGCGAGTGAGTTAGTCGAACTTTTACCGAATTTTTCTGAAACTGAAGCCAGTGACATCATTATGAAGGCCAGGGAACATTGGTTTAAGTAGATTGGAGATATTATGTCGGAAGTAAAGAAGGGTACATTAAGTTTATCGCGTCCTGCGGATGTAAAGAAAAGTACGGATTCTCCAATCGGAAGGGTAAGACAGAGTTTTTCTCATGGAAAGTCCAAAGTTGTTACTGTTGAGGTAAAGAAAAGGCGTTTTATTCGTCCTGCCGGTAATGTGACAACAAAACCTCAGTCTTCGGAACTAAAACAGGGAGATTTGACCTCTGCAGAAATGCAAACCAGATTGAAAGTTGTTAAAGATGCAATTAAGGAAAGCAAGGAGCAAGAGGAAAGGCTTCGTTTACAAAAAGAGGCCGATGAAAAGTTGAAAAGGGAGCTCGAAGAGAAGAGAAAATCTGAAGAAAACTTATCAGAACAGGGGAACGAGAAAAAAAACAGAGATTCAGAGTCTGCGTCTGAAGAGAAAGGGAAGAGGAAAGAAAAAGAAATCGGAGAAAGATCCTTTTCGAACAACATAGTGAAAATCAAAGAATCTCATAGTAAGGTCCAACCGAGAAGGGGAATGCGTTCCGACAGGTATTCCGATTCTTCTGAAAATGAAGATAGTTTTGTTAAAACCAATAATTCCCAAAAGAAGACCCTTGCGGTGAAGAAAGATATCAAGGAGTTGAAAGGAAAGTACTCGAATTCTTCAGGCCGGATTTCCATATATAATGCGTTGGATGAAGAGGGAGAAGAAAGGACTCGTTCGCTGTCTTCACTCCGCAGAGCAAGACAGAAAAACAAATTGAATGCTTCCAAACCTCAGGAAGAGATAAAAGTTGTGAAAGAAGTGATAGTCCCTGAAACTATAAGCGTTCAAGAGCTTTCCAATAGAATGGCGACGAGAACAGGAGAGGTTATAAAGTGTTTAATGAAACTTGGGATGATGGTTACAGCCAATCAAATTATAGATGCGGATACAGCTGAACTCGTTGTCTCAGAGTTTGGTCATAAAATAAAGCGAGTAAGCGATAGCGATGTTGAATTAGGACTGAAAAAAGTTGATACCGAAGAGGATTTGAAGCCGAGACCTCCTGTTGTTACAATTATGGGACATGTCGATCATGGGAAAACTTCCCTTTTGGATGCCTTGAGGAAGACAGATGTTGCATTAAATGAGGCAGGGGGAATTACTCAGGGAATAGGTGCTTATCAGGTGACTTTGAAAGATAATAGAAAGATCACTTTTATTGACACTCCGGGACATGCTGCATTTACCGAGATGAGGTCCAGAGGAGCCAATGTCACGGATGTGGTTGTTTTGGTTGTGGCGGCCGATGATAGTGTGAAAGATCAAACGATTGAGGCGATACATCACGCAAAAGCTGCACAAGTGCCTATGATTGTTGCAATCAACAAGATAGACAAGCCCGGAGCTAATCCAGATAAAGTAAGAAAAGATTTGATGAATTATGAGGTATTTGTCGAATCTTACGGTGGAGATGTTATAGATGTTGAGATTTCTGCCAAGGCAAAGATAAATCTAGACAAGTTGGAGGAGGCTATTCTTTTGCAGGCAGAAATGCTGGAATTGAAGGCCAACCCTGACAGAACCGCAGAAGGTGTGGTAATAGAATCCAAGGTAGAAAAAGGGTTGGGGTCAGTCGCAACCGTGTTGATAAATAAAGGAACCTTGAAAATCGGTGATATTTTCGTTTCTGGAACAGTGTTTGGTAAAGTTCGTGGAATTAGAAATGATTGTCGAGAAGCTTTGTCGGAGTTGACTCCGGGGATGCCGGGAGAGGTTATAGGCTTTAATGGAACAACAGTACCGGGTGATGATTTTGTTGTCGTTGAGAATGACGCAAAGGCAAGGGAAATAGCCAGTTATCGAGACAGGAAAAAAAGAGAGCAAGCTTGGGTTGTATCCACTCATACTACGGTTGAGCAGATGTTCTCTAGATTGGAATCGGAAGAAAAATTGAAGGTTTTGTCTGTAATTTTGAAGGCAGATGTTCAGGGATCTTCTGAAGCGATTAGTTCTAGCTTGCAAAAGTTGTCTAATGATGAGGTTGCAATTAAGATCATTCACTCTGGAGTGGGAGAGATTACTGAAAGTGATGTCGTTCTAGCTAAAGCATCTCAGGCAATGATACTTGGTTTTAACGTTAGAGCAAATCTGCAGGCCAGGGATCAAATTGCTCGTGATCGGCTGCAGGTTAGATATTATTCCGTAATTTACGATTTGATTGACGATATGAAAGCTCTGTTGTCCGGTATGTTAGCTCCTGATGAAAAAGAAAAAGTGCTTGGTAGTGCTGAAGTCAGGAAAACTTTTGATATTTCTCGTTATGGTAGAATAGCGGGATGTATGGTTCTGGATGGAATAGTCAAGAGGGGGGCAAAGGCGCGCTTGCTTCGTGATGGGATCGTGGTGCATACTGGGGTTGTAAAATCGGTCAGGCACGAAAAGGATGACGTCAAGGAAGTCCGTGCGGGGTTTGAGTGCGGTATATGCCTGGAAAATTATAACGACATACATCTGAAAGATGTTATCGAATGTTACGAAATTGAAGAAGTTGCTCGTCAATTATAGTGGATTTCTTATGAAAAAGAGTACCGGATCAAGATCTGATAGGGTAGCTTCGGAGATAAAAAAGGTGGTTTCCGAGTACCTGATTCGTGGAGAGCTTAGGGATAGTAGTGGTATAAATTCTCAAATGATTGTTATAACTGATGTGATTGTCAGTTCTTGTTTGAGACATGCGAAGATTTTTGTATCGTCAGTTTGTGATGATTTGGACGGGGGGGTATGTCGTGATTTTTTAGAGAGGCATTCTCCTCAGATAAGGAGGGCTATAGGGACCAATGTGAAGCTAAAGTTTGTTCCCGAAGTCAGATTTGTAGCGGATACTTCACGTGAACGCGCCAAAAGGATAGAGGATATACTAAATACGCTTAAGGTTTAGGTTACGGTAAAGAGCTACTTATATTGCCATATATTCTCGTGTATCCGCTTCCCACGCTTCTGTATCCTCCCACGAGTGCGAGGCTCAATAAGGAAGCGATCAGTACATATTCGATCAAGGCAGCCCCTCGGCGGATTCCTTTTAATCTAAAATTTTTTAACCTCATTTCCTTTTCCATCAAACGTATACAAACATAGTACAAGAATAGTGTAAAAAAATGGTTAATTTTTTCTAAGAAATGTTTTTTTGTGATAGATTGCTTGTTTTTTACATTCTATATCAAAAAGCTCTACATCCCCTATCAAGAAAAACACTACAACTTTAAACATTGGATCCAATATAGATAATCGCCTTGTCTACCGAGTTGTGAAAATGGTATGAAAGTTATTCGTTTTAGATTATAATGAACCTCGTTATTTTGGAGGGGATTGTGGAAATATTTCTGGATACTGCTGATATTGGAGCAATTGAAAGGTATAAGGATTTTATAGATGGAGTGACGACAAATCCTACGATATTGTCGAAGCAAGAAAATGAAGATGTCCAGAAAATTGCATTGGAAATCAGTAAGTTAATTAATGGTCCGATAAGTGTCGAGGTGATTTCTAGTGATTTTGATGATATGGTAAAGGAAGGAGAAAGTCTTGCAAAAATTCACCCTAATATCTGTGTCAAGTTGCCATGTACATTTGATGGTCTAAAGGCCTGTAAGAATTTGTCGAACAAGGGAATTGCCACTAATCTGACTTTGTGTTTTTCTGTTCCGCAAGCAATAATGGCAGCGAAGTGTGGAGCTACATATGTTTCACCGTTTGTCGGGAGAGTCGATGATATAGGACAGGATGGTATAAATCTTATCTCTGATATAGTGGAGGTTTACAATGTTCATGGTTTCGAAACGAGGGTGCTGTCTGCATCGATTAGGAATATCAACCATTTTATTCAAGCTGCGATAGCAGGAACGGATGCCATCACTATTCCGGAGAATGTTCTTCAGCAGTTCTTTATTCATCCATTAACAGATATAGGCTTAAAAAAATTTATGAGTGATTGGAATAAATCGAAGAGAAAATGATGCGTTTTTACATAAAAAGCTATGGATGCCAAATGAATGTCTACGATTCTCAAAGAATGGAAGATATTTTGACATCGTTGGGTCATAAAAAAGAAGATAATGCCGAAAATGCAAATTTGTTGATTTTTAACACTTGCAGTATCAGAGAAAAAGCGGATGATAAACTGTTTTCAGATCTGGGGCGGGCCAAAATTCTAAAGGATAAGAGCCCTGAAGATGATTTTATCATTGTCGTGGCAGGATGTGTAGCTCAGTCCAGACCGCAGGATCTCCTGGCAAGGCATCCGTATATCGATATGATCTTAGGACCTCAGGATATTCAAAATATTTCCGATAGACTAGGGGATTTGATAAAAAACAAAGATTTGGATACTTTGGTTTTGACCGAACTGAAGGCCTCAGATAAGTTCGAAAGATTTAATGAAACAGATCCTCTTACGGAAAGAAACGTTTCCGAATTTCTCACCATTCAAGAAGGATGTGATAATTTTTGTACATATTGCGTTGTCCCTCACACAAGAGGTAGAGAGTTTTCCAGAAGTGTGAAGGAAATAGTATCTGAAGCAAAATCTCTTGTTTCAAGAGGAGTGAAGGAGATAACTCTGCTCGGACAAAATGTAAATTCATATAATGGATTGGATGACTCCGGCGAAAATTGTCGACTTTCTCGACTGTTGTGGGAACTTTCGTCGATTGATGGTTTGAAGAGACTGAGATATACGACATCCAACCCAAAGGACGTCGATGAAGATATAGCAAAAGCTCATCGTGATATCAATATACTGATGCCTTTCCTTCATTTGCCTGTGCAGTCTGGATCTGATGAAATTTTGAAAAAAATGAATCGGAAGTATAGCAGAGAAAGATATTTTGAAGTTATCGACATGTTGAGAAGCTATCGTCCAGACATGGCGTTTTCATCTGATTTTATCGTAGGATTCCCCGGAGAAACGGATAAGGATTTCGAAGATACCTTGGACCTCGTGAAAAAAGTGAAATTTTCTCAAGCCTATTCATTTAAATATAGTCCGCGACCAAACACTCCGGCTGCAAAAATGAAAAATCAAATTTCTGAAGACATAAAGACCGCAAGATTGCAGAGATTGCAAAACCTTCTGAATCAGCAACAGTCAGATTTTAACTCGTCGTTTGTCGGAAGGCAGGTTGAGGTATTGCTGACTAAAGAAGGTCGTCACTCAGGTCAACTTGTCGGAAAAAGTGAATATTTTCAGGCAGTCACTGTTAACAATGCAGATAATTTGGATATCGGGGATATTGTAAAAGTCTCCATAACAAACGCAGTATCACACAGTTTAATAGGAGAAACACATGAATGTTGAAATCATAGTCGAAAATGACAACTGGGATGCTGAAAAAATCAAAAAATTGATAGAGAATGCAACTAAAGCTGTGTTTTCTTATCTCAAATTACAGCATGATGATATTGAAATCAGTGTTCTATGCACCAGCGATGAAGAGATAAGAATTTTAAATAAAACGTATAGAGGAATTGATTCCCCTACCAATGTTTTATCTTTTCCTATGGAATCAGATTCAGAGTATGATGATTTTGTTTGTGGTTGCGGAGAGGATTGCCATTGTGCGGATTCAGAGTATGATAAATGCGGTTGCGATTGCGGTGAAGATTGTCATTGTGCAGATCATTCGGAAGACGCCTGTAATTGCTGTGCCGACGAAGATCTACCCGCAGCATCTTGTGTTCTGGGGTGTTCCGCTTTTGCTTACGAAACCATCAAGCGAGAATCCGAAGAACAAGGAAAATCTTTCGATGATCACATGAATCATTTAGTTATCCACAGCGTGTTGCACTTGCTGGGTTACGATCATGTTGAAGATGAGGAAGCCGAAAAGATGGAAGATCTGGAGGTGAAAATTCTACAAACCATCGGAGTAAGCAATCCATATCAGATAAAGGAGTAGACATGTCTAAGTTAA
Organism: Holosporaceae bacterium UBA3830; assembly: GCA_002393025.1. Lineage (GTDB taxonomy): Bacteria > Pseudomonadota > Alphaproteobacteria > UBA3830 > UBA3830 > UBA3830. Next base: position 917 of record DGIE01000094.1, on the reverse strand, counting down.
GAAATTTACTGTCCAGGATTTTTCACAGGCATGAGCAAGAAGTTCCCCTTATAGATAGGTTGGAAGATCTTATTGAGGCGGATTCTGAGGTAGCTCAGGAATTGAATACTGATGACACCAGCGAGCTGGCATTGGTTTCAAATGTTTTAGGGTTAAAAGATCTGACAGCGGAGGACATTATGGTTCCTCGTGCAGATATCGTTGCCACGAAAATCGACACGAGTTTAGATTCGTTCATTGAGATTTTTTCCAAGAATAATTTTTCGCAAATACCCATCTACAAGGATACTCTGGATAATGTCGTAGGAATAGTTCGTGTGAGAGATTTTCTGCCTTACATACATAATTCGGATTCCTTTGACATTCATTCTTTGCTGAAAGAAGTTATATACGTTGCTCCGAGTATTCAGTTACTTGAGCTTTTGGTTGAGATCAAAGCTTCCGCGAACCATATGGCTCTCGTGGTTGATGAACTAGGCGGTATCGATGGTTTGGTTACTCTCCAAGACGTAGTTTCCGAAATTGTTGGAGAGATTCAGCAAAATCAAAGTATCTTTCCTCAAATCATAAATAAACAAGACGGAAGTTTTGCTGCAGATGCTAAAATGCTCATATCTGAGTGCGAGGAAAAATTAGATATAGATTTAATCAAACCTTTGTTGAAAAATGAGAACAAGGAGATAAATTTTGAGACTCTGGGGGGATTAGTCATGTTTCTGGCTGGCAGAATGCCTACGCGTGGAGAAACGTTTATCCATCCTTCCGGAATAGAGTTTGAAATTGCCGAAGCAGATGCCCGTCACATAAAGAGATTAGTCATTCGAAAAAGGACAGAAAATATCTAAATATCTCTTGAAAATGGTTAAGAGATAGTACATTATATCCCTGCGTTGGGGTCATAGCTCAGTTGGTAGAGC
>DGIE01000025.1 GCA_002393025.1 Holosporaceae bacterium UBA3830 | reverse complement strand
CATTCGACACGGACAGCATAACTCGAGCGATGCACCGTCTGGTAAATGATCCGAAGTTGCGAAACCATCTCGTCCAAAAAGGATATCAGCAGGCGAAAAAATATTCCGACCGTAATGCCATGGTCGACGAGTATATCCGCGTCATGGAAAATGTCATGCACGAAAATGATTTGAGGAAAGAGCAAAGCTCAAAAATTTTAACTAATTCTTAATAAATAACTGAAAGAATGAGCATAAGTTTCTGTTGAAAGGAGCATGATATGAAGCGTTTTGCCAAAATAATATTTGACAAAAAATGGAGGATATCTAAAAATAAATTAAAATCAAATAGCTACTTTCAAAAAAATCTAGAAATCATCAGAAAATTTATCTGTAGCATTCCTCTTGGTCTAATATTACGTCGCACAATTAAGACGATTCTTCTCTGCTTTTGTTCTTTAGTGGTAATCTTCTTTTTGTTTTTACTCACCCGCACGAAAAGCCCGCTCAGTGACGTGTTTACCACCGAACGCGTCAGCATTCTGAAAGACCGCCCTGCAAATATAACGCGGGACATAATTGTAGACATGGCGAATTTTACCGCAAAGGGAGGAATGATGACGTTGACCCGATCCCTGGTTACAGATATCGCCAAAAAACGTCCGAATTGGAGATTCTTAATCCTCATATCAAAAAAGGACGAACATGTTTACAATTTTCCAAATTACCCTAATATAAAATTGATCGGGACGAATTGTTTCCCTATTACCTTCTTTTTCACGGAATATGTCTTCAATATACGACCAAGTATTTTCCCAGACAGACTGATACAACTACTGTATCACGACTTGATTTTTTGTGATCAAAATTGCGATTTGGTGTGGGACCCAATCGGGGATGCCAGTTATTGTAATTTCACAAATGTTCCTCGAATTTCTACAATACACGATATAGCCTGTTTTGATGTCTCTCCTGAATTTTTTGCGACTCAAGGACATCAATTAGGATCAAGTATGGGGCTAAAGGATGCGATATATTTTTCAAAAAAGATCATCACCATATCGGAATTTTCGCAAAATCGAATTTGCGATAAGTTTCATGTATCGAAGGATTTTGTGAAGCATATTCCGACTCAATTGGGAACCAGAATATATCCGGAAAACGATCCCGAAAAACGCGCAAATGTATTGAACAAACATGGATTGAAATCTCAAAAATATTTTATCTTTTGTTCTAAATGGTGGAGAAACAAAAACCATGGAGCATTGATAAAGGCTTTCAATAAATTCGCGCAAAAAAATTCCGATATAAAATTAATTTTGGTCGGTGATCACCGTGGCGTATATCAGTCGCGTCCTATTGAAGAATTTTCTTCCGATCGTGTAATTATCACGGGATTTGTTCCGGATGAAGAGTTAGGAATTCTGCTGAAAAACGCGTTGGCATTCATTCATCCGTCGGTTTACGAAGGTTTCGGGATGCCGATCATCGAGGCGATGGCAAACGGAATTCCTGTTGCCTGCAGCAATGCCGCTTCTCTTCCGGAAGTCGCTGGTTCCGCTGCGCTATTTTTCGATCCATTCGACACGGACAGCATAACTCGAGCGATGCACCGTCTGGTAAATGATCCGAAGTTGCGAAACCATCTCATTCAAAAAGGATATCAGCAGGCGAAAAAATATTCCGACCGTGATGCCATGGTCGATGAGTATATCCGCGTCATGGAAAATGTCATGCACGAAAATGATCGAAGGAAAGCAACCAGACTTCGCAGTCAAAATTGATTGCTAATTTTTTTTGTCTAATAACTGATTTCAGTATAAAAATTAAGAATTAATTAACAATTATATGTTAGTCTAATAGGTATTAGGCATTTTTTTTGAAAGGAAAGTATTTATGAGAAAAATTAGCAAAACTTTGAAGCTTCTCTGTCCAATATTGGTTACGTTGTGCGTAGGAGATGCGCTGGCCGGCAATTTGGCCGTATTGAGGAGTGCTATAAAAAACGCTAGTGAAGAAGCGAATATTTCTGAGATTGATTCTATTGTAAGAGATGGGAAATTTAGCGATGAAGAATTGTCAAAAATGTTAATGATAACATTATCTGCAATCAATATTCATATGAGACAAGAAATATCGGAGATATTGCTGAAATATGGAGCAAATGCTAACTATAAAGATAAGAATGGCTCTACTCCCCTGATACAGATTGTTTTGCTGGAAGATGACACTAACATCCATGAAAGAACTGCAATAGCAGAATTATTAGTGAAAAAAGGGGCAAAAATTGATCAGAGAGATAACTCAGGATCAAGCGCGATAGATTATGCTCGACAACTGGATTGGGACCTAGCAGAGTTGTTGCGGTCAAAAATGGAATACAAGAAGATAGGAGAAAAGGAGAAAAGAGAAGAGGAGGAGAAGAAAGAAGGCGAGTTATACGAAATGGGAGAAGTAGAAAAGGAACAATTTGATAATGCGATAAAAGAAGGTGATATCGACACAATTAATCGTTTGACAAAGAAAAACATAAGCAAGGAAGATCTTTGGGATGCATTGAAAACAGCTGCACTTTGTAAACAGAAAGAAGTTGTCGAATTGTTAATAAAGAAAGGTGCTGATATCAACTTTTGTGATAGCATGGGGACGATTCTATATATAGCTGCTTCCTCAGGTGATGTAGACGCAGTAGAATTACTCTTGGAACAAGGGGCCGATCCCAACATCAGGTCCAATGACTTCGGATATCCTTTAATGGCAATAGCAGCAAATTCAAATATGTTCGGTAGAAGAGCGATATATATAGCAGAATTACTCTTGGATAATGAAAAAAATCCGGCCAATATTGAACTTAAAGATAGAAAAGGCAGGACAGCATTGGATATCGCAAAGAAGGCGACAGACGCCGAAGAAATGGTTAAATTTTTGGAAGAATGGATAAAAAAGAATCCGGTAAGACAGCAGTAGATGATGCCGAGCGTTTTCTCAACAAATGATATTAACATTATTCTGGGAAAGGAGGTTCACTCCTTCCCTTTCCACGACTTAAGAAGATTTGAAATGCATTGCGGCAATGAGTAGCGGCTTTATTTAATTATGTCGTTATGCATTTTTCATTCTAGCATGAATCTGATTAATTATAGCGATTCTCCTATCAAAAG